>DASWHK010000217.1:0-6695 GCA_036398215.1 Acidobacteriota bacterium | reverse complement strand
GAGGGCTCAATCTACCTCTGGCCTGGAGGGGAGGTTGTCCAAGTGGTGGGGACGCCGCGCGGAAGCTGAACCGGGGCTGGCCGACCTAGTGGAGAGCGAGCCGGAGGTATCCGAACCGGAGGTGGTCGACCTGGAGGAGGCCGAGGCGGAGGCGGCGGAATCGGGCTTCGTCGACCTGGACGAGGCCGAGCCGGCGGCGGGAGAAGCGGAGGGCGTCGACCTGGACGAGGCCGAGCCGGAGACCGGAGAAGCGGGGGTCGTCGAGCTGGTAGAGACCGAGCAGGGCGCGCTTGAACCGGAGGCGGCCGACCCTGAAGACCTCGAGCCGGAGGCTGCCCGATCGCGGAGCTGGCTGAATCGGACGTTGTCGGCCTGGGTGAAATCGGGCTCGGAGGCGGTGGAAGCGAAGGCGGCCGGACCTGAGGTTACGGAGCTGGAGGCGGCGGAGCTGGAGGCAGCGGCTGAAGCGGACGAGGCTCTCCCGAACGTGGCCGATCCGGTGGAGACCGAGCCGGAGGCGGCTGAACCCGAATGGGCCGACCTGGTGGAGACCGAGCCGGAGGCGGCTGAACCCGAATGGGTCGACTCGGTGGAGCCCGAGCCGACGCGTGCTAAAACGACGATCGCCGACCTGTTGAAGGCCGAGGCGGAGGTGGCTGCACCGGAGGCCGCGCGGCCAGAGGTGGTTGGCCCAATCGAGGCCGAGCAGGAGCTCGCTGAACCGGCGCCGGCCGACACGGAGGAAGCCGAGCCAGAGACGTCTGAACCGGAAGCAGCTGAACCGGAAGCGGCGCAACCCGAGCCGGTCGACCTGGAGGATACCGAGCCGGAAGCGGCACAACCCGAGGCCGTCGGCCTGGAGGATACCGAGCCGGAAGCCCCGGAACCGGCGGCGGCCGACCCGGCGGACAAGCGCTCCTACGAGCGAGTGAAAGTCGCTTACGAGATTCACATCGAGGCCAGCCTCAGCCTGGGCGGTCACGAGGTCATGCGCCTGGAGCTGACCGGTACCACCTTTGACATCAGCCGCGGCGGCATGCTGGTCCGCGTCAAACAGGATGTCTTGCCGGGCGCCCGCTGCGACGTGCATTTTGTCGACCCCAAGGCGAAGATCGAGCCGGCGCGGATCACGGGCCGCGTGCGCCGCTCGTCGAAGGTGCGCGACGCTTTCAATCTCGCGCTGGAGTTCGACCAGCCGCTCGCCAGGCTCGACGCCTGAGTGCGAGCCTCTCTTTCTTCTGCTCGATGGTCTGCGCTGGAATGTGGGCCGAGCTGCGAGACGCGCCTCATCAGGGCGCTCGCAACGGCCTGCTACGGATTGACGATCCGCTTGACGCGCTGGCCCTGCGCAAGCCGCTGGTCCGGGCCGATCTGGTTGATCAGCGCGATGGTCTCGGCGGGGACCGTCGATGGGTAGCGGGCGACGAACTGGTCGAGGGTCAGGCTCGACGAGAGTTGCACGAAGCGGAGGCGGTCGGGCTGGATCGACAGGACGGCGCGGTCGGTGAGGCGCTCGAAGCTGCCGATCGATCTCTCCGCGACGGCGGCGAGCGGCGGCCAGCTCGCTGCCAGGCCGTAGCCGAGCAACCGGTAGACGTTGCCGCCGTGCTCGAGGAACGCCACCGTCCCGGCCAGGCCCGTATCTCCGGAGCGGGCCTCGAAGCGGGCCCAGTAGGTGTCGAAGCCGTTGACCTCCTGGCGGAAGGTGCGGGTCGCGCGGACCCCCTCCTGGGCGAGGAACGCGGTCGCCGCCGCCTGGGGGGAGGCTTCCTCCGCCAGCCGGAGCTCGACGACGGCGTCTTGTTCCGGGCCCACCGCGTACACGTTCTGGCGCTGATTGGCCGTCGTCCAGCCGTCGGGGAAGCGCAGCCGGAACTCCAGGTCAGGATGCAGGAACAACCCGCCTTCGAAGAACCCCTCTCGCGGGTTGTCGCCGAAGATCATCCCGTCGATGCGGTCAAAGTACGCGTCGCGCGCCACCCGGGTGCCGTCGAAGCCCCCGGGATACTCGGCGACGAGCCGGAGCGACTCCTCGGCGCGCCGCTCCGGGTCCGGGTGCGTCGCGAGCCAATTGGGCACCCGGCTGCCGCGCGACTCGCCGATCCGCCCGAGCATGTCGAACACCTTCGGCATCTCGCGGGCGTCGTAGGCGCCGCGCGTCAGGTAGCGGAAGCCGAGCTCGTCGGCCTCGCTCTCGTCGTCGCGCGAGTAGCGGAGGAAGAGCAGCGAGAGGCCCGCCTGCGCCAGGCCGCCGAACTGCGCCACCCGCTCGCTGACGACCATGCCGACGCCGAGGCCGAGTGAGAAGAGCTGCGCCTGGCTGAGCTGCTCGACCGAGTGCCGGCCGGTCACGTGGCCGATCTCGTGCGCAAGCACGGCGGCCAGCTCGGCCTCGGAGCTCAGGTGGGTCATGATGCCGCGGGTCACGTAGATGAAGCCGCCCGGCAGCGCGAAGGCGTTGACCGTCGGATCGTCGAGGACGCGGAAGGTCCAGGGCAGGGAGGGGCGCTCCGAGGTCGCCGCCAGCGCGGTGCCGATCCGCTGCACGTAGGCCTGCGCGTCGTCGTCGTCGTACAGGCCCATCGAGGCGACGATCTCGGGGTCGGCCTGCCGCCCCATCTCGATCTCTTGCTGCTCGCTGATCAGGGCCAGCTGCCGGCGGCCGGTGGCCGGATTGGTGGCGCAGGCGGCGAGGGCGATCGCCGCGGCGAGGGAGACGGCGGCGGCGGTACTTCTTTTCATCAGAACCCTCCAGTCGTGCCATCAAGACTGCCGGAGGACAACGAGCGGAAGCAAGTCGGCGTCCTCGCGCAGGGTCCCGGTCGAGCGTCAGATGTCGCCGCGACGAGCTCATGAAGGGGAAGCGGCGCGAGGCGGCGTAAGTACGAGGCGTTTCCGGCGGCGGCCGGGTGTGATTACGTACCTGGATGGAGCTCATCGACCTCGAAACCGCGCGGATCCTCGGCGAGGCGCTCGCCATCGGCGTGCTACTCGGCGCCGAGCGCTACCGTGGCCGCTCCCCCGGCGAGGAGTCGTTCGCCGGCGTGCGGACCTTCGCGACCATCGGCCTGCTCGGCGGCGTTTGCGCGCTCGTCGATCACGTCGCCTTCACCGCGGTCACCTTCGCGGCGGTGGCCCTGCTGGTCGTGATCGGCTACCAGCGCGCCTCGGTCGAGCACCTCGGGGCCACCACCGAGACCGCCGCGCTGCTCACCTTCTGGGTCGGCTACATGGTTCGCGACCACGAGGCCGCGGCCATCGGCACCGGCATCGTGTTGGCGATCCTGCTGGCCGCCAAGCGGCCGATGCACGACTTCGTCGGCGACAAGATCAGCAACGTCGAGTTCTTCGACACGCTGAAGTTCCTCGCCGTCGTGTTCGTCGCCTATCCGTTGCTGCCCGACACCGAGATCGGTCCCTACGACTTCTTCAACCCGCGCCAGGCCTGGTCGTTCGTCATCCTGTTCTCGGCGATCAGCTACGCCGGCTACTTCCTGGTGAAGATGATCGGCAGCGGGCGCGGCCTGTTCGCGTCGGCGATACTGGGCGGGCTGGTCTCCACCCCGGCGGTTACCGTCTCGCTCGCCGATCGGGCGAACCATCGGCCCGAGCAAGCGCGGCTGATTTCGGCGGCCGCGGTGGCTGGCAACGCCATGCAGCTTCCCCGGCTGTTGCTGCTGGTGCTCGTGCTCGACCGCAGCCTGGCGTGGCGCCTGGCGCCGTTCTTGCTGTCGATGTTTGCCGTCGGCCTGCTCGGCGCCTGGATCGTCGGCTCCCTGGGGCGCGACGATGCTGACGACGGCCTCGAGATGACGCTGCGCAACCCGTTCTCCTTTCTGCCGGCGCTGAGGTTCGCCCTCTATCTGGTCGCCTTCCTGTTCCTGTCGCGCCTCGCCCTCGCCTACTTCGGGGCGCGGGGGGTCTACCTGGTGGCGACGCTCACCGGCCTGGCCACCGTCAGCGCCGTCGCCGTCTCGCTTCCGGGGCTGGTGTCGGCCGCGTCGCTGCCGGCGTCGAGCGCGGCGCTCGTCCTGCTGCTGGCGATTGGCGCCAATGCCGCGGTCAAGGTGTTGCTGGCGCTGATGAACGGGCCCCGCGCCATGGCGCTCTGGTTGGCCGGCGGCCTGGCTACCATTCTCGCGACCGGAGCGGCCTGCTGGCTGGCGATGCGCACGATGGGGGTCGGATAGGGCGCCCACGCGGTAAGCTGAGTCGCTCATGTGACCACTCCCGGGAGGAACAACCGTGAGACGAGAGCCTTGAGACGCGTCGCTTTCCTGCTCGCCCTTGCCGGGGTGATCGCCGGCGCGGGGCCCGCCGGCTCGCAACAGGCCGCCCTGGTCCTGCGCCCGCAGTGGGTCTTCGACGGCGAGTCCCTGCACGAGGGCTGGATCGTCACCGTCGAGGGCAACCGCATCGCCGCTGCCGGCCCTGCCGGCGACGCGCCCGAGGCCCCGCCCGGGGCGCGGATCATCGAGCTGCCGGGCGCAACCCTGCTGCCCGGCCTGATCGAGGGCCACTCGCACGTGCTGCTGCACCCCTACGATGAGACCGCCTGGGCCGACCAGGTCCTTTACGAGTCGCTCGCCGAGCGCACCGCCCGCGCCGTCGTCCACGTCCGCGACTCGTTGTGGGCCGGGGTCACGACGTTGCGCGACCTGGGCACCGAGGGGGCCGGATACGCGGACGCCGGCATCAAGGAGGCCATCGACAAGGGGGTGATCCCGGGGCCGCGGATGCTGGTCACCACGCGGGCGATCGTCGCCACCGGCAGCTACCAGCCGAAGGGGGCGCCCGAGCTCGACCTCCCGGTGGGCGCCGAGGAGGCCGACGGCCACGACGACCTGGTGCGGGTGACCCGCGACCAGATCGGCCGCGGCGCCGACTGGATTAAGGTCTACGCCGACTATCGCTGGGGCGCCGGCGGCACCGCCGCGCCGACGTTCACCGAGCAGGAGCTCCGGACGATCGTCGAGGTGGCCGCCAGCTCCGGCCGCTGGGTCGTCGCCCACGCCGGCACCGCCGAAGGGATGCGACGCGCCGTCGCCGCCGGGGTGCGGACCATCGAGCACGGCGACGGCGCCGACGCCGAGGTCTTCGAGCTGATGGCGGCGCGCGGCGTCGCCCTCTGCCCGACGCTGGCGGCCGGCGACGCCATCAGCCAGTACGGCGGCTGGCGCCGCGGGATCGACCCCGAGCCGGCGCGGATCCGCCGCAAGCGCGACAGCTTCGCGCTGGCGCTGCGCACCGGTGTGCCGATCTGCTTCGGCGGCGATGTCGGCGTCTATGCCCACGGCGACAACGTTCGCGAGCTCGAGCTCATGGTCGACTACGGGATGAGCCCCGCAGAGGCGCTGCACGCTGCCACCGCCGGCAATGCGGCCTACTTCGACATCGACGACCGGCTTGGCGCCGTGCGCCCCGGCCTGCTCGCCGACCTCGTCGCCGTCCAAGGCGATCCGACGGCCGACATCTCGGCCCTACGCCTCGTGCGCTTCGTCATGAAGGACGGCGAGATCTTCCGCGACGACCGGGAGTAATGGCGGGCGACGCTGCCGAATGGGGAGCATCCGCCGCGGGAGGATCCGCCGCCGACTCTTGAGCAGCCCTGGCGGAATCGAGACTGGGCGCCGCTGGATTCAGCCCGCTGGGGTTGTCGTTGCGGGAGCCAAGTGTCCGCGGAGCGTCGTCAAAGCCGCAGCCGGATGGCCCAATCCAGGTAGTTCAGGTCGATCGGCTTGACCAGGAAGTCGTGGGCGCCGAGCCGGAGGGTCTGGTGCGCCGATTCGTCGTCGGCCTGCCCGGAGATGCTCAGAACGACCTTCGGCTCGATCCCTTCCCGGCGCATGCGCTGCAGGGTCTCGAGGCCGTTGAGCTTGGGCATGTAGATGTCGAGGATCAGGACGTCGAAGGGCTCGCGCCGCAGCAGCTCCAGGCCGTCGAGGCCGTTCTTCGCGACGGTGACCGAGTAGCCCTTGTCGGCAAGGAAGCGACGGATGATGTCGCCGACGTGGTGCTCGTCATCGATCACCAGGACGGAGCGCCGCGGCGTTTTCTCGCGCGGAGCGGACTCGCCGAGCCTCACGGCCTCGAGCGGTGTATCGAACTCGATCCGCACGCTGCGCCCGTCGACCGACTTGTCGGTGCCGACGACCACGCCCCACACCATCGTCGGCTTGAACTTCCGCGTCGACAGGAAGCGGACGATGCAGCGGGAGCCTGGGGAGATCGGAGCGCCCTGGATGCGAGCCTCGAGGCCGCCGCGGCTGACGTCGACAGTTGTGCCGAACGTCGCGGGCGAGCCGGGCGGGCTGTCCTCCACCTCGATCTTGATCGCCTCGGTGACGCTGGTGCGGGTGAAGCCACGCTTATCGCGGCCCCCCGGCGGACGTACGGGTTCCTCTGTCACCTACTGAACGCCATCCCGGTCCCCAACTGCCATTTCCGGAGCAAGCGCCTTCCGTGGGTGACCATAGCTTGCGGCGCGCACGATGGCCAGCCGGATTGCCCTCGCCCGCAAGGTCCACGCGCCAGAGCCATCACACTTCCACCACGTCAGCTCCCCCACAGCCCGGTCGACGCGTAGCGCTCGCCGGCGTCGTTGAGCATCGTGACGACCGTCGGCAGGTCACCGCGACGGGCGATCTGCAGGGCAGCGTGGACGTAGGCGCCCGAGGAGGGGCCGACGAACAGGC
>DASWHK010000216.1:0-14942 GCA_036398215.1 Acidobacteriota bacterium | reverse complement strand
CCTTCGCCGGCGGCCAGTCGCATATCGGGCCGGCGCTCGAGTTCGCCCAGGCAGAGCTCGCCGCGGTGCCGCTCTCCGGCCTCATCGTGGTCACCGACGGCGCCGACAACTCGATCGAGGGCATCTCGGCCTCGCTGCAGGCGCTGCGCGCCGCCTCGGTCCCGGTGTTTCCGATCGGGGTCGGCGTCGAGCGCTTCGACCGCGACCTCGAGGTGGCGCGCGTCGAGGCGCCGCGCCGGGTTCTCGCCGGCTCGCGGGTCGCCGCCGACGTGGTCATCGAGCACAAGGGCTTCGGCGGTTCCCAGGTCCTGCTGCTGGTCGAGGGGCCCGAGGGTGTCGTCGGCACGACCGAGGTCGACCTGCCGCGACAGGGCGATTCGACCGTGGTCAAGGCCTACTTCACCGCCAGCGAGCCGGGGCCGCATCGTTACAGCTTCCGGGTCGCCGTCGCCGAGGGCGAGATGGTGCGCGAGAACAACCAGCAGGAGGTCCTGATCGTGGTCCAGGACCGCCGCGACAAGGTCCTTTATATCGAAGGGGAGCCCACCTACCGGATCGGCTTTCTCCGCACCCACGCCATCGACGACGACCGCAACCTGCAGCTCGGCGTCTTCATGCGCATGGCCGAGAACAAGTTCAACCGGATGGGCTTCGAGAGCGAGGAGGAGCTGGCCGGCGGCTTCCCGACCACCCGCGAGGAGCTCTTCCAGTACAAGGGGCTGATCGTCGGCAGCTTCGAGGCGGCGTTCTTCACCCCCGACCAGCGGCAGATGATCCACGACTTCGTCAGCCAGCGGGGCGGCGGCCTCCTGATGGTCGGCGGCCGCAACGCCTTGGGCGAAGGCGGCTGGGCGGACACCCCGGTGGCCGAGGTGCTGCCGGTCGTCCTCGAGCCTCCCTTCGCCAGCCCGGAGAGCTTCTCCTACGCCGATTTCACGATCGCGCCGACGCTCTTCGGCCGCACCCACCCGGTCACCCAGATGGCCGATACCGTCGACATGAGCCTGCGCCACTGGGGAACGCTGCCGCCCCTGGGCGTCGTCAACCGTATCGGCGGGGCCAAGCCCGGCGCCGTCTCGGTCCTGGAGGGCACGTCGATCGACGGCGACCAGCAGCAGGTGGTGCTCGCCTTCCAGCGCTTCGGGCGCGGCAAGGCGCTGGTCTTCTCGCCGGTCAACCCCTGGGTCTGGCAGATGGCCTACGAGCTGCCGGTCGACGACATGACCCACGAGACTTTCTGGCAGCAGCTGCTGCGCTGGCTGGTCAATGACGTCCCCGGACAGGTCTCGGTGGGGACGGTCGTCGACCGCTTCGCCCCCGGGACACCCGTCACCCTCACCGCCACGGTCCTCGACGACAACTTCATCGAGGTCAACAACGCCGCTGTCGTCGCCACCATCACCTCGCCGGCCGGCGTCAACCGCCAGCTGCAGCTCGACTGGACGATCGAGGCCGACGGCGAGTACAAGACCACCTTCGTGCCCGACGAGATCGGCTTTCACGAGGTCCACGTGCTGGCGACCCGCGGCGGCGAGCCGATCGGCGAGGACCTCGGCTTCGTCGACGTCGCCGAGCTGTCGACCGAGGCCTTCGCCGCCGAGCGCCGCACCTCGCTGCTGGAGCGCATCGCCGAGGAGACCGGCGGCCGCTGGTACACGCCGCAGAACGCCGGGTCGCTGGTCGGCGACCTGCGGGTTTCCGAGGGGGGCACCACGATGCTGGAGGTCAGAGACCTCTGGGACCTGCCGCTGGGCTTCCTGTTGCTGATCACGCTGATCGGCAGCGAGTGGGGCTACCGCAAGCTCAAGGGGCTGGCATGATCGCCCGCCGCCGGCCGCCGTCGGCCCGCGCGCCCCGGCGCTCGTCTGCGGCCCGGGCCGCCGGCGCGCTCGCTTCTTCGCGGGCCTTGGCGCACCTGTTGCTCGCTGCCGTCGCCGCTGCCGCCTGCCTGCTGGGCGCGCCCCGGTTCGTGGCGGCGTCCGAGCCGGCCGTCGCCCACCCCGCCGCCCAGGCCTCCCGCGGCCACCTGGTCGTCATCGTCGGTGCTGCCGGCGACGAGATCTACCGTGAGGTCTTTCACCGCTGGGCGCTGCAGCTGATCGACTCGGCGACCGCCAACCTGGGCCTGGCTCGCGAGAACATCGTCTATCTGGGCGAGCGGCCGGAGATCGATCCCGAGCGCATCGACGCCAAGTCCAGCCGCGAGGACATCGAGCAGACGTTGGCCCGCCTGGCCGCCGCGGCGGCGCCCGACGATCGCCTGATCGTCGTTTTGATCGGCCACGGCAGCGGCGAGGGCGAGCAATCCCGGTTCAACATCCCCGGGCCCGACCTCACCGCCCTCGAGTACGACGCGCTCCTCGACCGCTTCGTCAGCCAGCGGGTGGCCTTCGTCAACACCAGCAGCGCCAGCGGCGACTTCGTCGGCGTCCTCTCGGGGCCGAACCGGGTGGTGGTCACCGCCACCCGCGACGCCCGGCAGAGCAATCAGACCGTTTTCCCGCGCTTCTTCGTCGAGGCCTTCGCCGCCGACGTCGCCGACCTCGACAAGGACGGGCGGGTGTCGCTGTTCGAGGCCTACGCCTACGCCCGCCGCGAGGTGGCGCGCTTCTACGAGGACGAGGGCCGCATGCTCACCGAGACCGCCCAGCTCGACGACAACGGCGACGGCGAGGGCAGCCACGAGCCGGCGCCCGGCGAGGCCGACGGCGCGGTCGCCCGGGCGCTGTTCCTCGACGACCCCGCGGCGGCGGTGACCGCAGCCGGCGGCGGCGCGAACGATCCGGGGCTGCGCGCCCTGTACGACGAGCAGCGGCGGCTGCGCGAGCAGATCGAGCAGCTCAAGCTGCTGAAGGCCTCGATGTCCGCCGAGCTCTACATGGCCGAGCTCGAAGGGCTGCTGGTGGCGCTGGCGCGCACCGACGAGCAGATCCGGGAGAAGGGCGGCCGATGAGCCTGACCGGCTTTGCGGACCTTTCTCACGCTGCGGCCCGGCGCCTGCCCGAACGGCGCGTTCGCGGCTGCAGCCGAAGCCTGAGGGGCGCGCTTGAAAACGGCCCGACGCCCGGAGTCCCGCGCCGCGTCCGCCGCGGGCGCGGGGCGGCGATCCCGGTGTTGGTGGCCATCGCGCTCTCCGCTTCGCTGCCGGCGAGAACCGCCGCCCTGCCGACCGCCGCCCCCGTGCCGTCAGCGGCCGGCGCCTCGTTGCCGGCCAGTGCCGCCCGGCCAGGCCAGGCCGAGGACGCGGCGCTCCTCGCCTATCGCGAGGGCCGCTACGAGGAGGCCATCAACACGCTGCGCCAGCGCATCCGCGTCGCCGAGGCGGCCGCCGAGGAGCATCGATTGTTGACCGACGTCCTCCACGAGGTCGGCCGCTACGACCAGGCCGAGGCCGTGGCCCGCGCCTACATCGAAGCCCATCCCGGCTCCGTGGAGCTGCACAACAGTCTGGGCGAGGCGCTGTGGGCGACCGGCTCCATGGACGACGCCGAGACCGCCTTCCGCCGCGCCGCCGAGGGCGGCGCCGCCGACCGGCTCACCGCCGAGCTGAACCTCGCCATCGCCGCCTATGATCGAGGTCGCCGGTCGGAGGCGATGCAACGGTTCGATCGCTTCATCGACGTCTACAACGCCGGCGCGGCGCGCACCGCCGACGACCTGATCGCCGTCGGCATCGCCTGCAGCTACCTGGCGATCGACGACAACGTCCTGTTCCAGGACGCCCTCAAGGCCTTCGACGAGGCCGCCGCGGCCGACCCCGGCTCGTTGCGACCCAAGATCCTCAGCGGCCAGCTGTTTCTCGACAGGTACGACAGTGCCGGCGCCGCCGCCGACCTCGCCCCGGTGCTGCGCCTCAACCCCAGCCACCCGGAGGCGCTGCTGGCGTCGGCGCGGCGGATGCATTTCGACAACGAGCCCGGCGTCGCCGAGGTGGTCGGCCGGGCCCTGGAGATGAACCCCAGCCTGGTGCCGGCGCACGTCTTCCGTGGCCAGCAGTTGCTGGCGCTGGAGCGCTACGACGAGGCGATCGCCCGGGCCGAGCTCGCCCTCCAGGTGAACCCGGCGGCGCTCGAGGCCCTCGCCACGCTGGCCACCGCCCACTTCCTGCGCGACGACCAGGCCGCCTACGCCGCCGCCCGCGACCGCGCCCTGGCGATCAACCCCGGCTACGCCGACCTCTACAACATCCTCGCCGACCTGCTGGTGCAGAACCGCCACTACGATCAGGCGGTCGACTTCGCCCGCCAGGCCACCGTCCTGGATCCGCAGTCGTGGCGCGGCTACAGCATCCTGGGCGTCAACCAGCTGCGCATCGGCGACATCGAGGGTGGCCGCCGCAGCCTCGAGACCTCCTTCGCCGGCGACCGCCAAAACCTCTGGGTCAAGAACACGCTCGACCTGCTGGACACCTTTCCCGACTACGACGAGAGCAGCACGGCGCGCTTCGACCTGATGATCGAGAGGCCCGAGGCCGGGCTGCTGTCGCTGTACGTCGGCCTGCTCGCCGAGGAGGCCTACGAGTACTTCGCCACCCGCTATCGCTACGAGCCGCCGACGCCGATCCGCATCGAGGTCTACCCCAGCCACCCCGATTTCTCCGTGCGCACCGTCGGGCTCATCGGGCTCGGGGCGCTGGGCGTGTCGTTCGGCCCGGTCATCGCCATCGATTCGCCCTCGGCGCGGGAGCTGGGCGAGTTCAACTGGGGCTCGACGCTGTGGCACGAGATCGCCCACACGTTCACGCTCGGCGCCACCGACTTCAAGATCCCCCGTTGGTTCTCGGAGGGGCTGTCGGTCTACGAGGAGCGGCGGGCGCGGCCGAGCTGGGGCGACGACGTCAGCATCAGCTTCCTGATCGCCCACCTGCGCGGCCAGCTGCTGCCGATCGGCCGGATCACCGACGGCTTCGTCCGTCCCAGCTATCCCGAGCAGGTCGTGCACGCCTACTTCCAGGCCTCGCTTGTCTGCGAGCTGATCGACCGCGACTTCGGCTTCGCGGCGATCCTCGGCCTGCTCGACGCCTACAAGCGCGGCGCCAGCACGGAGAACGCCTTTCAAGAGGTCCTCGGGATCGACCTCGAGACCTTCGACGCCCGCTTCGCCGCCTACCTCGAGGAGGTCTACGCCGAGCCGCTGGCGGCGCTGCGTCCAGCGCTGGAGGGCAGCGGCGAGGGGCCGGCCCGGCTGGGTGGAACGGGCGCCGGGCGACCCTCCGCCGCCGAGCTGCGCCGCAACGCCGAAGAGAACCCGGACGACTTCCTCGCCCAGCTCGCCTACGGCACCGCGCTGGTCGACGAGGGGCGACAAGACGAGGCGATGGAGTACCTCGAGGCCGCCAAGCGCCTCTTCCCCTTCTACGCCGAGGCCAACAGCCCCTACTGGTACCTGGCGCAGATCGCCAGGGAGGCCGGCGACCTGCGCCGCGCCGCCGCCGAGCTCGAGGCCATGACGGCGATCAATGAGAAGCATTTCCGGGCCAACGTCGAGCTCGCCGCGCTCCAGGCAGAGCTCGGCGAGCCGCGGCGCGCTGCCGAGGCGCTCGAGCGCACCGTCTACATCTATCCGCTCGAGATCGCCGCCCATCAGCAGCTCGCCGACCTCTATGCCGGCCTCGGGGAGCACGAGCTCGCCGTCCGCGAGCGCCGGGCGGTGGTGGCGTTGGAGCCGGTGGACATGGCCGAGGCGCTCTACCGGCTGGCGCTGGCGCAGCAGCAAGCCGGCGACGCGGCCGGCGCCAAGCGCAGCGTCCTGGGCGCCCTCGAGATCGCCCCCGGCTATCCGGCGGCGCAGAGGTTGCTGCTCGATCTGGTCGGCGGCGCGGAGGTCAGACGATGAGGCGCCAGCGGCTCGCCCTCGCGACCCTCGTGCGCGACGAGCATGCTCGGGCGCGGGCAAGGACATGGAGGGCATCGACCTGGCGATGGCGCCTCGCCTCGGCCGGCCTGCCAGTCGCTGTCGCGCTGACGCTCGCAGCCGTTGCCGGCGATCCGACGAGCCTGCCCGAAACCTGGAGCGCCCGGCCGCAAGGCGCCGCGGAGACGGCGATGGCGAGCACCTCTCAGGAAAGCAGCCGCGACGCGGGAGCCCTCGCCGGGGAGACGGCTTTGGCGAGCACAGCTCTGAAAAGCAGCCGCGACGCGGGGGCCCTCGTCGCGGAGGCCGCGCCGCAGCGCCGCCGCGGCTTCAGCTTCGGCGGCATGCGCTCGACCTCCATGACCGCCGACCTGCCGATCCGCAACATGCCCTACGTGGGTAGGTTCCAGTTCCTGCGCCTGCGCTTCGACGAGGCCTACACCAGCCGCGGCCGCTACGAATGGGGCCTGGACATGGGCTGGAACCACGACTACCCGCGCGCCGAGTACAACCTCTCGTTGATGATCGACGAGCTCACCGCGATGCCGGTGACCATCGATCCGCGCGGCGGCAACATCTACTCGTTCACCGACCCCGAGATCTTCAACCATCCCTTCGTCTATATCAGCGAGCCCGACTACTGGGTGCCCTCCGAGGAGGAGCTCGCCAACCTCGGCGACTACCTCGCCAAAGGCGGCTTCATCATGGTCGACGACATGGAGGGCAACGACACCCAGGCCTTCTACGACTTCATCCGCCGCGCCGTCCCCGGCGCCGATTTCACGATCCTCGACACCACCCACCCAATCTTCAACTGCTTCTTCCAGGTCACCCCCGAGGACATCCTCAACCAAGCCGACCTGTCGCGCTATGGAAACCCGGTGATCTACGGCGTCTTCGAGGACAACGATCCCAGCAAGCGTTTGATGGTGGTCGTCAACCACAACCAGGACATCGGCGAGTCCTGGGAGTTCTCGAACACCGGCTACGTGCCCGTGGAGCAGGCCAACAACTCCTACAAGATCGGCATGAACTACGTCATCTGCTCGATGATGAACTGAACGGGCCCTAATTCCTGACACGCGGACTCCATCCCCGAGAACGACGAGGACAGCGACATGGATATCGACAGCGGACGCGAGGAGCTGGAAACCACCCCGGAGGTCGACGACGCCCCGCTGGCACCGTCGCACCCGGCGACCAACATGCCCAGGGTCGTCGGCGAAGGCGGCGCGGCGGTCGAGGGCGAAGGCGACGCGGCGGTCTCCGCCGAGCTGCCCGCCGACGACGTCGCCCGCGCCGAGCAGCTCAAGGCCGGCTACGAGCAGGTCGTCGGCGAGGTCCGCAAGGTCATCATCGGCCAGAGCGAGGTCCTCGAGCAGGTGCTGCTGACCCTGTTCGTCGGCGGCAACAGCATCATCACCGGCGTCCCCGGCCTGGCCAAGACGCTGATGATCCAGACCCTCGCCCAGGTCCTCCACCTCGACTTTGCCCGCATCCAGTTCACCCCCGACCTGATGCCCTCCGACATCACCGGCACCGAGGTCATCCAGGCCAACCCCGAGACCGGGCGGCGCAACCTCGAGTTCGTGCGCGGCCCGGTGTTCACCAACATCCTGCTCGCCGACGAGATCAACCGGACGCCGCCCAAGACCCAGTCGGCGCTGCTGGAGGCGATGCAGGAGCACAACGTCACCGTGCAGGGCGAGACCTACCAGCTCGAGGAGCCCTTCCTGGTGCTCGCCACCCAGAACCCGATCGAGCTCGAGGGCACCTACCCGCTACCCGAGGCCCAGCTCGACCGCTTCATGTTCAACATCATCATCGAGCACCCGCCGGTTGACGAGGAGCGCGAGGTCGTCCGCGAGACGACGCGCAACAAGGAGGTCGACTTCCAGCGCACCATCGCCGGCCCCGACATCGTCGGCTTCCAGCGGCTCGTGCGCCGCGTGCCGGTCTCGGAAGCGGTCATGAACTACGCCGTCGACCTGGTGCGCAGCAGCCGCCCCGAGAATCCCGAGGCCCCCGACTTCGTCAAGCAGTGGATCGAGTACGGGGCGTCGGTGCGCGCCGCCCAGTACCTGATCCTCGGCGGCAAGGCGCGGGCGCTGGTGCAGGGCCGTTACTTCGTGCGCTTCGAGGACATCCGGGCGCTGGCGCGGCCGGTCATGCGCCACCGGATCCTCACCAACTTCCACGCCGAGTCCGAGCGCATCACCACCGATCAGGTCATTCACCAGCTGCTGGATGCCGTCCCGGTGCCGCAATCGCGGATGTAAGCGTGCAAGCCGCGGCCGGCCGGCCGTCGTTACGACAGAGGCCGCGGCGCGGGCGACGACGGAGATGGAGAGACGGCTAGTTAGGTAGATAGGTAGACAGAGCGACAGAGAGAGAGAGACGATGGCGCAAAAAACCGAACGGGTGCCGAGAGGGGCCCGCTTTCTGGACCCCGAGGTCCTCGGGCGCATCGATCGTCTCGACCTGCTGGCGCGAACCGTCGTCGAGGGGTTCATCAACGGCCTCCACCGCTCCCCCTACCTCGGCTTCTCGATGGACTTCGCCGAGCACCGCGAGTACATGCCCGGCGACGACATCCGCCGTATCGACTGGAAGGTGTTCGCCCGCTCGGATCGCTTCTACGTCAAGGAGTTCGAGGCCGAGTCGAACGCCAACTTCATGGCGATCCTCGATGTCTCGCGCTCGATGACCTTCGGCAGCCGCAGCATCACCAAGCTCGACTACGCCCGCTTCCTCGCCGCCTGCGTGACCTACTTCGCCAGCAAGCAGCGCGACCGGGTGGCCTTCGCCTCCTTCGACGACGACGTGGTCGACTACGTGCCGCCCTCGGCGAAGCACCTCGAGACCATCCTCCACGTCATCGAGCGCATCGAGCCCGGCGGTCGCAGCGAGTACCTGAAGCCGATGCTGAAGATCACCGAGGCCGCCAAGCGCTGCGGGATCGTGATGGTGATCTCGGACTTCTACGAGGAGCCGCGCGCCGTCGTCGACGCGATCCTCAACCTCCGCTACCGCGGCCACGACGTCATCGCCTACCAGGTCCTCGACCCGGCGGAGATCGATTTCGACTTCGAGGAGTCGGCCACCTACGAGGACATGGAAACCGGCGAGTCGGTGCCCGTGGTGCCCGGACGGATGCGCGAGGAGTACCGGCGGATGATGGCCGAGCACCTCGCCGAGATCTCCAGCCTGATGATCAAGAACCAGATCGACTACGGCCTGCTGCGCACCGATCAGCCGCTCGATGAGGCGCTGTTCCGCTACCTGATGATCCGCGAGCGTCTCGGGAGGGTGCGCTGATGGGCCTGTCGTTCCTCGCCCCGCTGTTCTTCGCCGGCCTGGCGGCGCTGGCGATCCCGGTGCTCATCCATCTGACGTACCGTCAGAAGGCCACGGTGGTCCCGTTCCCGTCGCTGATGTTCGTCCAGAAGGTCCCCTTCAAGTCGATGCGGCGCCAGAAGATCCGCCACTGGCTGCTGTTCCTGCTCCGCTGCGCGGCGCTGGTGCTGCTGGTGCTGGCCTTCGCGCGCCCCTTTTTCAACCAGGCGAGCATCGCCGCGACCTTGTCGGGGGCCTCCCGCGAGGTGGTGATCCTGCTCGACAACAGCCACAGCATGAGCTACGGCGACCGCTGGGAGCGCGCTACCCGCGAGGCGCGGCGGGTCATCGCCGGCCTGACGCCGTCGGATCGGGCCTCCCTGGTGGTCTTCTCCGACGCCGCCCAGCTCGCGGTGCGCTCGACGCCCGAGCCGTCGGTGCTCAACGGCACCCTCGACGTGATCACGCCCACGCGCCGCGGCACCCGCTACGCCCCGGCCATCGGCATCGCCCAGCAGCTGCTCTCGGAGACCGATCAGGCGGCGCGCGAGGTGGTGTTGATCACCGACTACCAGAAGTCCGGCTGGGACGCCGAGCAGGCCGCCCAGCTGCCCGAGGGCACCAACCTGATCGGCATCGACGTCGCCGGCGAGGAGAGCAGCAACCTGTCGGTGGCCAGTCTCATCCTGCAGCGGGAGCCCGCCGAGCAGGGAGAGCAGGTCACGGTGAGCGCCCGCCTAGTGAACCAGGGCGCCGATCCGGTCGACGCCTTCGAGGCGATCCTCGAGATCGAGGGAGAACGGGTCGACGCCCGCGCCGTCTCGCTGGAGCCGAACTCGGCGGTGACCGTCTCCTTCCGCCCGCAACCGCTGACGGACCGGGCGCTGCGCGGCACCATCCGAGCCGGGAGTGACTCCCTTCCAGAAGACAACACGTTCTATTTCATGGTCAATCCCGGCGGCACGCTGCCGGTGCTGCTGCTGACCAACCCCAACGGGCAGGAGTCCGACACGTTCTTCTTCGAGCGCGCCCTCGGCGTCGGGACGCGGCCGGCGTTCCGGGTCCGCAACATGCCGTCGAGCAGCCTGCGCGCCGCGGACCTCGCCGGCGTCGCGGCCGTCGTCCTCGCCGACGCCCCCTACCCGTCCGGCGCCGCGGGCCGCGACCTGCGCGCCTGGGTGGAGGCCGGCGGCGGCCTCTTCGTGGTGCTCGGGGAGCTGACCCGGCCGGGCGGCTGGCAGGGGGCCGACGCCGGCGCCCTGGTGCCGGCCTTCGGCGTCGAGATCGTCGACCGCAGCGCCGATCTCGGCGGCGCCCTGGCCAGCTACGACCGCAACCACGAGATCTTCGAGGTCTTCCGCACCCCCCGTAGCGGCGACTTCACCGCCGCCAGCTTCTACCGCTACTGGAGGCTGGAGCCCGGCGAAACCGACATCGTCGCCGCCGGCTTCGACGACGGCAACCCGGCGCTCGTCGCCCGCACGGTGGGGGCCGGTCGCGTCGTCGTGCTGCCGACCACTCTCGATCGCTTCTGGAACGACCTCGCGACGCAGCCCGTCTTCGTCCCCTTCATGCACCGCATCACCCAGCACGTGGCCGGCTACCAGGAAGCGCTCGCCTGGCAATCGGTGGGCGGCGTGCTGCGCCTGGGCAACCTCGAGAGCACCGAGCTCGCCGCCGGCACCAGCGTCACGGTGACCTCGCCGTCGGGTGGCGCCGCGAGCCTGGTGGCCAGCGACGACCCGCTCGGGGCCGCCGATCCCGCGGCGGCCACCGACCGCATGGAACTTGCCGAGCCAGGCTTTTACGAGCTGCGCTGGAGCGACGACGGCGGCGACCATCTGGAGCGGCTGGCCGCCAACCTCGACCGCGGGGAGTCCGACCTGTCGCGGATCGACCCCGAGGAGCTGGCCTCGGCGCTGCGCTGGCGGGGCGGCGCCAGCGGCGACCTGGAACTCGCCGGGGCCGTCACCGCCGAGGATCGCGAGGCCCGGCAGTCCTTCTGGTGGTATCTGCTGGTCCTCGTGTTTACCGTCCTGTTGGCCGAAAGCGTGCTGTCGAATCGACTTTCGCCCTCGTCTGCGACCCGTGCAACGTAATATGGTTAGGACATTGGCCTCGCCTTCCCCCGTGGAGTTGCGATCGTGAGCACTTTCGAAGCGTTGGAGCGCAAGAAGCTCAGCAAGGCAGTTCGTCGGGTCCGCAACCGCTGGCGGTTGCGCATCGCCCTGCGCGGCGTCGCCATCGTGCTGGTCGCCGGATTCCTGGCGTTGCTCGCCCTCGCCTGGGGACTCGACACCCTGCGCTACCGGCCGTGGGCCATGTTCGCCTTCAGCGCCGCCACCTATGCGGCGCTGTTGGGGCTGATCCTGCGCTTCCTGGTGCTGCCGCTGTCCAGCAGGGTCGCCGACGACCGGGTGGCGCTCTACATCGGCGAAAACCATCCGGGGATGCGCTCCGAGCTGATCAGCGCCCTGGAGATGGTCGACTTCGACAAGCACGCCGACGACCGGTCGGTCTCCCGCGAGCTCGCCCACGAGGTGGTGCAGTCGGCGGTCTGGAAGCTGCACGACATCGATTACGGGCGGCGCGTCGAGCACGGCAAGCTGCAGCGCTTCTCGACGATGCTGGCGTCGGCGATCGCGCTGGTCCTGGTGCTGGCGATCATGAGCCCGGCCTTCCTGCGCACCGGCGCCCCGCTGCTGTTCATGCCGTGGGCGCGCACCGCGTTCGCCAACCCCTACGCCATCGAGGTCAGCCCCGGCGACGTACAGATCGCCCGCGGCGCCGACCAGATGGTCTCGGCGAGGCTGGTTGGCTTCGACTCCGACCGCGTCGAGATCGCCGTGAAGTCTTCCGGCGACTGGGAGCGCTGGCCGATGACCGCCGAGGAGGGGGAGGACAGCTACGCGTTCATGGTCTTCGACCTCGGCGCCGACACCGAGTACTTCATCGAGTCGGCGGGAGTGCGCTCGTCGATCCACAAGATCACCGTCGTCGACCTGCCTTACGTCGGCACCCTGGAGCTCGAGTACCACTTCCCCGACTACAGCGGCCTGGAGCCGCGCACCATCGAAGACGGCGGCGACATCGCGGTGCTGCGGGGCACCCGGGTCATCGTCCGGGTGACGCCGACCGTCGAGGTCCCCGCCGGACGGCTGGTGCTCGAGCTCGACGGCGGCGACGAGTCGGCGCCGTTGATCGTCGACCTGACCGCCACCGAGGACGGCCGCCTCGAGGGCGGCTTCGACGTCGGCGCCAATGGCTACTATCGGGTCGAGCTGCAGGCCTTCACCGGCTCGATGGCGGCCGCCTCTCCCGACTACTTCATCGAGGTCCTCACCGACCAGCCGCCGCGTGTGGCCTTCGACGAGCCCGGCCGCGACACCCAGGTCAGCCCCCTCGACGAGGCCTACGTCGAGATCGTTGCAGAGGATGACTTCGGGCTCACCGGCATCGAGCTCCTCTACTCGATCAACGGCGGCGACGAGGTGTCGGTGCCCCTGTACGAGCCCGGCAGCGCCGCCGGCGCCCTGGCCACCGATCGCAGCGCCGGCTACACGTTCTATCTCGAGGAGGAGGAGCTGCAGCCCGGCGACTTCGTCGCCTACTACGCCCGCGCCTACGACAATCAGGGCGAAGGCGGCGGCCAGGTGGCGACCACCGACATCTACTTCATGGAGGTCCGCCCCTTCGACCGCGAGTTCCGGCAGTCGCAGCAGGGTGGCGGCGGCGGCGGTGGCGGCGGCGGCGGCGGCCAGCGCGAGGACACGGCCTTCGCGCAACGACAGCGCCAGATCGTCGCGGCGACCTTCCGACTGATCCGCGACCGCGCCTCCTTCTCCCAGCAAGAGTATGAGAGCGACCTCGGCACGCTCGCCGTCAACCAGGCGCGGTTGCGCGAGCAGGTCGAGCTCGTCCTCGGCCGCGCCTCGCAGCGCGGCGCGATGATGCCCGGCTCCGATTTCGAGAAGATGTCCGAGAACCTGCGCGCCGCCATCGTCGAGATGGTGCCTGCCGAGGAGGAGCTCGGACGCCTCGATGCCGAGGCCGCCTTGCCCCCCGAACAACGCGCTCTGCAGTACCTGCAACGCGCCGAAGCGGTGATGCGCGAGGTGCAGGTCAGCTTCGGCGGCGGCGGTGGGGGCGGCGGAGGCGGCGGCCAGCAGAACGAGCTCAACGAGGACCTCGCCGACCTCCTCGACCTCGAGATGGAGAAGCTGCGCAACCAGTACGAGTCGGTCCAGCGCGGCCAGCAGCAGCAGGTCGACAACGAGGTCGACGAGGCGCTGCAACGCCTTGAAGAGCTGGCCCGCCGCCAGCAGCAGGAGAACGAGCGCCAGCGGCGCCTCGCCGGCCTGCCGCAGAACCAGTCGGGCGGCGGCGGCGGCGGCAACCAGCGGCAGCTCGCCGACGAGGCCGAGCAGCTCGCCCGGCAGCTCGAGCGCCTGGCGCGTCAGAACACCGAACCGCAGATGCAGGAGCTGTCTCGCCGCCTGCAGGAAGCCGCCAACGCCATGCGGCGCGCCGCGGCCGCCAACGACGACCGGGCCCTCGCCGAGGGGCTCAAGGCGCTCGACAACCTGCAGCAGGCCCGCGACAACCTCCAGGGTGAGCGGAGCCGGCGCCTGCAGCGAGACCTCGAGGACGTCCGTAACCGCGTCGATCAGCTCCAGCAAGCGCAGGAGACGATCGCCGATGACGTCCAGCAGATTGGCGCCGACGCGGCCCGCGGCGGCGACCGCCAGCGCCTGATGGAGCAGATGGAGCGGGTCCTCGACCGCAAGGACCAGCTCTCCGAGCAGCTTGCCGACCTCGAGGACCAGATTGAGACCATGGCCCGGGAGTCACGCCGCGAGGAACGGGAGGCGGCGCGCAAGCTGCAGGAGACCTCCAACTGGATGCGCGACTCGAAGCTCGCCGACAAGGTCCGCTACTCCAAGGGCGTCGCCCAGCAGCGCCTCGGCCCCTACGCCGAGCAGTTCGAGGAGCAGATCACAAACGACCTCGACACCCTCGGCCAGATGGTCGACGAGGCCGCCGAGCTGATCGCCGAGAACCCCCAGGAGCAGCTCGGCAACTCGCTGGACGATACCCGCAACCTGATCCGCGGCCTCGAGTCGCTCGCCGACCGCTACCAGCAGGGCATGGAGCGGCAGCAACAGGGCGAGCAGGGGCAGCAAGGCGAACAGGGTCAGCAAGGCCAGCAGGGCCAAGGCCAACAGGGCCAGCAGGGCCAGGGCCAGCAGGGTCAGCAAGGCCAGCAGGGTCAGGGCCAGCAAGGCCAGCAGGGCGAAGGTCAACAGGGCCAGCAGGGCCAGGGGCAGCGCGGCGGCCAGGACGGCCGGCAAGGCGGCGGCAACCGCCTCGGCGGCGGCAACAACTTCGGCGGCGGCGGCCGCTGGGACTGGAGCGGCGACTGGAACGACGAGCTGCGCCAGTACGGCTCCGAGTGGAACCGCCGTCTCGACGAGGCCGAGCAGCTCCGCGACCGCCTCGCCTCCGAAGGCCAGCAGGTCACCGACCTCGACGCGATCCTCGACGAGATGCGCCAGTGGGAGTTCGACGGCACGCCGCGCGGCATCAACGAGCTGCGCGACCAGGTCATCGAGGACCTCAAGCTCTTCGAGTACGCCCTGCGCCGCATGGCCGACGCCAACAACGGCCAGCGCCCCGCCCTCGCCGACTCCGACGAGGTCCCCGAGGGCTACCGCAAGGCCGTCGACGAGTACTTCCGCGCCCTCAGCCGCGGC
>DASWHK010000215.1:0-13993 GCA_036398215.1 Acidobacteriota bacterium | reverse complement strand
AAGTTCGCGGTCGGCGCCGAGCGGATCATCGTCCCGGTCGAGGAGCGCACCGGCGGCATCTGGATCCTCGAGGGGATTCGTTAGCCGCGCCGCGACGATTGTGGTTCGGAGGCGTCACCGCCGGGTGTCATCCTTTCCGATAAAGGCCGCCATGCGGACCGCTGCCGATCCGGGTATCGTAGAGGCAGGGTAGAGGCAATCCGCGAGGGATGATGGGTTTCTTCCGAAGCAACACGCAATCGAAGTTGCGTCCCGCGGCGCTCGCGGCGCTCGTCGCTTTCTCGGCGCTCCTGCTATCGGCTGCAGTTCCGGGGCAGGCCGCGCGGCCGCAGCTCGACCGCGGCCTCGAGACCTTCGACCAGGCCTGGCAGATCATCGCCGAGACCCACTTCGACCCCGAGTTCAACGGGGTCGATTGGAATGCCGTTCGCGAGGAGCTGCGGCCGCGGGCCGCGACGGCTGCCTCGACGGGCGAGCTGCGATCGGTCATCAAGGAGATGCTGTCGCGCCTCGACCAGTCGCACTTCGCGCTCTGGCCGCGGGAATCGCTGGCCGGCCTGGCGCCGGCGCCCGGCGAGACGGCGGCCGGCAACGGCGAGGCCGGCTTCCAGGCGACCCTGGTCGGCGAGCAGTTCGTGGTTTCCCATGTGGCGGCCGGCGGGCCCGCCGCGGCGGCGGGGATCCGCCCCGGCTGGGTCGTGCGCCGGGTGGGCGGTGTCGAGGTCGGCGACCAGCTCGACGCCTTGCTCGAGCAGGTCGAGGAGCACAAGGCGCGCGTCGAGGCCCAGCGGGGCATCAAGCGGATGCTTTCGGGCTCTCCGGCCTCGGAGCTCGAGATCGACTTCTTCGATGCCGCCGACGCTCCGGTCACGGTCTCGTTGCCGCTGCAGCGGCCGGCGGGGCAGCTCAGCCAGTTCGGCAACCTGCCGCCGATGCCGGCGGCGCTCGATTCCGAGATCGTCCGGCCCGACGTGGCGCTGAGCGTCGGCGTGATCCGCTTCAACATCTGGCTGCCGGTGTTGGCGCGCCCATTCGACGAGGCGATCGACACGATGCGCGACGCCGACGGGGTGGTGCTCGACCTACGCGGCAACCCCGGCGGCCTCGGCGCCATGGTGATGGGGATCGGCGGCCACTTCGTGGAAGAGCACGTGGCGCTCGGAACCATGAAGATGCGCGACAGCGAGCTGCACTTCGTCGCCAACCCGCGGCGAATCGATACGAGCGGGGCACGGGTGGCGCCGTTCGCCGGGCCGCTGGCGATCCTGATCGACAACACCAGCGCCAGCACTTCGGAGGTCTTCGCCGGCGGCATGCAGGCGATCGGGCGGGCGCGGGTCTTCGGCCAGCGCTCGATGGGGGCGGTGCTGCCGTCGCTGATGGACGAGCTTCCCAACGGCGACATCCTCCAGCACGCCTTCGCCGACTTCGTGATCAGCGACGGCGGCGTGCGGCTCGAGGGCCGCGGTGTCTTTCCCGACGAGCACGTCGCGGTGAGCCGCGCCGACCTGCTCGCCGGCCGCGACCCGGCGCTCGAAGGGGCGGTCGAATGGATCGTCAGGCAGCAGGCCGAGCAGACCCTGCCGGAGCCGGCGGAGATCATCGCCCGCCACGTGGAGGCGATCGGCGGGCGCAGCGTGGTGGAGGCGCGCACCTCGTCGCGGGTCTCCGGCCGCCTGGAGATCGTCGGCCAGGGGCTGATCGGAGAGATGACGGTCCACTCGGCGGCGCCCGACAAGTCGCTGCTGATCGTCGGCTTTCCCCAGGCCGGCGTCGAGAGCCGAGTGGGCTATGACGGCAGCGTCGGCTGGTCGATGGACTCGCTGATGGGCGAGCGCTTGCTACAAGGCGGAGAGCTGCGCCAGATCGCCGACGAGGCCGACTTCTACGCGGATCTGCACGGGCCGGAGAACTTCACGTCGATGCAGACGATCGAGCGCACGGAGTTCGCGGGCCGGCCGGCGTACAAGGTGAAGCTGGTGTACACCTCGGGGCGCGAGGTCTTAGAGTACTTCGACGTCGAGAGCGGCCTGCTGATCGGCACCGAAGGCGTGCAGGAATCGCTGATGGGGAGCATCAATGTGGTCACCGAGGTCCACGACTACCAGGGCTTCGGCGACCTGCTGGTGGCGACGAGGATCATTCAGCAGATCGGCCCCGGACAATCGGTCGTCGCCACCATCGAGGACGTCGAGTTCGACAACGTCGATCCGGCGATCTTCGAGCTGCCGGCAGCCATCAAGGCCCTGATCGGCGGCGCCGAGGCAGCTCTCCGCTGACCGGACGACCACCACCACTCTGCTCGTCTCCGCCCTCGCTCCTTCAGGGACTTGATGACGGCCTCGGTGAGGCCTTCAACAGTGAGGTGGGCGAGCTCGCGCGCAAGCCGGGTCCGCCTCCGGATTCTTGATGCTCAGCGCCATGGTCGGGGCCCCTGGCGGTCAGCGCCCCGGGCCGCCGCTCTCGGTGGCCACGTAGATGCCGTTGAACAGCAGCTTGAAGGTGCCGTGGGGCTGGGCGCGAAAGTTGATCTCGGGGCCGAACAGGACCACGGTGCCGTTGCCGAGCCTGGCGCTGATCGCGGCGACGCCGTTTTCCAGGAAGGTCTCGCCCCAGGCCCAGCCGCTGCGCAGCGAGTCGGGGCCGAACCAGGCGATCGGCTCGACGCCGCGGGCGGCGGCGTCCGGCTGCAGCCGGAAGACCGGGTTGTTGCGGAAGAACACGTCGGCCTCGTCGTCCATGCCCCAGGCGATCGGGTTGGTGTTGTCGACCTCGACGCGGAGCACCGAGCCCGGGACGTAGAACTTCTCGCTGCCCAGCGAGCTGACGCCGCCGCGCGGGTCGCGCTCGACCAGGTGGTCCTCGACCGGCAGGTCGAAGTGGCCGGCGAGGTTCATGGCGCTGTCGCCGACGGCGAGGATGGTGCCGCCGCGCTCGACGAACTCGCGGAGCCGGGGAATGGTGTTCGCGGCGGTCACCGAGCCCTGGCGGCCCTGGTACTCGGCCGGCACCTGGGGCTCGTCGTCTTCGTCGTCGCCGCCGCGCCCGCCGCCACGCCCGCCGCCGCCGGAGCGGACCGACGGAATCGCCGAGCTCATGAACACCAGCACGTCGAAGCGGCTGTTGAGGTTGCCGGCGTCGAGCTCGGGGGCGTAGACGACCTCGAAGTCGAAGTCGAACTGCTCGAACAGCCAGCGGGTCCAGCCGGAGGGCATGTCGCCGCCGTAGCGGTCCCAGAGGCCGACGCGCATCGGCTTGAGCGCCTGCAGCTCGCCGCCCGGCTGCGACGAGGTGCCGGTGAAGCTGACGCCGATCTCGGCGGCGATGGCGGCGAGCCGGTAGGCCGTGCCGGCGCCGTTGGCGACGTAGAAGGCGCCGGACGGGAATGAGGCGCCGGCGGCCGAGACCGGCGAGGCGTAGCGGAACACCGCGTCGCCGGCGGCGAGCAGCTTGTTGACGGCGTTGAAGGAGTCGTTGACCTGGGGGCTGAACAGGAAGCCGGTGGCGCCCGATGCTCCGGCGACGGCGCCGGCCGGGGGGTCGACGAGGTCGGGGAGGGCCTCGAACGGGCCGTCGAAGCCGTCGAGAACGCGGTCGAACTCGACGCCCATCTGATAGGCGACGGTCCAGCCGGCGACGTCGTAGGGGCGGGTCGGCGGGGCGCCGGGGTAGGCGAAGTCGTCGGGGTGGACCTGCGGCTCGAACATGTCGAGGACGAAGGGCCGGAACGCCTGCGCCGACAGCACCACGTACGAGCCGGCCGGGTAGCTCTCGCCGGCGGCCGTGAAGTCGGCGGTCGCCCGGTGCACCGCGACCCCGTTCTTGATCAGCGTGTTGACGAACTTGGTGGCGGTGAGGAAGTCGGGCTGATCGGCGGGCAGGATGTAGCCGCGCGGATCGCGCGCCTGCGGATCGCGAAAGACCGTGTCGTACAGCTCGGCGGGTGTGCCGCCGCCGCGGCCGCCGCCGCGGCCGCCGCCTTCCGCCCGCTCCTCCGCCCGCTCCTGAGCGAGCGCCTCCTCGACCGCCGCGATCCGCGCCGGCGAGCGCGTCCAGGTGTCGGTGCGGCCGCGCTCGATCGAGTTCATCCCCATCCGCCAGATGTTGAACAGGAAGTCCTCGCGCAGCTTGCTGGCGATGTCGAGGACGGCGCGGTTGGCGGTGATCGAGTAGTCGACCGACTGCCGGAAGTGCCACGCCTGCGGCGGCACGGGGTAGGGGAGGTCGTTGCTCGGCAGTTGCCGGGAGAGGTTGAAGGGGATGTTGATCGGCGTCGGGTTGCCGATGGTCTCCGTCAACAGGCCGATCTGATTGTGCCAGTAGGGGGTCGTCCGCAGGCCGCCGTTCCACCAGGTCGAGTAGCTGGCGCCGTGGCGCATGGTCGCCCCCGGCTTGTCCTCGCGTACGAAGCGGCTGTGCATCGCGGTGCCGACGGTGTCGATCCCCAGGATCAGCAGCGGGTCGAGGTTGTAGTTGAAGGGGCCGCGGAATGGCGGCGCGAACAGCACCGTCCCGGAGGGGCCGGTCTGGTGGTGGTTGTAGACGATCTGCGGAAACCACTCGCGGTAGAGGATGTTGTTGATCGCGATGGTCTCCTTCTGCGTCGACATGTAGAAGTCGCGATTGTTGTCGTGGCCGGTGTACTCCTGGTACAGGACCGGCACGCCGCGGGTGTTGCGCTCCTCCGGGACCGGATTGCGCATGTACCAGTCGGTCACCAGGTCCATGCCGTCGGGGTTGACGCACACTGCCAGCAGGATGACGTCGTCGAGGAGGCGGAGCGTCTCGGCATCCGAGAGGGCGTTCATCTGGTAGACGAGCTCCATGAGCTGCTGAGCGCCCAGCACCTCGGTGGCGTGCAGGCCGCCGTCGATCCAGATCACCGCCTTGCCCTCGGCGGCAAGCGCCCGCGCCTCGGCCTCGTCGAGGCCCTCCGCGAGCGCGAGCCGCCGCGAGATTTCCTTGTATCGATCGAGGTTACGATGGTTCTCCGGCGAGGTTATGATCGCCATCCACATTGGCCGGCCCTGCTCGGTCTCGCCGATCTGCTCGAGCACCATGCGGTCGGACTCCCGCTCGAGCTTCTGCCAGTAGGCGACCAGTTGCTGGTAGTTGGCCAGGAAGTAGTCGTCGCCGAGGGAATGGCCGAGCTCCTGCGCCGGTGTGGTGATCTGCCGCTGCGGCGTTGCCGCCAGGGGGACGGCGGGAGACGCGGGCGCCGCGACGAGAGCGAGGGTCAAGACGAAGACGGCGGGGATCAGCGCCGGCAGGCGCCGCAGCATGGCGGGCATCGAATCAGCTCCTGGTCGTGGGGATGGCGAGTGTCGAATGCGCTTGCGTGACGGCTATGTGGCCTGGGCGGAGCTCTTCGAGGGCTGGTGAGCGCCGCGCGGGATCCGTCGTGACCGCGGTCAAGCCGGCAGCCCGTGGACGGCGACGTGCTCCATGGCGTCGCAGAAGCGGTCGAGCTCCTCGAGCGTCGTGCAGACGTTGGGGGTCACCCGCAGGCCCTGGAACTCGGCGTGGTTGATCGGCGTGACGATGATCTGGTGCTGGTTCCACATGTAGTTGCCGAGCGCCCCGGCGTCGATGCCGTCGATGTAGACGTTGCTCAGGCAGCAGGAGAAGCGCGGGTCGAGGCTGGTGTTCAGATGGATGCGATCGTTCTCAAGCAGCCGCTCGGCCCAGTAGTTGCGCAGGTAGCGGAGGCGGGCCTCCTTGTTCTCGCTGCCGATGCCCTCGTGGAAGGTCAGCGCATCGCCGATGGCCAGGTAGTTGGCCGCCGGGTGGGTGCCGATCTCCTCGAACTTGCGGATGTCGTCGTCCTGGTTGGCGTTGGCGGCCATCAGCGGCCAGAGGTCGGCGATCTTGTCGCGCCGCACGTAGAGCATGCCGGTGCCGTGCGGGGCGTTGAGCCACTTGTGCAGGCTGGTGCCGTAGTAGTCGCAGTCCAGGTCCTCGCAGCGGAAGTGGAACTGCCCGTAGGCGTGGGCGCCATCGACGATGACGGGGATGCCCCGCCGGCGCGCCATCTGGACGACATCCCTCACAGGTAGTATTTGGCCGGTCAGGTTGATCTGGTGACACATCAGGATCACCCGCGTCCGCCCCGTGATGTTCCGCTCGAACAGCGAGACGATCTCGCCGGCGTCCTCGGCCGGCACCGGGATCGAGAACTGCTTGAGCACCACGCCCTCGCGCCGCTCCCGCTGCTTGAAGGTCGTGAGCATGCGCCCGTAGTCCTGGTTGGTGGTCAGGATCTCGTCGCCGCGCTGCAGGTCGATGCCCAGCTGGCAGATCTGCAGGCCCTCGGAGGCGTTGCGGGTCAGCGCGATCTCCTCGGCGTCGCAGCCGAAGTTGCGCGCCAGCCGCTGGCGAACTCCCTCCCGCTGCGGCTCGAGGATCCGCCACATGCTGTAGACGGGGGCGGTGTTGGAGTAGTCGAGGTAGCGCTTCATCGCCTCCTGCACGCCGATGGGGGAAGCGCCGACGCCGCCGTAGTTCAGGTTCACGATGCTGCGGTCGGCGCTGTAGGCGGCCTGCACCTCGCGCCACAGGGCCTCGTCGGCGGCGAGCTGGGCGGGCGTTGCCGAGCTGGCGGCCATCTCGGCCAGCGCTGCGAGGCCGCGCTCCATGCCGGCGGCGTTGAGGACGGGGACCGCCGCCGTTGCCGCCGGCAGACCGATTGCGCCAATGAATTGTCGTCGGTTGACCATTTCGCAGCCCTCCGCTCCGGCCGCAGCACGGCGGCGCCGCAGGGGCGCGGTTGCCGCCGGCGTCGAGCCTCGTTGGACCCGGGAATCGCCTCTGGCCCCCGAAGGATACCAAAACCGGGGCAAAGTCTCCCATGGCAACGGGAGAAGGCGACCTGTGCGCATTCGAAAACTACGCCGACGGACCTGGCGCAGACCCGTAGACGCGGGTCTCCCCGCAGGGCAGTTCGTCGTGCGGGCGATCTCACCGTTGCTCGTCGTCGACGATGGCTCCGGCCTCGCCTTCCTCCTCACGCCTTGATCTCGCCCGCACGACGAACTGCAAACATCATCGTACGCCGCGGGTACTGATTCATCGCCGACGCGAGGCGTCTGGCAGAGGCCGAAGCTTCCCGCCGCGCCGATGGGGTGGCCGCCTCCGAGGCGCTAGCTTCAGCAACCCGTCTCTCCGGGTGCTTCCGCGCGCCGGCGCGGATGTCCCCTGTAGCTCGGCGGGCTCTGGTGGTTACAATCCCCTCCATCCACCGGACACGAAACGGGCTCCGAGGTGAGATGATCGGCCGCTCGCTGGGCCACTACCAGATCGTCGCGGCGCTGGGCGCCGGCGGCATGGGCGAGGTGTACCGGGCCGAGGACACGCGGCTGGGCCGCGAGGTGGCGCTGAAGGTGCTGCCGGCGGAGTTCGCCGCGGACGCCGCCCGCCTGGCCCGCTTCGAGCAGGAGGCCCGCGCCGTCGCGGCGCTCAACCACCCCAACATCGTTGTCCTCTACTCGATCGAGGAGGCCCGTCCCGAGGCGGCCGGCGGCCCGGAGACCCTCGGCGGGAGAGGGGAAGGAGAGGGGAAAGCTACACGGGAACAGGAAGGGAAAGGGCGACGGGAAGGGGAAGGTCCCCTGCACTTCCTCACGATGGAGCTGGTGGAGGGAACGCCGCTTTCGGCGGTGATCCCTTGCGGCGGCCTGGCGCTTGCGCACCTCTTCGAGCTGGCGGTGCCGCTCGCCGATGCGCTCGCCGCGGCGCATGAGCGCGGCATCCTGCACCGTGATCTCAAGCCGGCCAACGTGATGGTGAGCCGGGAAGGCAGGGTCAAGGTGCTGGATTTCGGCCTGGCGAAGCTGCGAGTGGAGACCGTCGCAGGCGCCGGCGCCACCGCGGACGCAAGCCCCACGGAGGCCCCGACCGTGGGGCCGAGCGCCGCCGAGCCGCTCACCGAGGAGGGCAAGATCCTCGGCACCGTCGCCTACATGTCGCCCGAGCAGGCCGAGGGCAAGGTGCTCGATGCGCGCTCGGATATCTTCTCGCTCGGGGTGCTGCTCTACGAGATGGCAACCGGCGAACGGCCGTTTGAGGGAGAAACCAAGGTCTCGGTGCTCTCCTCGATCATCAAGGACACGCCCCGCCCGGTCACCGAGCTGAACCCCAACCTGCCCCGCCACCTCGGGCGCATCGTCAAGCGCTGCCTCGAGAAGGACCCGCGCCGCCGTTATCAGACCACCGCCGACCTGCGCAACGATCTCGGCGAGCTGCAGCGGGAGGTCGAGTCCGGCGAGCTGGCGCCGGTGAGCGCCCAGGGCGGTGCAGCGCCTTCGGCCGCACCGAGCCCGCTGGTCAGGCTCGCCTGGGGCGTCACGGCGGTTGTCGCGATCGCGCTGCTGGCGCTCCTCGCTACCCTGCTGCTGAGTGGACGCAGGGACCTGCAGATCACCCCGCAGGCCACGCGTCCGATCAGCCGAGACCCCGGACTGGAAATCCACCCCGCAATCTCCCCCGACGGCACCATGGTGGCCTACGCGGCGGGGTCCCTCGGACGGCTGCGCATCTACGTGCGCCAGATCGCCCCCGGGCCGGAGGTCCAGGCAATCCCGCTGACCGAGGGATTCCCGGGCGACCATCGCTGGCCGCGCTGGTCGCCCGACGGTGAGCGGATCCTCTTCACGTCCCAAGGAGCGACCTACGTGGTGCCCGCCCTCGGCGGCACCGGGCCCGCGCCGCTGGTGGAGGGTACACCGCTGGGCGCTGCCTGGGCCCCGGACGGGGAGCGCCTGGCCTTCGTCAGCCGCGGGCAGCCTTTTGGCGGCCTGGCTGGTGAAAGCACGACCGAGCGTATCTACACGCGAAACCTGGTCGACGGGGAGACCGAGGCGATCGCCGAGGCCGCAGAGCCTCACTCGCTGAGCTGGTCGCCCGATGGCGAGTGGATCGGCTACGTCTCCGGCAACGCCGAGACCTTTAACACGGCGTATGCACTGAACATCGCCCCCAGCTCGATCTGGCTCGTCCCCGCCTCCGGAGGTGATCCCGTGCCGGTGATCGACGACGGAACCCGCAACGTCAGCCCGGCCTGGCTGCCCGACTCGCGCCACGTGCTGTTCGTCTCCAACAAGGACGGCGCCCGCGACGTATACGTCGTTCCCATCGGCGGCACTGGCACACCCGCCGGCCCACCGCGGCGTCTGACGACGGGCCTTGACGTCCACACCCTCACCGTCTCCGCCGACGGTGCCCGCCTCGCCTATTCCAGGCTCGCCTACTCCGCCAACGTCTGGTCGATCCGGATTCCCCGAGATGGAAACCCGGTCTCGGTTTCCGCGGCAGTCCCCGTCACCACCGGCAACCAGACGGTCGAGGGCATCGGTGTTTCGTCCGACGGTCAGTGGCTGGCGTTCGACTCCGACCAGGGAGAAGGTGGGAACTCGGACATCTACAGGGTGGCGATCTCCGGAGGTCGGCCTCAGGGGCGGCCACAGCGGCTCACCAGCCATCCGAGCGGCGATTTCCTCCCCTCCTGGTCGCCCGACGGCCAGGAGATCGTCTTCCACTCCTTTCGCAACGACGGCCAGCGCGACCTCTACGTGATGCCGGCGAGCGGCGGCGGCGAACGCCGGGTAACGAGCAGCCTGGCACAGGAGTTGTACGCCGATTGGTCTCCGGACGGGAATCGCCTGGTCTTTCGCTCCTGGGGTTTCGACGACAGCGGGCGCGAAGAGATCTGGACCGTCTCGCGACCGGGCCGGGACGCCCCCTGGGGGGAGCCGGTGCAGCTTACCTTCGACGGTGGCGGGAACGCCCGATGGTCACCCGACGGTCTCTGGATCGCTCGGGCCGGGCAGTCCCGAGGGGCACGTGGGCTGTGGCTTGTTCCCGCGGAGGGCGGAGCGCCACGACAGGTCGTCGACGAGTCCTTCGGCCTGACGGCGGGGTTCGCCGACTGGTCGCCCGACGGCCAGACGGTGTATTTCAAAGGGAGGGGCGCCGACGGCGCGGGGCGTTTCTGGGCCGTGCCCGTGGGCGGCGGCGAGCCCCGGGTGCTGGTCGAGTTCGACGATCCCGCCCGACCGTCTCCTCGTTCCGAGTTCGCCACCGACGGGGAGCACTTGTTCTTCGTCATCGCCGACCAGCAGAGCGATGTCTGGGTGATGGAGCTGCGGCGGCAGTAGTCTTGCGGCGCGACGCCCGGCGCCGATAGCGGGGCGGGCACCCCTCCCCCCCTCCGTGGCCTCGATGGCCACCGTCACCACCGTCGCCCCGTCCCATTGTCACGACGCCCGGTCGGGAATAGACTCGGCCGCATCCAACCACAGTCCACCAGGAGCCGGGCCCATGAGCATCGGTCGCCTCTGCGGGCCGTACAGGAACTTTTTGTCACGCGCTGTCGCCGGCATCGCCGGGCTGCTGCTGCTCGCCGTGCTGCCGGTGGCCGCCGCCCTACCCTCCCAGGAAACGTCGGCGCAGCGGGCCTTTCTGGGCCCCGACGGCCAGCCGCTGCCGTTCGGGAGCGACGACGAGATCCTCGAGTTCCTCCGCCAGGCCGAGGTGGTCTCGATGAGGCGCATCCCGGTGGGCGTCACCCGCCCGCACGAGGTGATCCTGGAAAGAAACGGCGTGCGCGCTCGGGCCGCCTACCGCGACGTTGACGAGACCTATCAACGGGTCCAGTTGACCGATGGCAGCTTCTTCATGAACCTGCGCGACTCCTGCATCTACGAGGCGGCCGCCTACAACATGGCGCAGTTGCTCGGGCTCGACAACGTTCCGCCCGTCGTGGGGCGGCGGCACGCCGGCAAGAACGTCACCGTACAGCTCTGGATCGAGAACGCGATGGGCGAGCCGGAGCGCCGGGAGTCGGGCGCCCGGCCGCGGCGCCAGGTTGAGTTCCGCTTGCAGGTCCAGACCATGTACTTGTTCGACGACCTGATCGGCAACGTCGACCGCAACGAGGGCAACCTGCTCTACGATCGCGAAAGCTGGAAGCTGTGGATGATCGATCACACGCGCGCCTTTCAGCGAACCGCCGACGTCCGCAACCTCGACAAGATCAACTGGGTCCGGGAGGACCTCTGGGAGCGCCTGCGCGCACTGGAGCGGGCCGACGTCGATGACGCCCTCAACCGCCTCGTAGGCCGCTACGAGATCGATTCCCTCTTCGAGCGCCGCGACAAGATCGTCGCCCACATGGAGAAACGGATCGACGACGGCGGCGTAACGTTGTTTCCATCGTCGCGCTGAGCCGCCCGCTGCTGTGTCCTTACTGCGGCGCCGAGATGAAGATCATCGAGAGCAGGTCTCGTACATATACGTTGGCGTATCGTGATGTGGTGCGAGCCAGGATCGTGTTGATGGCTGCCGAAGGCATCGAGGATGCCATCAAGCCATGGCAGCATCGCAGCTGGATCTTCCCTCGCGACCCTGGATTCGAGGCCAAGGCACACGGTCGTGCTCGACTTGTATCAGCGCCGCTTCCGGGATCAGCCTCTGCGGCCTGACGAGTACGTCATCTCGGCCGACGAGAAGACCTCCGTGCAAGCCCGTTGCCGCTGCCACCCAACCCTTCCTGCGGGGAAGGCTCGCGCGATGCGCGTCGAGCACGAGTACGAGCGCGCGGGCGCCCTGCAATGCCTGGCTGCCTGGGACTGCCACCGCGCGAAGGTCTTCGGCCGCTGCGAGTCCCGCACGGGCATCGTCCCGCTCGGACGATTGGTCCATCAGGTCATGAGCATTGAACCCTACGCCTCGGCCCGGCGTGTGTTCTGGATCGTCGATAACGGCTCCAGCCACCGCGGTGCGGCGTCCGTTCGTCGGCTCCAGGGGCAGTGGCCCACCTTGCGCCTGATTCACTTGCCCGTCCACGCCTCTGGCTCAACCAAGTCGAGATCTACTTCTCGATCGTCCAACGCAAGGTCCTGACCCCCAACGACTTCCCCAACTTGGAGATCGCCGAGCGGCGCCTCCTCGACTTCCAGGACTACTTCCAACAGATCGCGACCCCCTTCGAGTGGAACTTCACGCGCTCCAAGCTCAAGAAGTTCCTCGCACGCCTCGACCGCCACCGCCAACATCCCCAGGCGGCCTGAACAGAACCCGCGAATACGTAGGCGAACTTCCGGGCCAGAGCACTAAGCCACCGCGATACGGCGCGCCGCCCGAATCAGCTCTTGACCACCGCCTGCTCGGCGCGGGCCATCGAGAGGACGAAGGGCTCCTCTTGCTGGCGCTCGAGAAACGCCTCGCGGCTGTCTATGCCCTGCCAGCGCTCGGCGATCAGCACCTGGGCGACCGCCGAGAAGAGCGCGTCTCCGGGGCCCAGCAGGACCAGCCTCTCGGGCGCGTACTCGTGCAGGGCCACCCGCACGGTGCTCGCGAAATCGAAGGTCGTGAGGACCTGAGTCTCCAGCGTGTAGCGGCAAAGCTCTTCGGGATCGCAGCTCAGCGGCCGCCACTGGGCACCGCGGCCGTCGATCAGCGGCAGGGCCGGTTGGCGCCACGGAAGACCGGCGAGCTGGTCGAGGGCGCGCTCGGAGGCGGCCGCCATCAGCGGCGAGTGGAATGCCGAGTGGTCGGGCAGGCGCAGTGGATACTTGCGCTCACCCAGCTCGATCACCGGGAGCGCGGCCAGCAGGGGCTCGACGGCGTCATCGTCGGCCCACAGGACGGCGAAGCCGCCGTAGCGGATCGACCATCCCACCCGCACGCCGCCTGCCGCGACGACCTCCAGAGCGGATTCGACGGCGGATCGCCGGTCGTCGTCGTGGCGCCACCGGTCGTCGACGAGCGGGTAGACGACCTGGCCGCCGATCGGCCCGCGGCGGGTCATGCCGCCCATGGTCTCGACCTGCTCGAAGCCATTGTCGAGGTCGAAGACGCCGCCGACGAACAGTGCCGAGTACCAGCCGAGGCTGTTGCCCCCCACCGCCACCGGCTCGATCTCGGTTCGATCGAGGCGGAGGGCGTCGAACGCCGTGCAGGCGAAGGTGAGGGCGGAGGCGTTCTCGCCGGCGAAGAGCTCGGAGCGGAACTTCGGCGAGCCGTCCATGGCGCGGATCGTCAGGTCGCCGCGGGCCGTGCGCAGGCCGTCGGCGCGATCGATCGCGGCGTCGAGGGGGGCGCGCGCTTCCGCGGGGGCAGGGCGCGACAGGTAGCCCAGCTCGGTCGCCCGGTAGCTGCCGCGCCCCGGGCAGAGCAGGACGGCGGCCTTGCTCACCGGGTCGTCTCCTGCGCCGAGGTCTCCTGTGTCGAGGGTCCCTGCGCCGAGGGCTCCTGTGCCGAGAGCTCCTGTGCCAAGAGCTCCTGCATGGCCGGGCGCGGCTGCTCGACCAGCGCCAGCGCTCGCTCGATGATCCCCTCCTCGTCGGGCAGGACGTACTTCCACGAGGGGCCCAGCGGGATATAGGTGTCCTCGCCGCAGTAGCGGACGATACGGGGAAGGGGGGCGTCGCGACGAGGCAGCTCCTCGACCAGGGCGGCGACGATCGCCTCGCTGACCCCGCCGGTCTTGCGCCCCTCGTCGACGATCAGCAGCCGGCCGCTGGCGACCGCCTCGTCGCACAGCGTGTCGAGATCGAACGGCTGCAGCCAGCGCAGGTCGACCACTCGCGCGAAGATGGCGTGCTCCTCGCGCAGGCGGCGGGCGGCGCGCAGCGATCGCCAGAGGCCGTTCGCCCAGCTCACGATGGTCAGCGCCCTGTCCGCGCCCTCCGGCGGCTCGCCGTACGCGCGGGGTGACTGCGCAGCTTCCTGGCGCGCCGGCCCCCGGTCCCCGTCCTCCGGCGCGTCGCCGTACACCCGGGCGCGGCCGAGCTTGACGGCCTCGCCGGGCGCCGGAAAGGCGTCGAGCCAGCCCTCATCGCCGTCCGCGTACAGATCGCGGGTGCGATACAGGGCGATCGGCTCGATGAACAGGACGACCCGGCCGTCGACCCTGGCCAGCGCCAGGGCGGTGCGCAGCATGCCGACGGCGTCGCTGCCACGCGCCGGCGAGGCGACGATGATGCCGGGCACGTCG
>DASWHK010000214.1:0-15341 GCA_036398215.1 Acidobacteriota bacterium | reverse complement strand
GGGCGCGATGAGGCCGGGGCGCAGGAGCGCGCCCCGGACCCATCCCGCCCGCCCCAGGCTGCTGATCAGCGAAGGAAGGAAAGCCAGATGAAGATCCGCCGAATTCTGTTCATCGCACCGCTCGCCGTGACCGCCGGTCTCCTGTTCGCCGCTCCCGCGGCGGCACAGGACGGCGAGGTCGCCCTGGTGATCGGCGCCCTGCTGGGCGACGACGTCGACATTGCAACCAGCGAGGTCACCCGAGGCTTCGACAACTCGCCGCTGTACGGCGGCCGTGCCGGCATCTACGGCCACCCGTGGGGCTTCGAGGGCAGCGTCGTGCTCAGCCCCAGCGGCCTCGCCGACGTCGAGGAGTCCGGCCCCGGGGCGGCTCCGTTCGACGTCCGCGTCATCTACGCCGAGGCCAACGTCCTGCTCATTCCCATTCCCGGCCCGGTCTCGCCGTTCGTCACCGGCGGCATCGGCATTCATTCGTTCAAGTTCGACGACGCCGGCATCGACATCACCGAGCACCAGCTCGGCTTCAACTTCGGCGGCGGCATCAAGGGCGACCTCGGCGCGGTGGGGCTGCGCCTCGACGTGCGTGATCACCTGACGCCGTTCGATCCGGACGACGTCGACCCGCTGCTCATCCCGATCCTCGGCCTGACCGACAGCAAGACGCTGCACAACTGGGAGATCTCCGGCGGCGTATCGATCAACTTCTGACCGCCGGATCCTTTCTCGCAGCCGGCGAAGTTCCCATCTCCGGGCTGCGAGGCCACCGGTCGAGCCGGTGGTAAGCGGGTTCCGCGCGGTGGAAGCCGCTTGCTGTACCGAGGCCCGGCGGCGGCACCTCCGAATCGGTTGAATTCCCGGGAGGCGCCGCCGTCGGGCCTTTTGCGGCCGAAACGAATGCGTGGCACGGCTCTTGCTCTCTCTGCCACACGAACCACGAAAGGAGTTCTCGGATGCACAACAACCATGCGTTGAGAGGGAATGGGCGGCTGGCGGTGATCGTCGCCTTCACTTTGGTCGCCGGGCTGGCGATGAGCGGCCCCCAACAGGGCACGGATACGACGCCCGCCACCGACAACGGCAACCGCCCGCCCGTCGGCACCGACGTTGCCGCCTATCGTCTCGGTCCGGAAGACCTGATCGAGGTGTTCGTCTGGAACGAGGAAGACCTGACCAAGGAGGTCAGCGTGCGTCCGGACGGGCGGATCTCGCTGCCGCTGGTCAACGAGGTGATGGCCAGCGGTCGCACCGCCGAGGAGATTCAGCAGGAGATCACCGCCCGCCTGCGCGACTACCTCGAGGACCCGGTGGTCTCGGTCCTGGTCATGGAGATCAACAGCGCCAAGATCTCGGTCCTCGGCGAGGTGCGCGACGCCAATCGCTTCCTGTTGCGCCAGCGGACGACGGTGCTGGACGCGATCGCCATGGCCGGCGGCTTCACCGAGTACGCCAACCGCGGCGACGTGGTCGTGGTGAGGCAAAACGGCCTGACGACCTCGTGGATCAGGGTCAACGTCAATGACCTCGTGCGCGGCGGCAACAGCGCCCAGCTCCTCGTCCTGCAGGCCAACGACACGGTGTTCGTCCGATGACGACCTCCGCGAAGACGGGCGCGCTGGTACTGCTCGCCACCATCGCGCTCGCCGGTGCCGCCCCGGCCGCCGCGGCGGCCCAGGAGCAGGCGGAAGCCGGCGGCACCACGGGACGATTCCTCTACGCCTATCCGACGACCCTCGAGTTCATCGCCGACCGCGGCTTCACCGAGGAAACTACCGAGCAGGTGTTCCTCTTCGTGCCCACGGTGCTCTCGGCTGGGATCAACGGCCGCCAGACCCGCTTGTACGCGGTGTACGAGCCGGAGATCGAGGTCCTTTCCGGGCACGGCGAGATCAACTCCGTCAACCACGCCGCCGCGGTGACGCTCAGCCACGAGCTGGCCCGCACGCTCGTCTTCAACGCCGGCGCCTCGCTGCTGAGAACCAACGACCCGGCGCGGCGCATTCCCGATACCGTCGTCGTACTGCCGAGCGGAAACATCCTGGAGACCGGGGGCTACGCGGGGATCACCTGGCAAGTGGAACGCTTCACGTCGCTGGAGCTGCGGGCCGACCACGCGGTCGCCGACATCGAAGCCGCCGAGGCCTTCGGCACGCTGGCGGTCGACCACCAGGGGACCGCGGGCACCATCGCGCTGTCGCGCGTCGTCGGCCGCGACAAGGTCATCGGGGTGAGCTACTCGCTGCTCGAGCCGCGTCTGATCGCCGACGACGCCCTGAAGAACGACCCCGATCTTCTCTGGGTGCCGCCCGGGGAGACGCAGCACAGCCTCAACCTCACCTACGCCTTCGCCGCCGGGCCGACCACCACGATCGAGATGCAGGTCGGCGCGGTGCAGATCGACGACACCTACCTGTCCGCCGCTGCAGAGCTGCAGAAGCAGGGGCGCTCCTTCTTCCTCAGGGCCCGCTACGGCCGCTTGGCCGGCCAGTTCGCAGGTTTCCTGGACCGCGAAACGGTCGAGGGCCAGATCCCGATCCCGTTGCCGCCGGGGATGCTGCTGAAAATCATCTCCCACCTGCTGACGGTGGATCTGAACGGCAACCTCACCGACACGATCGAGCTGCACCACCGTCTGCGGGCCTCGCAATCCGATTTCATCGGCATCGATCTGGACAGCTTCACGCTCTCCGCCGAGGCGAAGGTCGCCTTCCGCACCAACGACACGGTGAGCCCGTACGTGGGCTTCCAGTACCTGGGCGACGGGCTCAGCGCCGGCATGCGCCGCCGCTTCGTCGTCGGCATCAACCTGAACTTCTTCGGCCCCTCGGGCGCAGCCGCTCGACGCCAGGAGTGGAGCCGTCGCAACGCGGCGCTCCCCTACGGACGATAACGATGAGCGACTTGCACACCAACAATCGAATCCGCATCGGATCAGCGCCCGAGCAGGCAGGCGAAGGGCTCTCCCTGCTCCACATCCTCGACATCACGCGGCGCCGCTGGCCCTGGGCCGTGGTGCCCGCGATTCTCTGCACCGCGGCCTTCGCGACCGTCGCCTACCTGCTGCCGCCGACCTACACCTCCGAGGTGACGGTCGCCGCGGAGTCGCTCGCCGATACCGACCAGACCCTGCGGCCGGTGGCGGTCGACGTGCAAACCCATCTGGCCACGATCCGCGAGATCATCCACCGCCGCAGCCTGCTCGATCAGATCAACACGGAGCTGGGCCTGTATCGGGCGGGCGCGGCCGGCATCCCGCAGGAGAGCCTCGATCAGCTGCGCTCGACCATAGCGATCAGGGTCGAGGGCGAGGAGACGTTCAAGATCGGCTACACCAGCACCAGCCCGGAGCTCGCCAAGAACGTCGCCTCCCGGCTCGCCGAATTGTTCATCGCCGACATCGTCGCCGCCCGGCGCACCCAGGCCGACGCGGTCACCGGGGTCCTCGACGCGCAGATCGACGCCCTGGGCCGCCAGCTCGACGAACAGCAGCAGCGGATCGAAGACTACCGGCAGCAGGCGGGCGGCGACCTGCCGCTCAACTTCGTGGCACAGGAAAGCGAGCTCCGCCGGCTGCGCGACGACCTGACGCGGAAGAACGACGCCATCAGGGACTCGGAGGCCGAGCGCGCCCAGATCGTCTCCGAGCTCGACATCCTCAAGGAGCTCGGCGCCGTCAATCCCGGCGTCGACCTCGCCGAGCTCGAGGACGAGCTGGCGGCGCTACAGAGCCGCTACACCGATAACCACCCCAACGTCCTCCGCAAGAAGCGGGAGATCGCCGCCGCCGAGGCCGCCGGCACGGCGCCGGGCTTCGGGAGCAGCCGCGGCGAGTACGCCTCGGAGCCGCAGATCCGCTACATCCGCCTGGTGGCGCGCCTCGACTTCGTCGACCAGACGCTCGCCGCGCTGCGCCGCGATCGGCAAACGATCAACGCCGACATCGCCGCGACCCGACGCCAGCTCGACGTGATCCCGGCGCAACAAACGCAGCTGGCCGACCTGCAGCGCGCCTACGACATGACCAAGGCCCAGCACGCAAGCCTGCTGCAGACGCAGTACAACACCCAGCTGTCCGGGCAGCTGACGCAAAGCAACAGCGGCCTGACCTTCCGGCTCGTAGAGCCGGCGCGCCTGCCGCTCGAGCCCAGCGGTCCGCCGCGCCTGCGGCTGGCCCTTCTCGGCCTCGCCGCCGGCATCTGCCTCGCGGCCGCCGCCGTCTTCGTCGTCGAGCAAACCGACGCCTCGTTCGCCGACGTCGAGGAGCTTCGCGGCTACACCGATCTACCGATTCTCGCCTCGATCCCGTCGATCAAGCGCGCCGGCAACAACGGCACCCGCTCGAAGCTCGTCACCCTGCTCGATCCGTCGGCGGTGGCCACGGAGCAGTACAGGGTACTGGCGATGCGGGCCCGCCAGTCCCTCGATGCCGATGGCTCGAAGGTGCTGCTTGTAACCAGCTCCGCCGGCGGCGAGGGCAAGACGACGACCTCGATCAATCTGGCCGTGGCGCTCACCGAGCAAACCAATGGCAGCGTGCTGCTGATGGATTGCGACCTGCGCTGGCCGCGCGTCCATCAGGCACTGAGCGAAACGCTCAAGGGTGGCTTCAACAACGGCAAGGGCGGCTTCGCGGAGCTGCTGCAGAATCCGGACGAGAACCCGCTCCGCTACGCCACCAGGGTCGGGCGCCTGTACGTGATCGCCGACACCGACGGCACCAACGCGTCCTTTCAGGCCCTGGTCTCGGCGGCGGCGCCGAAGTTGCTGCAACAGTTGCGCGAGCGCTTCGAGTACATCGTTCTCGACGCGCCGCCGATCGTGCCCATGGCCGACAGCCACGTGCTGGCGACGCTCGCCGACCAGGCGTTGCTGGTGGTGCGCGCCCGCCACACGCGTCGCGAGCTGCTCGAGAGGGCCGCGGAGACCTTCGACCTCTCCAAGGTCCCCGGCGTCGTCCTCAACGACGTCAACTACGGGCGCAGCCGCTACGCCTACGCCTACGACTACTACTCCAACCACTACGCGGACTCCCGCCGGGCCAAGAGGCAAGCGCAGGGATGAGCGCCAACGGGCAGCTGAATACCGAGACGACGGGCGGCGCGCCAGCGCCGGCCGGCGCCACCGCCGCCGTCGTGCAGTCCACGACGTCGTCGGTTGGCAACGGCGCCGGCGTCTTGATCATCGGCACGCCCGAGCGCACCGAGATGCTCTACAAGGAGATCCGCGGCGCCTTCGGCCCGGCGGACGACGCCGCCGCCGGCGGCGCCCGCCGGCTTTACGACGTCGAGGCGAACGGCAACGGCGCCCGCCGCCTCGACCCCGAAAAGCTCGAGCGGCTGCTGCTTGAGAACGGCGTCTCCGAGGTGATCGTCGACGCCGGCCTCGAGGGTAACCAGGAGCTGGCCGACGCCCTGATCGCCTGCCGCTTCCGCGGCGTCCGGGTCCGCGACACCGTCGACTTCTTCGATGACGTCGAGCACAAGGTCTGGCTCGAAGCGCTCAGCCACGAGTGGCTGCTGTTCAGCGACGGCTTCAACCATTCGCCCAGCTACCGGCTGATCAAGCGCGCTCTCGACAGCGTCTGCGCTTTCGTCTTGATGGTCGCCGGCGCGCCGCTGCTGGCCGCCATTGCGCTCGCCATCAAGCTCGATTCCCGCGGCCCGGCGCTGTTCAAGCAGGAGCGCATCGGCCTCAACGGCGAGCCCTTCATGCTCTACAAGTTCCGCTCCATGCGCGACGACGCCGAGAAGGACACCGGGCCGGTGTGGGCGAACGTCGACGACGACCGGGTGACTCGCGTTGGCTCCTTGCTCAGGAAGTTCCGCCTCGACGAGCTCCCGCAGGTCATCAACGTCGTGCGCAACGAGCTGAGCTTCGTGGGGCCGCGGCCGGAGAGGCCCTGCTTCGTCGAGATGCTGCGCGAGGAGATCCCTTTCTACGACCTCCGGCATCTCTTGAAGCCGGGGATCACCGGCTGGGCACAGGTCAGCTACCCCTACGGCGGCTCGGTCGAGGACGCCGCCCGCAAGCTCGAGTACGACCTCTGGTACGCCAAGCACGCCTCGCTCGCGACCGACCTCCGGGTGCTGCTCAAGACCGTCAAGGTCGTGCTCTTCGGCAAGGGGCGGTGAAGGCGATGGGCGCCATGATCGAGCCGCGAACGGTGGAGATCGTCGGAATCGGCGGCGGCACCGGCCTGCCGGTCCTGCTCGCCGGGCTGCACCGCCTGGCGGCGAACCGGATGCCGCCGGAGCCCGATCTCACCATCTCCGCGATCGTCGCCACCAGCGACGACGGCGGCTCGAGCGGCCGGCTGCGCAGCGCCCTGAAGCTGCCGGCGGTCGGCGACCTGCGCAACTGCGTCACCGCGATGGCCGACCACGAGTCGCTGCGGCAGCTCTTCCAGCATCGGTTCCTCTCCGACGACGGCCTGCACGGCCATTCCCTCGGCAACCTGATGCTGGCGGCGATGTGCCAGCGCTCCGGCAGCCTGGCGCAGGCGGTCGACGAGGCCCGCGGGCTGCTGGGCGGCGGCCGCGGCGCCATCTTGCCGGTCACCGAGGAGCAGGTCTCGGTCTGCGCCGAGCTCGCCGACGGCCGCGTGGCGCGCGGTGAGCTGGCGATCTCCGCTGCCAATCAAAGGATCTCGCGGGTCTGGCTCGAGCCGCTGCGGCAGCAACCGGCCCCCGGGGTGCTGGAGGCGATCGCCTCCGCCAAAATCGTCGTTCTCGGCCCGGGAAGCCTGTACACCAGCGTCATCCCGAACTTGATCGTCTCCGGGGTCGCCGACGCGATCCGCGAGACGATGGCGCTCCGCGTCTTCGTCTGCAACCTGATGACGCAGCCCGGAGAGACCGACGGCTTCACGGCCGTCGACCACCTGCGCGCTATCGAGAACCATCTCGGCGAGCGGGTGCTCGACGTCTGCATCCTCAACGAGCAACGGCCGCGTCCGGACACCGGTGGCCGCTACAGGGCAACGGGCTCCGAGCCGGTCGCCTGGGAGCGGGCGGAGATCGCTGCCAGGGGGCTGGTTCCCCTGGTCGCCGACCTCCAGGCCTCCCATACCGAAGTCGTTCGCCACGACCCCATGAAGCTCGCCCGGGTGATCGTCTCGCTGGCCACCCGCAGCACCCCGGCGACCGGTCTCGGTCACCTGGACACCCTACCAACCGTCAACTGAACAGGAAGCGTCCCATGTGCGGAATCGTCGGTTACGTCGGCCCCCGAAACGTGGAAGGCCTGCTGCTCGAGTCGCTCGAGCGGCTCGAGTATCGAGGCTACGACTCCTGCGGCATCGCGGTGCTCAACAACGGCACCGCCAAGCTCACCCGCGCCCAGGGGCGCATCCTCGGCCTCATTCAGCGCGTCAACGGCGATGCGTCGTTAGAGGCACATGGCCTGCCGAACGGCGGAGCCGCCGCGAACGGCGGCGATCCGTCGAATGGCCACGGCCCTTCGAACGGTGACGTCCCGACGCTTCGCTGCGGCATCGGCCACACCCGCTGGGCCACCCACGGGCGCCCCAGCGAGAACAACGCCCACCCGCACGCCGACTGCAGCGGCTCGTTCCTGGTCGCCCACAACGGCATCATCGAGAACTTCGGCGAGCTCAAGAAGCGGCTGTCGAAGGAGGGCCACGCCTTCCGCACCGAGACCGACACCGAGGTGCTGCCGCACCTGGTCGAGAAGCACTTCGCCGGCAACCTGGAGACCGCCGTCCGCGCCGCCCTCGGCGAGGTCGAGGGGATGTACGGCTGCGTGTTCGTCTCCCCCCGCGACAAGCTCAAGATCGTCGCCGCCCGCCAGGGGGCGCCGCTGGTGATCGGCGTCGGCGAGGGCGAGAACTTCGTCGCCTCCGACGCCGCGGCGCTGCTCGCCTACACCAGCGACCTCATCTTCCTGGAGGACGGCGAGATCGCGGTCGTCCGCGCCGACGGCGTCGAGCTGTTCGACAGCGGCGGCTCGCGGGTGCGCCGCCTGCCGCGGCGGGTCGAGTGGACGGCCGAGGCGGCCGAAAAGCAAGGCTACTCCCACTTCATGCTCAAGGAGATCCACGAGCAGCCGCAAGCGTTGCGCGACACCCTGGCCGGGCGGGTGCGCGCCGACGGCAAGATCGAGCTCGAGGAGGAGGCCGACATCCTCGCCCATTGCGATGCCGTCGACCGGGTCAACATCGTCGCCTGCGGGACGTCGCTGCACGCCGGGCTGATCGGCAAGTTCCTGATCGAGCGGTTCGCCCGCCTGCCGGTGGAGGTCGACTACGCCTCGGAGTTCCGCTACCGCGAGCCGGTGATCGACGACGGCGCCCTGGTCATCGGCATCAGCCAGTCGGGGGAGACCGCCGACACCGTCGCCGCGCTCGAAGAAGCCCGCGCCCGCGGCGCCTCGCTGTTCACCATCTGCAACGTGGTCGGCAGCTCGATCGCGCGGCTGTCGGACGGCGTCCTTTATACCCACGCCGGCCTGGAGATCGGCGTGGCGTCGACCAAGTCGTTCCTGACCCAGGTGACGGCGCTCGAGCTGATCGCCCTGGAGCTGGCCCGTAGCCGCGGGACCCTCGAGCCGGAAGAGGTGCGCCGCCGCGCCCTGGCGCTGCGCCGGGTGCCCGACCTGATCGAGGACATGCTCGCCGACACCTCGGCGATCGAGGCCATGGCCGAGCGGCTGGCGGAGTTCGAGAACTGCCTCTACCTGGGGCGCGGCATCAACTACCCGGTCGCCATCGAGGGGGCACTGAAGCTCAAGGAGATCGCCTACATCCACGCCGAGGGCTACCCGGCGGGCGAGATGAAGCACGGCCCCATCGCCCTGATCAGCGACCAGATGTGCGTGCTGGCCGTGGCGCCGCGCGATTCGGTGTACCGCAAGACGATGAGCAACGTCGAGGAGACCATCGTCCGCGACGGCCGCGTGCTGGGGGTGGCGACCTACGGCGACGAGGAGATGCCGGCGAAGGCCGAGCAGACCGTCTTCGTCCCCGACGTCGAGCCCTGGCTCAGCCCCCTGGTCACGACCGTTCCCATGCAGTTGCTCGCCTTCCACGCCGGAATCCTCCGCGGCTGCGACGTCGACAAGCCGCGCAACCTCGCCAAGAGCGTGACGGTGGAATGATGCACACCAGCACCCTTCAGCAGCAGATCCCCGACGTCGTCCCGGTGAAGGACCTCGCCGCGCAGTTGATTGAGAAGATCCGCACCCGCGACGCCCATATCGGCGTCGTCGGCCTCGGATACGTCGGCCTGCCCCTCGCGCTGGAGGCGGCCGCCGCCGGCTTTCCGGTGCTCGGCATCGACGTCAACCGCGCCATCGTCGACGGCCTCCGCGACGGCCGCTCGCACGTCCTCGACGTGACCGATACCCGGCTCGGCGAGGCGCTGGCCGCCGGCAACTTCATTCCCTCCACCGAGTGGGGCGCGATCGGCGAGCTCGACGTGGTGATCGTCTGCGTGCCGACGCCGCTGCGCAAGACCGGCGACCCCGACCTCACCTACGTGATGGCGGCGACCGAGGCCCTGGCCTCGCGGATCGACGAGGGGACCCTGGTGGTGCTCGAGAGCACCACGTATCCGGGGACCACCGAGGAGGTCCTGTTGCCGCGCTTGCAGGCGCTGGAGCTCGAGGTGGGCCGCGACCTCTTCCTCGCCTTCTCGCCGGAGCGGGTCGACCCCGGCAACCGCGAGTACGGCGCCAAGAACATCCCCAAGGTCGTCGGCGGGGTCACCCCGAAGTGCGCCGAGATCGCCGCGACCCTCTACGGGCAGTGGGCCGAAAAGGTGGTCACGGTCTCCTCGACCCGGGTCGCCGAGATGGTCAAGCTGCTCGAGAACACCTTCCGCAGCGTCAACATCGCGCTGGTCAACGAGATGGCGATGATGTGCGCCCACATGGGTATCGACGTCTGGGAGGTGATCGACGCCGCCGCCAGCAAGCCGTTCGGCTTCATGCCCTTCTACCCGGGCCCGGGGCTGGGCGGCCACTGCATTCCGATCGACCCGATCTACCTGCGCTGGAAGTCGCGCATCGACGGCTTCGAGCCCCAGTTCATCGATCTCGCCGAGCGGGTCAACGGAGAGATGCCGCTGTTCGTCGCCCGCCGCTCGATGGAGCTGCTCAACGAGCGCGGCAAGGCGATGCGGGGCTCGCGCGTCCATGTCATGGGGGTCGCCTACAAGCGCAATGTCAGCGACATCCGCGAGTCGCCCGCGCTGCGAATCATCGCCGAGCTGCAAGGCTTCGGCGCCAAGGTCTCCTACTCCGACCCCTTCGTCCCCCGCCTGCCGCTGGGCGAGGCGACGCTGGTCGCCGAAGAGCCCAGCCCGCAGGTCCTGGAGGCCACCGACCTGGTGGTGATCGTCACCGACCACGCCGCGTTCGACTACCCGCTCACCGCCCGCCACGCGCCGCTGCTGTTCGACACCCGCAACGCCACCAAGGGGATCGAGGCCGACCATGTCTTCCGGCTCTAGCGACTCTAGCGTGGGCGTCCAGGCGCAGCTCGTGACCGAGGTCGGGACGGCCCTGTGCATCGCGCGTGCGAGTCCGAAGGGCGATGGCCGCCCCGCCCTCCGGCTTCGCCGCCCACAATGACCGATGTTCGCCAAAGTCACCTTCTGGCTCTCGCTCGCCGCGGTGGCCTACGTCTACTTCGGCTACCCGCTGCTGCTCCTCGCCTGGCGGCGCCTCGCCAACCGTCCGGTCGCCAGGGGACCGTGGGAGCCGCGGGTGACGATCGTCATCGCCGCCCACAACGAGGCCGCCTGCATCGGCGCCAAGATCCGTAACTGCCTGGGCCTCGAGTACCCCGCCGGCAAGCTGCGCCTGGTCCTCTCGCTCGACGGTCCCACCGACGGCACCGAACGGGTCGTCGAAAGCTTCCGCGACGAGCCCCGCCTGCGCGTCGTTCACTCCGAAGAACAACGAGGCAAGGCGGCGGCACTGAACGCGGCGCTGCCGCTCGCCGACGGCGAGGTCGTGGTCTTCGCCGATGCCCGGCAGCGGCTAGATACCGACGCCATCCGCCACCTGGTCGCCGACCTCGCCGACCCCTCCGTCGGGGTCGCCGGCGGCGAGCTGCTGCTGGCCGACGCCGACGACGGCGCGGCCGACGGCGTCGGCCTCTACTGGCGCTACGAAAAGCTCCTGCGGCGGTTGGAGAGCGACATCCACTCGATGCTCGGCGCCAGCGGCGCGCTCTACGCGATCCGCCGCGAGCTGCTGGCTCCCATCCCCGACGACACCATCCTCGACGACATGCTGATCCCCCTCCGAGCGGTCCTCGCCGGCCAGCGCGTCGTCTTCGAGCCCCGCGCCCAAGCCTTCGACAAGGCCTGCCACCCGGCCCGCGAGTACCGCCGCAAGGTCCGCACGCTGGCCGGCAACTACCAGCTCCTGACCCAGATGCCCGCCCTCCTCGACCCCCGCCGCAACCCGGTCTTCCTGCAGTTCGTCTCCCACAAGCTCGGCCGCCTGGTGGTCCCCTACTTCCTCGTCCTGCTCCTCGCCTCGAGCGCCTTCCTCGCCCTGACCCGCGGCGGCATCTACGCGCTGGCCTTCTGGGCCCAGGCCGCCGTCTACCTGCTGGCCCTGGCCGGCTCGTTGGCCGCCGGCCGAAGCGACGACATGCTGCCGGCGCAGGCGCAAGAGGCACGAGAACGCTAGCCGGGCATCGCCATGGGTCCGCGCGGAAGGCAGCGCGTAATTCGTTACGCCGACCGGGCTCGGCGCTCGCCGGGCATCGTCGGCGTCATGGGTCCCCGCGGGAGGCAGCGCGTCATTCGTTACGCCGACCGTGGGTTCCGGAGACACGCGAGAGCCTCTCGCGGGGACCCATGACGCCTCCTCCACCCTCTGCTCCGGTCACGCCACCAGGTTCCCGCCGATGACTCCGACCACGTTGCAAACGGCGCCACTCCGCGTCAAGCAGCAGCCTTGGTAGCGGCCCGATGGGTGCTCGTTCCGCCAGCCGTGGGCGGACCGAACCCTGCTCTCGTCGCCACCGCAGGTACCGCGTCGACACGCTTAACGCTCGGCTGGCGGAACGAACACCCCCGGGCCGAGGTGACATCCTTGTCCTCGCTCCGAACCTCCGATCAACATCAGGCATACTCGAATAATCATTCGAGTGTATTCGAGTGTCGTCTGCGGCTGTCATGGTCGGCGATCCCCTACGACATGGTCGTTGCTGCTCGCGTCTATTTCACCGGCGCGGTGAATCCTCGTCCTCTCCCGATCCTCCTCACGCTCGTCGCGCATGGCCCGCAACTGCCGCGCCGACTCCCGGATCCCTTCAACCATGCGGATCTTTTCGGGCCACGAGAGCAGCTTCCGTGCCCTGCCGGCACAGAACTCGTAGATGCCGCTCATGACATCCAGTCCTTCTGACGACGATGGGACAGCTACGAGCACATCCGCGACCAGCGTGGCCACCGGCTCCGTATAGCGCATCTGAGCCGTAGCCCCGAACAGGGCGTAATCATCGATCACCCCACCCGAACGCATGTCGTTCAGCAACTGGGCAAGTGCCTTCACGGATTCAGCCTACAACCTGACGCACCCGTGCGTTGTAGACAACTGATTGCTCCTGAGGCGACCGCGACTGCCGGCGAGCGTCCTGGAAGCGCTCGCAGGCATCGCCTATCGGCCCGTCAACAGCGCCCGCCCGCCTGGTACGCGCAAGCGGTTGTTCAATGTCAGTCCACGGCCCGCAGCAACCCCACCAGATCTACACGAACGTCCTCAATCGCAGCGGCGGCGGCATCCGCAGCCCCCTCGATGTCACCCCGTGACCGAGCGCTACCTCGCGCCTCCCCGCCACCTATCCCAGTGCACGCAGCCGTTGTGCCTGGGCCCACACACGAGGCGCACCCAGCCCTCCGCCGCCCTCCGTCCTTCCCTCGACCAATCGACCCACCCGTGCTAGCTTGCGCCGGTGCGCTACGATACCCGATATCGTAGTTCTGTCGAATACCTGTTAGGCCGATCGCACCAGATAGCAGAAGACAGATACGGACAAAGGGGAAGACCCCGTGAACTCAAACCACGCTGACACTACCGATGCCCGCGATCTCAGGCGGGCGCTTCTCCCGTTGTGGATCAAACTGTTCAGCTGGATGTTCCTGGTGTTCGGGGGCCTCGCTCTCGTGGGGCTCGTTCTTGGGTGGGCGGTCGAGAGGGAGAGTGAGTTCGCCCTGTTTGGGCTTGAGGCGACCGAGCGACCCTACGACGCGATCCCGCTTCTCGTTGCCCTGCTCCTCGTTGCCCACGGTGTCGCCGCCTATGGACTCCTTTCGGCAAGGAGTTGGGGCGTCATCGCTGGGCTCATTGTTGCCTCGTCGGGCGTATCGGTTTGTTTGGTCACAATGGCGCAGCAGGGAGGCATGCCCTTCCGCGGCGAGTTGATCCTGGAGGTTCCGTTTGTCTGGAAGCTGCTGAGACTCCGGCGAGAATGGGAGGGAACGGCCTAACACCGGAATGCAGCCGTCGAGCGGCGCGCACCGTTTTCGCAGCCAAGAAAGACTCAGCCGCCCCGCTCGCGGCTGATTCCCAATCCGTTAGGCCTACCAAGGAAATCATCATGAAGCCGCCGGACGCTGAACAACCAAATAACGCGGGTGCTCCGCAACAGCCAACGAGGATGCCGATATTCACGGCGTTGCTCGGTTACTTGTCGCTGAGGCTCCTCTACTCGGACGTCACGGGCGATGGGTTTGTCGACAGCTGGGCCACGTCGTTGGGTTCAGATGCGTTCCTTGCGATCCTTAAACTTGCGACCGTCGGCGTAGGCATTGCCGCGGCCGTTGGGTTGTGGTCGGCCAAACGCTGGGCATTTTGGAGTTACTTGGCTTGGGTCCCGTGCTACATCGGGGTTGCGCTCGTCAGCGATAGTCGCGTCGAGTCGGTAGTCTGGAAGCTCGCGGTTGGCGTAGCGCCCGTCGTGATTCTCACGGGACTTGGCGCGGTATATCTCTACAAGAGAATGGCGTAGTCGGCCCGCACATCCGGTATCAGGCGGGATCGCACGGAGGCCTAACAGGCGCATGAAGACTGCCGCCGCATACTCTATATGGAAGATCGCAGCCGCAAGATTGATGGTTCCCGCGCAGGTTGGAGCCGAGTAACACTGCGTCTCGTACCACGCGCCGTGAGAGGTTCACCGCTGGCTTGAGCCTCCTAACAGGCGCGTGAAGCTGGCGCGGAAGGGCGCGTGGATGAATTGTTCACGGGACCAGCCGCGCAGCTTACGCGCATAGCGTTCGGCAGACGCGAGGCACCCAGGGTAGGCGATGACAACGAGGCCACGAGTGTACCTCGAAACCACGATCGTGAGCTATCTGACGGGCCGTCGGACTCGCGACCTCGTGACTGCAGCCCACCAGGAGATCACGAACGAATGGTGGGAAGGGCGCGAGCGGTTCGAGCTTTTCGTGTCGGAGGCAGTCTTGCAGGAAGCGCGCGGAGGGGACCCGACCGCTGCCGATGCGAGGAGGTCGGCGCTGGAGGGGATCGCGGTACTCGAAGTGACGTCCTCCGCCACCGAGCTGGCGCGACAGCTCCTCGATGCAGCCGCTGTACCGCCGAAGGCGGTGGTCGATGCCGTTCACATTGCCGTGGCCGCCGTCCACGGCATGGACTACCTGCTCACCTGGAACTGCACGCACATCGCCAACGCGGCGACCCGTGGTAGGATCGAGAGGGCGTGCCGGGCGGCGGGATTCGCACCACCCGTGATTTGCACGCCTGAAGAGCTCGGCGAGGATGTGCCATGGCGAGAGACCCGATAGTCGAAGAGGTTCGTTCGATCCGCGAGGAGTTCGCCCGGCGGCATGACTACGACCTCGACGCCATCGTGCAGGCGCTGCAGAAGGCCTCCTCCGATGCAGGGAGGCGGCTTGTCTCTCTTCCGCCCAAGCCCGTGCCCGAGGATCAGGAGCTTCGAAACCTCGGGTAGGCTGCCGAACCCGTCGCGCTCGGGATCGAACTCCGTCCGTGGGTCCGCATCGGTACCCGGATGTGGTCCCCCAGGTCCGCTCGCGCTAGCGAGGCGTCCTCCACGCCGCCGGCCGTTCGCCAGGCCGGGGCCCGTTGAGCGTCGAAGTCGCGTGCCTCGGATCTGCCGCCCGTGACCTCGGCCCGGGGGTGCTCGTTCCGCCAGCCGAGCGTTAAGCGTGTCGACGCGGTTGCGACGCTGGCGACGACAGGGGTGTTCGGCCCGCCAACGGCTGGCGGACCGGGCACCCATCGGGCCGCCGCCAACGTTGCAAATTGGCAGGGAGTGACGCCGCCGGCACGATCATCGGCGTCATCGGCGGGTGCGATTAGGCGTGCCGGGCGCAGAGGGTGGA
>DASWHK010000213.1:0-6541 GCA_036398215.1 Acidobacteriota bacterium | reverse complement strand
CAGCGGCGTCCCCTGATAGAGGCCGAGCAGCTCGTCGCCTTCGTCCGCATCCATGCCGAGCTCGGCGAGGTCGTCGGCGGACGGCTCGTCCTCGACCACGATCGCCACGTTGTCGAGCAGCTCGCCCCACTCCTCAGGGAGGCCGTCGAGGGCCTCGGCGACCAGCTCGCGGAAGCGACGCTCACTGAGCCGGCCGGCCGCCACCGCTCAACGCCCCACCAGCGGCTGCGAATCGATCGCCAGGCCGGGGAACCGGCCGATGACCGCCAGCCTCGCGTTCAACGCCCCGCCACCGGTGGTTGCGGATCGATCGGCGCCAGCGTCCGGCCGGCGAGGGCGGGGTGGTGCGGCAGGACCTTGGTCGCCCGGAAGACCGCGTAGGTGAACTCGCCCACCGGATGCGGCGTCGAGCCGTCGGCCATGCGGACGTCCCCCGAGTGCGGGTCCCGGTAGTCCCAGACGATCTCGCCAGCGGGCGTGACCTCGAAAAACCGCCCCGGCGCCCCGGCGCAGATCAGCGTGTTGCCGTTCGGCAGCCGCGTGGCGCCGGAGATGAAGGGGCTGGAGAAGCCGAGCTTGTCCGTGGGGACGTACTCCCAGAAGGGCGACGCCGGGCCGAACGGAGCGTCGCCGGGGAGTACGTAGCGGCCTTGGGGGTCGATCGGGGGCACCAGCTCGACGACGGTCGAGTACGAGCCCTCGCCCTCGGGAACGGCGTTGTTGTACACCAGCAGGTTCCCAGCGCCCGGGAATCCAGCGGGTATCCAGCGGACGTCGTGCTGGCCGAACAGCCGCTGGTCGTTGTCGTCGCCGCGGCCGTAGGCGGCCGGGTTTCCCCATCGATACAGCAGATCGCCGCCGTGGCCCCAGCGTCCGCCGCTGCTCGACGCCGCCTCGGCCGCAGTGGTCGAGTGATCGATGATCCAGATCTCGTGCAGGCGCGGCGTGCTCAGCGCGATCTGGTCGAGCTCGGCGTTGTAGGCGACGGCGTTGGTGTGCAGCAGGTCTGAGCCGAGGTCTTCGGGCTGGGCGTCGGCCGGGACGTAGCCGAGGGCCTTGAGCTGCTCGAGCTCCTCGGGGTCGATCTCCGGAGGCTTGGCGCCGTTGATGTCGATCCGTCGCGGGTGCCGGGCCGGCTCACCGTACCCGGGGAGGCCCTCGTCGTGGCTCTGCACGAGATGGTCCCAGGCGTGCCACTCCCAGACGATCCGCCCGCCGGAGGGGCGTTGCGGCTCGATCTCGATCACCATGTCGGGCCAGACGCCCGCTTCGGGGGTGAGGTCGGGGCGCAGCCCGGCGGCCCGCGCCTCCTCGGCGCTCTTCGCCTCCCAGGCAATCGCCAGCAGGTTGCCATTGGGCAGTGGCTCGATGTCGTGGTGCAGCAGGTGGTCCTCGCTGGCGAAGGCGAAGTCCCAGACCAGCTCGCCGTCCCAGGTGAGCTCCTGGATCCTGCCTCCCTGACCACCGCCCTTGAACACCGCCACGCCCGGCTCGCGGGCGCCCCGCAGCAGGTTGCCGTTGTCGAGCAGGTAGACGGTCCCGGAGGGCGCGTAGTCGCTCTTCCAGGTGTGCACGACGAGGCCGTCGTTGTCGATCAGATAGGTGGTGTCGGAGAGCAGCGGCGTGAACAGCGTGTAGCCGGCGGTGGCCCGCGGGGTGTTCATCAGCAGGCCGCGCTCGACGTCGCCCCCCGAGGCCGTCGAGCTTCCCGCCGCGCCGTCGCCGGGCGCGCCGCCATTCCGCCCGGCAGCCTCGGTCCCGGCGGCGGCGGCGACAGCCGTCTGATCGCCGGCCGGCGCGCCGCTCGAGCAGGCGACCAGGGCCACGAGAGCCAGGTGCGCCGCGATGCGGGCGGGCCGCCCGGCATGCTTGCCGCGATCATCTACGCCCGTGACGGCGAGCAGCGCGGCGCCGTGAAAGACCCGTCGTCGGCCTCGTCGCTCGACGGCTGGCGCCCGATTCACGTTCCCCGACAACGACTCGCCGGTCCGCGCGCTTCCACCGGCCGGCAGCCTCCATGTCATTCCCATCGCTCGTCCTTTCAAGAGCCGGGCGGCAGCAGCTCGACCGGCGCCATCATGATGTTCCAGGTGAATCGACCCAGGTCGTCGGCGTACGTCCACAGCGTCTCGGCGCGCCACTCGCCGCCGGTCAACGCATAGCGGCGTACCTCGCCCTGGTCGTCGCTGGCGACGTAGAGCTCGTCGCGGCCGTCCCCATCGAGGTCGAACAGGATCGTGGCATGCTCGAATCCGGACGAGTCGGCGGCGATCAGCTCCGCCTGCCAGTCGCCCGGGCCCGGGCGCAACAGCCACAGGCCGCTGCGCGCCGTCGCGGCGACCATCTCCTGAACGCCGTCGCCGTCGACGTCGCCGACGGTCAGGAAGCGGCAGAGCTGGTCGTTCAACGTCGCCACCACGACGCCGGCGTCGGGCGCGGTGCCGGCCAGGTAACGGAGGATCTGCACCCTGCCGCCGCTGACGGCGTCTTGCGAGACATACAGCTCGTCGCGGCCATCGCCGTCCAGGTCGGCCGTCAGGATCTCCTTGGCGTGGCGGCGACCGAGGTCGGCCACCTCCACGCGGCCCTCGCCGGCGGCGGGGACGTAGCGCACCACCTTGCCCGGCTGCGGCCTCCCGGTCAGCTCGTTGGGGGCGCTGGGCGTGGCGTAGATCTCGAGCACGCCGTCGCCGTCGAGGTCGCCGATCTCGACCTCGTGGACGATCGTGTTCGGCTGCCGGTCGAGCTCCTCGACCGAGAAGCCGCCGGCGCCGTCCGGCCGGAGGACCGCCACCACCCCCTGGTCGTGGGTCGCCACCACGATCGACGCGGCGCCGTCACCGTAGACGTCGCCGACCTCGGCGTCGCGCATGCGGCTGAACGTGCCCCCGAAGTCGGCCTCCCAGAGCGTCGTCACCTCGCCGTCGGACCGCCATAGCTTCACGGCGGCGGCGGTGCCCCCGAAGGTCAGGATCCCCGCCGGACCCGAGGCCGGCCGGTAGGCCATGGCCTTGTGGAAGACGTTGCTGTCGGGGTCCTCGACGAAACGGTGCGTCCACTGCCCGTCGTCATGGGTAAGGATCCCGAGACGCGCCGGCAGCGGCTGCGGCGCGCCCGCTTCGTTCTCGCCGAGGACGGCCAGGGCCAGCAGCAGCCCTTGGGGGCCGGAGGTCGGGGCCGCGCCGCCGGCATCTCCGGCAGACGCTACGTTGCTCGCCCCCGCATCCGGGGCACCGCCGTCCGCACATCCGCAGGCGGCGGCCAGGAGAAGGGCGACGACCGCCTTGCGAAAGCCCCGACGCGGGATGCGCGTTCCGTCGAGCGAGCGTGGATCGATCAGGGCGTGGCGGGGTGGCCGTTGGCAAGCGACCAGTGGATCCTGTAGGCGCCGTCGTCCTGCTGGCGGCCAAGGACCATGTAGGTGCCGTTGACCATGCCGCCGGCCGTGTTGATCTCGAACCAGCCGCCCTCGATCGCCCAGCCCTCGCCGAGGTCCTCGGCGCCGACCGGGTGGATTACCAGGCCGGTCGCGCCGGCCTCCACCTCCGCGTTGAGGTGCGCCTCGACCGCCGCCCGACCCTCCATCCACGGTTGGTTGGCGAACGCCACCACGGCGTCTTCCTCGAACATGCTCGCCACCATCGAGCCGTGGCCCATGTTGAAGTGGGTCTGGTAGTAGTCGCGCACCGCGGCGAGCGGGCTGTCGGCCAGCTCGGGCGGCGCCTCGGCGGGCAAGCCGGTCATCTCGGTCCCCGGCGCCGGCTCGCTGTCGAAGTTGGTGATCAGCCGGTGGATCTTCCACTCGCCGGCGGCGCGCTGGTGCAGCGTCATGAAGTTGCCGCTCACCGTCATCGGCTCGGCGGCGCCCTCCGGGGTCATCTCCACGCTGAAGGTGCCCCTGGCGACCGCCGCGTCACCGACGATGACACGGTCGGCGGTATCGACCGTCAGCGTCGGGCTGCCGGCCACGTCGGCCTCCATCGCGGCGAGGATCGCGGCCTTGCCGTCGTGGACGGAGCCGTCGGCCTCGAGAACGACGGCGTCGTCGGTGTACAGCTCCACGACCATCGAGGGGTGGTGCATGTTGTAGTGGGTGACGTAGTACTCGGTCCGCTCCTCGAGGGCGGCGTCGTCATCCATGGGGGCGGCGGTTTCGGCCGGGGCGGGAGCGGCGGTCTCGGTATCGGCGCCGCCACCGCAGGCGGCGAGACCGACGACCACGAAAACGGCAAGGAGCAGGCGAAGCTTCATGGGAAGCAACCTCCGGATTGGACGGTGAAGCTTGGGGGCATCGGTGGAAACGGTATGCCGGGACCTTGCGAGCGTCAACGCCGCCTCCCGGTCCAAAGCAGACTCCCCTCTCTGGTTTTTCCGGGCGGCACGGCGCGAGGACCTCGCCCAACCTTCACCGGCGAGGTGGCGGTGCGCCGGGTGGGAGCGGTCGCGGCGCGCGGGCGGGCCACTGGGCTTGCGCTTCCCGAGAGCCTTGCGGGCTTGTTGCGTCCACCGCGTGAGTCCTGGTCCGAAGGCCGGACGGAGGAAATCCCCACGTCCGGTTTGATGAGCGGGACCGCCTCGGCGCAGCCTCGGTTCGGCTCAGCGCTCCGACAGGGCGGTGAGCTCCTCCTCGGCGGTCTCCCACTCGCGGGTCAGCTCCACGATCCGGGCGCGCAGCTCGGCCTGCTCGGCCTCCAGCTCGCCGACCTTTTCGGCGCCGGAGCCGGTGTAGAAGCCGGGGTCGCAGAAGATCTCGTTGATCTCGCCGATGCGTTCCTCGGCCGCCTCGATGCGGGCGATGATCTTGTCGCGACGGGTCTCGAGCTGGCGGAGCTGGTTTTTGCTCACCGCCGGGCGGTTGTTCGAGGTTGCCCTCTCTTTGCCGCGGCGCCGCTCCTCGCGGGCCTTGAGCACGACGGTGTCGGCGTCGAGATGGTCGTCGCCACAGTAGTGGACGTACTCCTCGTAGCTGCCGCGGTAATCGAGGATCTCGCCGGGCTTGACCTCGACGATGCGATCGGCGAGCTCGCCGACGAACCAGCGGTCGTGGGAGACGAAGATCAGCGTGCCCTCATACGTCTTCAAGGCAGCCACCAGGGCCTCGATCGATTCCAGGTCCAGGTGGTTGGTGGGCTCGTCGAGGACCAGGACGTTGGGCTGCTGCAGGACCAGCCGGCAGAACACCAGCCGCGCCGCCTCGCCCCCGGAGAGCGCCCCCAGGCGCTTCTTGGCCTCGTCGCCGGAGAACAGCACGCGGCCGAGCTGGTTGCGGACGAAGCCGATCGTCTCCCCCGGGCAGACGTCGTGGATCCACGCCTCGGCGCTCTGGTTGCCGGGCTCGAGCTGCTCGCGATGGTCCTGGGCGAAGTAGCCGGGGTGGGTCTCGTAGCCCCATTCGACCTCGCCGGCGTCGGCCTCGAGCTCGCCCATGGCGATCTTCAGGAGCGTAGACTTGCCGATGCCGTTGGGCCCCATGATCGCGATCCGGTCGCCGCGGCGGACGACCAGGTCGACGCCCTCGAGCACCCGCTTGTCGCCGAACGACTTGGCGAGGCCCTCGATCTTGAGGACCTCGCGACCGCTCGGCCGCCGCGGCTCGAACCGGAAGCTCGGATAGCGGCGCGAGCTCGCCGGCAGCTCCTCGAGGCCCTCGGCCTTCTTCTCGATCAGCCGCAGCTTGCTCTGCGCCTGGCGGGCCTTCGTCGACTTGGCGCGGAAGCGGTCGATGAACTGCTGGTGGTGGGCGATCTCCTTCTCGCGCTTGTCGATCTCCCGCTCGCGGCGGTCGCGCTCGGCGGCCTTGGCCTCGATGAAGCGGCTGTAGTTACCCGGATAGAGGGTGACGGTCTCGTAGTCGACGTCGAGGATGTGGGTGCAGACGTTATCGAGAAAGCGGTGGTCGTGGGAGATCACCAGCACCGGGCCGGCGAACTCCTGGAGGAACTTCTCAAGCCAGCGGATCGACAGGATGTCGAGATGGTTGGTGGGCTCGTCGAGCAGCAGGGCGTCGGGGCCGCCGGCCAGCACCTGGGCGAGCAGGACACGCAGCTTGAAGCCCCCCGAGAGCGTCGACAGCGGCTGGCGGTGGATCTCCGTCGGCAGGCCGAGGCCCTCGAGAATCGTCGCGGCGCGCGCCTCGGCGGCGTAGCCGTCGTGGCGCATGACGGTGTCCTCGAGCAGCGAGTAGCGGTCGGCGTCGAACTGCTCGGCGGCGCGGACGAGCAGCGCTTCCTTCTCGACCATCGCCTCCCAGAGCTCGCGGTTTCCCATGATGACAGTGCCGAGGATCTCCTCGTCCTCGTACAGGAACTGGTCCTGGCGCAGCACCCCGAGCTTGAGCCGCTTGGGGACCGACACGGTGCCGTCGCTCGGCGCCTCGTAGCCGGCGAGGATGTTCAGCAGCGTCGTCTTTCCCGAGCCGTTGGCGCCCACCAGCCCATAGCGCTTCCCCGCGTCGAGCTGGAAGGAGACGCCGGAAAACAGGGTCTGGGCGCCAAAGGACTTGGCCAGTGCAGAAACCGAGATCATGCCGCGAAGGTAGCAC
>DASWHK010000212.1:0-3914 GCA_036398215.1 Acidobacteriota bacterium | reverse complement strand
CTACATTCGGCCGGCTGCGAAACCCGCTGGCTGCGTTGCGCTCCCTGCGACGTACGACGGTGGGTACGCCTCGGTCGCGCGCCTTGCCAGCGGGCTTCTCGCTCGGCCTCGGTGTGACGCACTTATTTCGTCACGAGCCCTAAGCCGCCGCGTTTCGCCGAATCAGTCGCCGTTGACGTTCGGATCCAGGCCGAGCTGCGCGGAGAGCTCCTCGACGCGGGTGCGGGCCTCGACGGCCGATTGAGAGTCGGCGTGGACGTCGAGGATGCGCTGGTAGGTGGCGAGGGCGGTGCGGGGGTCGCCGGCCTGCTCGTGGGCGCGGGCCTTCGCCATCAGCGCCTCGTCGCGCGGGAACAGGTTGCTGTCGGCGGCGAGCAGGCGGTCGAAGGCCTGGATGGCCGCCTCGGCGTTGCCGGCGCCCAGCTCGAGCTGGCCGAGCCGGTAGAGGGCCATCGCCGAGATCAGCTCCTCGGAGGCGCTGGCGGCCTTGCCAAGCGCCTCGCTGGCTGCCGCCATGTCGCCGAGCTCAAACTCGCAGATGCCGAGGTAGAAGGCTGCGATGCGTCCCGAGGGGCGGCCGCCGTAGCGCTCGACGATGGGCTGGAAGCGCTCCCGGGCGGCGCGAAACTTCTCCTCCGAGGTGGCGAACTGCAGGCCGGTCGGCTGTGCCGGTGGCGGCGGCTCGGCGCTTACCGCCTCCGGCGACGCCTCCCCGGGATCGCCGCTGCCGCTGCCGGCGGCGGCGGGATCGGTGACCGTGGCGGGATCTGTGGCGGCGGCGGGATCGGTGACCGCGGTGGGATCTGTGGCCGCGGCGGGATCGACAGCGGCGGCCGGCGGCGCCGGCTCCGCGGCGACGACCGGCGCCCGATACACCTCCATGGCCGCCGCCAGCAGGGCCGCGGCGCGCTGCTCCTGGCGCTGCTGCGCGAAGCGGACGCTGAAAACCACCGACAGCAGCACGACGACGACCAGCACCGCCCAACCGATACGGCGGCGCCGCTGCATCAGCCAGCGGCCGGCCCTGCCGGTGACGGTGATCAGCTCGTCGTGCTTGAGATCTTTGCGGCGAAAGGGCTTGGCGCTCATGGCGGGGGATTCTAACAGGCCGCAAGCAGGTCAGCGCGAAACCGTTCAGGAGTTCCCCACCGGGCGGGGCGCCGACGGCCCCTCGACCCAGAACGAGCCGTCGGGGCCGAACTCCTTCTTCCAGATCGGGGCGCTGACCTTGAGCTGGTCGATGGCGAAGCGGCAGGCCTCGAAGGCGGCGGCGCGATGCGCCGAGGCAACGGCGATCGCCACCGAGACCTCGCCGACCTCGAGCCTGCCGACCCGGTGGTGGATCGCCATCCGGCTGCCCGGCCAGCGCGCCGCCGCCTCGCCGGCGATGTCGGCGAACACCCGCAGCGCCATGGCCTCGTAGGCCTCGTAGACCAGGTGGGTCGTTGGCCGCTCGCCGGTGTGGTCGCGCACCGTGCCCTCGAACATGCACACCGCGCCACCGCCCGGATGCACGACCAGCGGCCGCAGCAAGGCCGCCGAGATCGGCGCGTCGACGACCGCCAGAAGCTCCTCGGCCATCGCTCAGCCGCCGCTGACCGGAGGGATGAAAGACACCACGTCGCCGGCGGCGAGGCGCCGGTCCCAGCCGGCGTAGTCCTCGTTGACGGCGACGACCAGCGCCTTCCGCTGCGGTGCCAGCGACGGGTACTCGGCGCACAGCCGGGCGAAGCAGGCCTCGGCGTCGGCCGGCGCCTCCAGCTCGAGGGAAACGCGGGCGCGGTCGTCGCACAGCTCCCGCAGGCGGGCGAACAGCTGCACGTCGACCACGATCGTCTCCGACATCCTAGGAAGCCGCTCCCTCGTCCCGAGGACCGGCCGGCGGCATCTCCTCTGGCCGAGCCCCTGCGACTCTCCGGCCGGGTCGCCGAGCATCCGCTCCGGGAAGGCCCCGGCGCAGGGTCAGGCCGCCGTCGACCAGCAGCACCTGGCCGGTGACGTAGTTGTCCGGGGCCATCAGGAAGCCGACGCTGCGGGCGACGTCCTCGGGACGGCCGAAGCGCGGGATCACGCCGTCGGCCACGAACGGGTCGTACTTGCCGCTGCGGATCGACGCCAGCGCCATGCCCGCCTCGTTGACGCCCGGGGCCACGACGTTCACCCGAATGTTTGCGGCGCCGCCGTACTCCTGGGCGAGGATCCGGCCGGCGTGCACGAGCGCCGCCTTCGGCCCCGAGTACGCCAGGCTGCCGGGAAACGCCGCCACCCCTTGCATCGACGACAGCAACACGACGGCGCCGGGCACCCGGCGCCGTGCGAGGGTCTCGGCGCAGTCACGGGCCAGAAGGATCGGTCCCGTGTAGTTGGCCCGCAGGGCAAGCTCGAGAGCCGTGATTCCGACGTCCTCCGGAGCAACCCGCGCCGGGTCGCCGACGCAGACGACCACGCCGTAGAAATCCGGCGCCGCCTCGGCGGCGGCCACCAATCGCTGTCGCCCCTCGTCGGTGCAGATGTCGGCCTCGGCGACGCGGACCTCGTCGCCGTGGCGCTCGCGCAACGCCGCCGCCGTCGATTCGGCGCGCTGCCGGTCGCTGGCGTAGCCGAGGACGATGCCGGCGCCGTCGCGCATCAGGCGGGCGCAGATCGCCGCTCCGAGGCCGCCGCTGCCCCCCGCCACCAGCACCGTGCGACCGGCCAGCGAGTCATCGAAGTCGTACTCGTGGCGGCCCAGGCGCCGCTGCCGCTCTTCATCCAGGTACTTGCTCGCCATCGACCTTCCCCATGCGGTGGTTGCTTCCGGCGCCCCCGGAACCCTGCAACTATAATGGACGCGGCGGCAGGGGTTCGCGGTCGACGCGCTGGCGAACCCCGTGCGCCAGGCAGGCCACCATCCCATGACCATCACCGACCTCCTCCCCCGATCATGAACGCCCTCCGCGACTACGGCTGGCTGCTGTTCGGCGCCGCCGCCGCCATCCTGCTGCCGGCGTTCGGCGCCGGCGGCGCCCTGGCCGCCGCGCTCGACCGCGTGGCGCCGCTTCCCTGGGCGCGGATCGCCTTCGGGGCGCTGATCTTCGCCGCCGCGGCGGCGCTCCACTTCCGCACCCAGTTGATCCGCAGCCTCGACCGGCGGCGCCAGGACATCGAGCGCCAGGGGGCCGCCTCACGGCTCATCCAGGCCGCCACCGACGACGGGCGCCGCTGGCTGCTGGTGATCCAGGAGAACCTGGTGCTCATCGAGGACGAGGGCCAGCGCCCGCCCGACAAGAAGCTCTACCTGGAGGGCGCGCGGGCCCATGCCGACAAGCTGGAGCAGGCCTTCGAGCGCATCGACGGCAACCGCCGCCGGCTCGACGAGCCGCCGTCCTAGGAAGCCGTCGTGAATACTCCTTTCATCGAGGTGGTCGCGGCGGTCGTCGGCCGCGACGATCGGCTCCTGCTCTGCCAGCGACCCGACGGCGAGCACCTGCCGCTGCTATGGGAGTTTCCCGGCGGCAAGATCGACGGCGACGAGCCGCCCCGCGAGGCGCTGCGGCGCGAGCTCGCCGAGGAGCTGGGCGTGCGCAGCGACGTCGGCGAGCAGGTTGCCGACGTCACCCACGCCTACCCGGAAAAAACCGTGCGGATCCGTTTTTTTGTGGCGGTCATCCACGGCGCTCCGCGCCCCATCATCCACCGCGACGTGTGCTGGATCCCGATCGACGAGCTCGGCAACTACGAGGTTCCGCCGGCCAACCGCGAGGTCGTGCAGATGATCGCCGAGCGCCGCCTCTCGTTGACAGCTCGGTGAAACCTCTCTTCACTGAACGTGTGGAAAAGCTTGTGCAAAACCAGCCGGCGGCGCTGGCGGCGCGGCGCGGTTGCGGGAAGCGAACCGCCCTGCACCGAAACGAGTGCACGACGCTGCCGGTCTC
>DASWHK010000211.1:0-2111 GCA_036398215.1 Acidobacteriota bacterium | reverse complement strand
TGCGCGAGAAGCTGGTGGTAGAGAGGCCGACGATCGCGAGAGACCGGTTGCCAGGAGGCCGGCATGATGATGCGTGCGAAGCTGAGGGCAGCGAGGCCATGAAGACGATAGGGCGCGGCTTTTCCGCGCTGGCCACGCTCGCCGCGATCGCCGTGGCCGGCTGCAACCTCGGCGACGACTTCGCCGAGAGCCTGGTCGAGAAGACCGCCAAGCGCAACGAGGAGCGCCGGCTCGAGCAGCAGCGCGAGGAGCTGCCGCTCCCGGACCCGAGCGTCGTGCCGTTCGTGCACGTCGCCGACGCGGACCTCGACGTGAACGAGGACTTCCGCGTCGATCTCGTCGACGACCTGGTCATCGGCGCCGGCCGCAGCGGGCCCGAGTACCTGTTCGTGAGCTTCGGCGGCAGCAGCTTCGGGCTCGGCAACGTCGCCGTCGATAACATGGGGCGCGTCTATGTGCTCGACGCCCGTAATAGCGAGGTGCGCGTCTTCGATCGGGACGGCGGGTACCTGTTCGCGTTCGGGCGGCCGGGCGAGGGGCCGGGCGATTTCCAGCGCCCCTTCGCCGTGGTGATCGCCGGCGGCGAGCTGAGCGTCTACCACCGCAATTTCTTCGCCAGCATCTGGTCGTTAACGGGCGACTACGTGGATGACCGGCGCGTTTTCGAGGAGGCCCCGGAGGGCTCGGAGATCTCCGCAGGCAGGTCACGTAGCTTCCGCTCGGCATTCGCCATCGTCGGCCGCCCCGACGGCTCGACGATCAATGTCTTCCGGGCCGAGCCGCAGGAGCCGAGCGGCCGCGTCGTCACCCCCTACGTGCGGGTGATCGCCCGCCTCGAAGGCGGCCGGGAGGTGCAGCGCTACATGGAAATCCCCGAGTGGGCAGGACCATCGCTGGCGGTCGCCGCCAACGGCGAGATGTACGTCGGCATGTTCGGCCACCTGCGCAGCGAGCACTACATCGTCGCGCTCGACGCCGCCGGCGAGCCCCGCTTCACCTTGGTGACCCCCTGGCACCCGGCCCTGCCGCCGCGCGCCGAGCTGCGGGTCGACGGCGAGGGCCGCCTCTACGTGTTCCCGGGCTTCCAGGTCTACTACGCCGTGCCGCCCGAGGACGAAACGGACGACGAGGCCGGCGCGGGAAGGCGCTCCGTCCAGCTACCGGACCCGGACCCAACCCTTCCCGCCGGCTACGTGATCGAGTTCAACGACCCCCGCCGCCCCGTGCAGGTCTACACCCGCGACGGCGAGCTGATCGGCTCCGGCTACCTCAACCGCCGGCCGGTGGCCCAGAACTGGCAGGTCGCCGACCGCGCCCACGTCTACGGCGTCCGCGTCAATCCCGTAACCGAGGAGTGGGAGGTCGTCCGCTACCGGCTGGCCCTCAGCTCGCAGTAGGATCCTTCCGAGCCGAGACGCAACGAAGCGCTACCCACGTGAATCCGGTGAGTAAGCTGGATCGAGAAGAAAAGCAGATCCTCGAGGCGTTCGAGTCGGGCAAGCTGAAGCGCACGAAGGGCGCGAAGGCCCTGCAGGAGAGGCACCGCGAGTACGCCGACGCGGCGATCCCGATGTCGATCGAGCCTCGGGACCGACCTGGCCGCAACGGAGTGAAACCGGGCCGCTAACCGCCAGCCGCTAGCCCGTCTCGCGCGGTTTGGCCTGGGTCGCCTCGAAGCCGGCCTCGGGCTCTCCGGAAAACCGCGCCCGCGCCCAGTCGCGCGCGTCCATCGTCAGCGAGAAGACCGCCGGCACGAGAAGCAGGGTGAACACCGTCGAGACCGCCAGGCCGCCGACCACGACGCTGCCGAGGCCGCGGTAGATCTCCGAGCCCGGCCCCGCGAACAGCACCAGCGGCGCCATCCCCATCACCGAGGTCAGCGTGCTCATGAAGATCGGCCGCACGCGATCCGAAACCGCCTCACGCAGGGCCTCGCGATGCGGCAGCCCCCGATCGCGGATGTAGTTGAGCGTCTGGTGGACGATCAGGATGGCGTTGTTGACGACGATGCCGACGAGGATCACGAAGCCGAGCATCGCCACCACGTCGAGCGCCTGGTAGCCGAGGAAGAGGTTGACCGCGGCGAGGCCGAGGAAGCCGCCGACGGCGGC
>DASWHK010000210.1:0-4550 GCA_036398215.1 Acidobacteriota bacterium | reverse complement strand
CGTCTGGTGGACGATCAGGATGGCGTTGTTGACGACGATGCCGACGAGGATCACGAAGCCGAGCATCGCCACCACGTCGAGCGCCTGGTAGCCGAGGAAGAGGTTGACCGCGGCGAGGCCGAGGAAGCCGCCGACGGCGGCGAACGGCACAGAGAAGAGAATGACGAACGGATACAGGAACGACTCGAACAGCGCCGCCATCAGCAGGTAGGTCACGACGATGGCGAGAACGAAGTTGCCGAGCAGCGAATCGCGCGTCTGCGAGAGCTTGTCGGCCGAGCCCGAGAGGTTAACGGCGTAGGGGCCGCCGAGCGAGCCATCGGCGCGCATCGGCGCCAGCACGTTGGCGTCGAGCAGGTCCATCGCCGTCTCCAGCGGCAGGTCGGGCGGCGGCGTGACGCGGATGGTGACGGCGCGCTGGCGCTCGATGCGGTTGATCTGCTGCGGCCCGCTGGTGGTGACGACACGGGCGACGTCGCCCACCGTGACGCCGCGCCCCGAGGGCGTCGCGATCACCAGGTTGGCGATGTCCTGGCTGCGCCGCGAGGCGCCCTGCGCGGCGCCCCGCAGGCTGACGTCGATGGCCCGCCCCTGATACTGATACTCGCTGACCTTGACGCCATCGATCAGCGCGTTGAGCGTGAAGCCGACCTCCTGGGCGGTGAAACCGACCTCGGCGGCGCGCTCGCGGTCGGGGACGATGCGCACCTCGGGATTGCCGAGCTCGAGGCTCGGGATGGGCTGCGCCTGGGCGCCCGGGATCGAGCCCAGCACGCCGCCGAATACCCGGCCGCCGAGCTGCAGCAACCGCCCGAGGTCGGGTCCCGACAGGTCGACGTCGATCGAGCGGCCGGAATCCGGTCCCTGCTGGAAGATCGACACCTGCTGGACGATGGCGAAGGTCCCCGGGATGCCGCCGAGCGCCTCCTGCATCAGCGGGATGGCCTGGTAGGCCCGCTCCGCGTCCGCCGCGCCGACGGTCGCGCCCATGAACGCGAAGTTGCCCGCGGCCACGAAGAAGAACTGCTCGAGCGGCGGCCCGTCGAGCTCGGTCGCCTCCGGCGTGCCGGGCTCCGCCTCCCAGTAGGGACGCAACCGCCCCTCGACCTGGCGCGCGATCGACTTGAGCTCGTCGACGTTGTAGCCGGATGGCGCGATGAGAATCCCGGTGATGAAGTTCTGGTTGCCCGCCGGCAGGTACTCGGTCGCCGGCATCAGCAGCCACGACAGCACCAGGGCGCCTCCCGCGAGCACAACGACCAGCACGACGCGTAGCGCCACCGAGTGGGTCATCCGGTAGACCAGGCCGCCGATGGAGTCGGAAACCGCTCCGCCGAGGCGGGCAAGCCCCCCGAGTTGGCGCCAGTCGCGCCGTTTCGGGGCCGCTGCCGGGCCCGGGGTCGCCGCCGCCGGCGCGGCACCCTCCCCCGCCGGCGCCACCGCGTGCTCTGCGCCGCCTCCAGGACGCGATGCCTCCAGACCCGCCGCGGCACCCTCCCTCGCCGGGGTGACCGCCCGCAGCACGCGGGCCGCCAGGCTCGGAATCAGCGTGATCGAAACGACCAGCGAGATCAGCACCGCGGCGCTCACGGCGACGGCTATGTCGCGAAAGAGCTGGCCGGCCTCCTCCTGCACGAACAGCACCGGCAGGAAGACCGCCACCGTGGTGAGCACCGAGGCGAGCACCGCTCCCCACACCTCGGTGGCGCCGTCGTACGCCGCCTGGCGGCGCCGCTTGCCGAGCTGCTGGTGGCGGTAGATGTTCTCGAGCACGACGATCGAGGCGTCGACGATCATGCCGACCGCGAAGGCGAGGCCGGCGAGGCTGACGACGTTGATGTTGCGCCCCAGCAGCGTCATGGTCAGGAAGGTGCCGATGACCGACACCGGGATCGCCAGGCCGATCACCAGGGTGCTCGAGAAGCTGCGCAGGAACAGCAACAGGACGGCGATCGCGAGGAGGCCGCCGACGACGATGTTCCGCTGGACCAGCGCGATGGCGCCCTCGATGTAGTCGCTCTGCGCGTAGACCACATCCATCTGCAGGCCGCGGTCGGCGAGCGGCCCGGCGTTGAGCTCCGCCACCGCCTGCCGGAGCCCCTCCATGACCACGATGGTGTTGGAGCCGAGCTGGCGCGTGGCGTTGATGGCGATGGTCTCCTCGCCGCGGTTGCGCACGCTCGCCAGCGGGTCCTCGAAGCCAATCTCGACGCGCGCCACGTCGCGCAAGTACACCGGCGCGCCGCCGACCCAGGCGAGCACGACGCTCTCGACATCGCGCGGGTCGCCGTACTTGCCGACCGTGCGCACGACGTAGCTGCGCTTGCCCTCGTCGAAGCTGCCGGCCGAGATGTCGCTGTTCTCGGCGTCGAGCGCCTGGCCGACCTGGCTGAAGCGCAGGCCGCGCGCCGCCAGCGCCTGCGGGTCGACGATGACCTGCAGCTGGCGCTCGCGGCCGCCGAACAGGCCGCTGTTGGCGACGCCGGGGACGCGCTCGAGCGCCGGCTTGATGACCTCCTCGACGAAGTCGAGCTGCTTGTCGATCTCGATCTCGACGCCCGGCCGGGCGCTCAGCACGAACCAGGCGATGGCGCCCTCGGCGCCGCCGAAGGCGGAGGTGGCGATGACCGGGCGCAGGGCGTTCTGCGGGTACGCCGGCACCTGCTGGAGCTTGTTGTTGACCCGCAGGATGGCGGTATCGAGGTCGGTGCCGGTCTGAAACTGCAGCATCACCTGGGCGGTCGACTGGCTGCTGGTGCTGGTCATGCGCACCAGCCCCTCGAGCGTCTTGAGCTGCTCCTCCTGCTCCTGGACGATCTCCTTTTCGACCTCCTCGGGCGACGCCCCCGGCCAGACCGTCGAGACGTAGACGTTGGGCTGCTCGACGTCCGGGATCATCTGCACGGGGATGCGGAACAGCGACAGGAAGCCGAACAACAGCACCAGCAGGACCCCGACGGTGACGGTGACCGGGTAGCGGATCGAGGCGTCGACGAGCTTCATCTGTCCGCTCCCCCCCGGTCGCCTCCCCCTTGGTCCCCTTCCCCCCGGTCCCCTCCCCGGTTCGCCCCCATCGGCACGGTCTCGCTCGGCGCCGGCGGCGGCGCGATCTCGGCGTACCCGGCGACGATCACCTGGGCGCCGGGCTGCAGCGACTCGTTGCCGCGCACCACCACCAGGTCGCCGCCGCGGACGCCGCCGCGCACTGCCTGCCAGGCGCCGTAGCCGCTGCCGATCTCCACCTCGAGCTCCTCGACAGGGCGTGGCGCCGGCCCGGACCCGGCGGCAGAGCCGCCCGGGTCGCCGGCTGCGCCCGGCGCAGGCCCCCGCGTCGCACCCGCCTGCTCTTCGGCGCCGCCCGGCGTACTACCCTGGCTATCTCCTGAAACCGCCGGTGCGCCGCCCTGCGGCGCTCCCCCCTGCCCCGCGCCGCCTGCCGGCGCGGCTGGCGCCACCCGAAACACGAACGTCCGGCCGGAGCGCAGCACCAGTGCGTCCTTCGGCACCAACACGATGGGCACCGGCTCGCCGACCTGCGCCAGCACGCGCGCGAACATGCCGCCACGGATGCGGCCGTCGGCGTTGTCGACCGAGACGATCACCGGGAAGGTGCGGGTCTGGGGGTTGGCCTGCGGCACTACGGCCTTGACGCGGCCGGTGTAGCGTCCCGCCAGGGCGTCGAACTCCACCGGCACCTCGACGTTGGCGCGCCGCGCCTCCTCGACCTGGGAGACGTAGCGCTCGGGGACCTGCACAGTCACCTCGACACGCGACAGGTCCATGAGGGTCACCACCGGCCCGCCGCGCGCCGTCCACTCACCGAGCTCCGTGTGGACCTCCGAGACCTGCCCGGCAAAGGGCGCCACGATGCGGGCGCGCGTGATGAGCTCCTCGAGGCGCGCCGCCTCCGACTCGAAGCGGCTGACCGCCTGCACCTGCGCGTCCCGGTCGGCGAGCGCCTGCTCGAGCTCGCGCTCCGAGATCGCCCCCCGCTCGAGCAGGCTGGTGAGGCGCCCCAGCTCCGACTCGAAGCGCACCAGGCGCGCCGCAGCCTCGTCGCGGTTGGCCCGCGCCGCCGCCAGGTCGAGCTCGACCGTGGTGGTGTCGAGGCTGGCGAGCACGGCGCCGTTCGCCACCCGGTCGCCCTCGTCGACCAGCACTTGATTGACGAGGCCGTCCACCTCGCTGGCGACGACGGCCTGGCGCACGGGAACCGCCGAGCCGAGCAGCCGGACGGGCTCCGCGACGATGGTCTCGACGGCCTCGACGACCTCGACCGCCGCCGGGCCGAAAGCGAATTCGCTCGCCGGGGGACCGCCGGGCGCGCCGGCAGCCTCGCCGCCACGCGGCCACAGCCAAAAGGCCACCAGCGCCGCCACGGCCAGCGACGCGGCCGCACCGTACAGGGCGTAAAGAAAAGGCGAGCGAGCCGCATCCCGGCGAGACGCGGTCGAGCTGGGCAAGGACATGGGAAGCCTCGGGCGCCGGCGCCGCGCCTCTGCCGAGGCCGGCTGCATTGCGCTGCTTGAGGGAACGAGGGGCGCCGCCTG
>DASWHK010000209.1:0-22943 GCA_036398215.1 Acidobacteriota bacterium | reverse complement strand
TGACGATCGAGACGGCGCTCGCCGCCGGTGCCGCCTGGGCCGAGTACCGGCGTGCCGGCGGCAGCCGCAAGCGGATGATCGCGGATTTTCTGATCGGCGCCCACGCCTTGAGCGCCGCAGACCGCCTCCTGACTCGCGACCGCGGCTTCTACCGCACCTACTTCTCCGGGCTGCAGGTGCTGGACCCGACCGCCAGCGAGTCGGATCTGACCCTCATGGAAGGTTTTCCCACGGAGGCACCAGGCAGTAGCACTTGACCATGATCGTGCCGGCTTCGTCCTGGGTGGGCACGATCAACGTGTCGCCGCGACGGTCCCTCGCGTGACGTGGCAGAATTCGGGTGATTTTCTTCCGCACGCCTGTGACCGAGATCGGCTTGCCCCTGTAGCTCAGGTGGAGAGAGCACGGGATTCCTAATCCCGGAGCCCAGGTTCGAGTCCTGGCAGGGGCATTTCGTTCAAAGGCAAAACTCCACCTTTGATCCGCTCGACGGGCCACTTACCATCCGGCGCATGGATCTTCGCTCAATGACCACGGCATCCATCGTTGCGCTCGGCACCATCGCCTGCGCATCCCCAGAAGGCTCCGTTGGGACCGAAGGCACCTGGGTCGGCTCGATCACGTCCGCGGGCAATGTCACGACCGTGGTCAATGAATCCGGCTCGATCTGGGGCGGCCCGGCGACGCTGGTCGAGGAGGCATCGATCGGCGTGGAAGCCGGAGAGGACGCCTACATGTTCGGCAACGTCATCGGCGTCGGGGTTGCCGACGGCCGCATCTTCGCGCTCGACCCGCAGGTCCATCGCGTCCGCGTATACGACCTGAATGGGGTCCATGTGCAGGACCTGGGCAACGAAGGCGACGGCCCCGGCGAGTTCCGCTCGCCGGCCGGCCTGGTGGTGGGACAACGCGTGTTCGTTCGCGATTCCCAGATCGGGCGGATCACGGTGTTCGATACGGGTGGAGAGCTCGTCGATACATGGCCTATCAGGCCCTACTTTGCTGTGCGACCGCTGGTTGTCACCACGGCGGGTGAGCTCTACGTGCCGTACTTCGGTGGGATGGCACCGTGGGGTCCCGAGGGGCAGGCAGGCAGCGTGCTCCCGTATCCGGAGACCGAGGGCCGTCCCCCGAGAATGACGGCGGTGCGGGCCGATGGCGCGTCGTTTGCCCGCGACGTTCCCTTCTGGCCCTTGCCGGTGTACGCGATGTCCCCCACGGGGGCGACCATCCACGGCGCCGGGGACGCGTACCGGTTCACCGTTCGCCGGCAAGACGGCACGGAGTTGCCCATCGAAGCAAGGGCCGAGCCGGTGATGGTCGCCGAAGCCGAGGCGGCCTGGCACCGCGCCCGCGTGGGTGAGTTCCTGCGGCAGGCAGACGCGGGGTGGCAATGGGACGCGCCGGAGATCCCCGCCGTGAAGCCGGCGTTTCAGGCGTTCGTCCCCGCGGTCTCGGGCGAGGTCTGGGTGGTGCGGGCGGGCGCCGGCTACGAGGACGACACCTGCGAAGCGGACATCCCCATGCAGGGTCCTCCGGACAGCTGCTGGAAGGAAACGCGCATCGTCGATGCATTCGCTGCCGACGGGCGGTACCTGGGTGCGGTGGAAGTACCCGACGAGCTCCGACTCGAACCCCTCGACCGCAACCGCAGCGAGCCCGCGCGACCGTACATTCACGGCGACATGGTCGTCGGCGTCGTGCAGGACGAGGTCGGCACGATCATGGTGAAGCGCTACCGGCTGGTGCTTCCCGGCGAGCGCTGAGTGCTCAGCTTGTGGCGAGGAGGAGCTGGCGGGCGCGCTCCTGGCAGGCGTGGAAGGCGTAGCCGAGGCCGGCGCCGAGGCCGAGGCCGTAGAAGACGCCCCATAGCAGCATGCCGATTCTCATCTGCGTTCCCCGGGAGACGACGTTGCCGATCAGGGGCAGGGACTCGCTCCCCATGACGCCGTAGGCGATCCAGCCACCGGCGAAGTAGCCGATCGCGTTGAGAACGAAGAGCGCCGCGACCACCTTGACGAGGGCCCCGGAGGCCTCGAACGCGGTCACCAGGATCCAGCCCATGATCGCGGTGCCGGCGAGCAGGCCGAGCAGTCCGCCGAGGTGGCCGCCGAGGCCCATCCATCCGGCGATCCAGCCGATCGAGTAGGCGAGGAACGCCGGCGTGAACAGCTTGTAGAAGCGCGGCAACGAGCCGGGGCCGATCACCAAGGGGTGGAGAAGCAGGCCGCTGAGGCCGACGAACACGAGGGCGCAGGCGGCGTACAGGCCGAGCTCGCCGACGGTCTGTCCCAGCCAGCGTCCCAGGAAGGCCCACGGGGCGAAGCCGGCGACGCTGACGATCGCGAAGCCGACCGCCCCCCGTCCCATCGACGCCGCCAGCGTGGGCACCCTCACTGAATCCGCCGTCCGGGCGCGCGCCGCGATGCCGGCGGGATCGAGCTGCAACCATCCCATGTGGATCCTCCGGGGGTCTCGAGTCGGCGGCGATGATACACCGGTGCCGGCAAGATCTTCCGGACCCCGTCGCGAGGCGAGTCCGGCCGCAGGCGGGCGCCGTCCCGCCGATGATGGAGTCAAGGGCGGGCCTTGGTGTATCGGGCCGCGACCATGTAATCTCCGCTTCGCAGAGTCCCGAAGATCCCCACTCCCCAACCGCCGTCGGAGTACATCAGATGCGAAAAGTCATCGGCCGTTCCGGACGCCTTGCCGGACTCACCACCATCGCCATGGCGTTCGCCGCCATCGTCTTCGCCGCTTGCGCCGTTCAGCAGGACGGCGCAAGCGGCGGGGCCGCGGGCAGCGGGCGCGACGTCGTCCCCGATCCCGGCGTCGTCACCGAAGGCGACTGGCCCGTGATCACGGGCAACCTCAAGGGGCAGCGCTACTCGGAGCTCGACCAGGTCAATGCCGAGAACTTCGAGAGCCTGCAGGTGGCCTGGAGCTGGGACGCCTCGGACTTCCCCGACGTCAACGCCCGATCTACGCCGATCTACGTCAACGGCAAGCTAATCAGCGTCGCCGGCTCGAAGCGGCACGTGGTGGCGCTCGATGCCGGCAGCGGCGAGCTGCTGTGGTCGTGGGTCGAGCCCGAGACCTTCCGCTGGGAGTACTCGATGCGGAAGAACCACGGCAAGGGGGTTGCCTACGCCAACGTCGACGGCCGCGACGTGATCTTCGTCGTCACCCCGGCGTTCTTCCTCCACGCGCTGGACGCCGAGACCGGCCAGCCGCTCGAGGGCTTCGGCGGCGCGGTTCCCATCGAGGGCTTCCCCGAGACCGGCACGGTCGACCTGCTCGCCCACCTCGGCCACGAGTACGACCCCTCCATGGGCGTGCCGCTGGAGAAGGGCTACATCACCAGCTCCTCGCCGCCGATCGTCGTCAACGGCACCATCGTGGTCGGCAACTCCGCCGAGCAGGGCTACAACCAGACGCGCACGGAGATGATTCCCGGCGACATCCTGGCGTTCGACGCCCGCACCGGCGACTTCAAGTGGAAGTTCGACGTCCTCCCGGGTCCGGGAGAGGTCGGCCACGAGACCTGGGAGAACGACGCCTGGTCGTGGACCGGCGATATCTCCTCATGGGCGCCGCTGTCCGCCGACCCCGAGCTCGGCATCGTCTATGTGCCCACGAACGGGGCGACGCAGGACTTCTACGGCGGCTTCCGGCCCGGCGACAACCTCTTCTCGACCAGCCTCATCGCGCTCGACGTCGAGACCGGCGAGAGGGTCTGGCACTACCAGCTCGTCCACCACGACATCTGGAACTACGACACCTCGCAGGTGCCGATCCTGATCGACATCAACGTCGACGGCCAGCAGGTCCCGGCGGTCGTGCAGGTCGGCAAGCAAGCCTTCGCGTACACCTTCAACCGCGAGACCGGCGAGCCCATCTGGCCGATCGAGGAACGGCCGGTCCCGGAGGGGCTGATCCCGGGCGAGCACCTGTCGCCGACGCAGCCGCACCCGACCCGGCCGGCGCCCTACGAGATGCAGGGGCTCCCCGAGGACCAGCTCATCGACTACACGCCCGAGCTCAAGCAGGCGGCGCTCGAGGCCCTCGAGCCGTACCAGTGGGGGCCGTTCTTCCAGCCGCCTCTGCACCGCGACAACGACCTCGGCAAGCAGGCGGCGGTCTGGTGCCCCGGCGACGTCGGCGGCACCAACATCGACGGGACGCCGGCGTTCGACCCGGAGACCGGCATCCTCTACGTCACGTCGCAGAAAGGTTGCACGAGCCGCGTCATGGTGCCGGGCGCCGAAGCCGATGACCCCGAGGACCGCCCCACCGGCACCACGATCAGCGCGTACGCCGTCGGCAGGGGCGGCCGCGGCCCGAGCCTCCGCGGCCTGCCGGTGTACAAGCCGCCCTACAGCAAGATCACGGCGATCGACATGAACACCGGTGAGCATCTCTGGTGGGTACCGGTCGGCGAGACGCCCCAGCGCTACCTGGAGCACGAGATGCTGCAAGGGGTCGAGCTTCCGGAAAGCACCGGCAGCGGCCGGCAGGCGGCGCAGATCGTGACCTCGAACCTGCTGATCCACACCGGCAACGCCTCCGACGGCACGCCGCTGCTGTACGCCCGCGACAAGGCCACCGGCGAGCAGCTCGGCCGCATCGAGCTGCCGGTCAACCCCCGTTACGGGATCATGACCTACATGCACGACGGCCAGCAGCACCTCGTCGTGCAGGCGGACAACAACCTGACGGCGCTGAAGCTGCGCTAGCCGATGCGAGAAGCTCGGAGAATCCTCGGCGCGCTCGCGTTGGCTGTTTCCCTGGGGCTCACCGGCTGCGGCGCCGGGCAAGATGTCGGCGTCACCACGGACGGCGGCGCCTCGTCGGCGCCCGCCGCCGGCGCGACACCGTCGTTCGAGGTCGATCCGAGCTGGCCGCGCGAGCTGGCCAACGACTGGATCCTCGGCGCGGTCACCGGCGTCTTCGTCGATGCCCAGGACCACGTCTGGGTCACCCACCTTCCCGAAACGCTGACCCCCGAAGAGACGGCCGCCGTGCAAGATCCGCCGATCGGCACCTGCTGCGTGCCGGCGCCGACGGTGATCGAGCTCGACGCCAACGGCGAGGTCGTGCAGGGATGGGGCGTCCCCGAGGACGACATCGCCGTCTACCCCCGCAACCCGCACGGGATCTTCGTCGACCACAACGACTTCGTCTGGATCGGCACCTACCAGCACCACCGGGTGCAGAAGTTCACCCGCGGCGGCGAGCTGCTGATGACGATCGGCGAGTACGACGTCAACGCCGGCAGCAACGACACCGAGCTGCTCGGCGGGCCGGCGGGGATCTGGGTCGACCCCGAGACCAACGAAGTCTACATCGCCGACGGCTACCGCAACCGGCGGGTGATCGTGGTGAACGGCGAGACCGGCGAGTACCTGCGCCACTGGGGCGCCTACGGAGAGCCGCCCGACGACGAGTACCGCTACCGCGACGGCGATCCGGAAGGCTCGCCGCCGCGCCAGTTCTCCACCGTCCATGGCATCACCGGCTCGCGCGACGGGCTGATCTACGTCGCCGACCGCCGCGGCAACCGCATCCAGGTCTTCGACCACGCCGGCGAGTTCGTCGCCGAGAAGGTCATCGCCCCCGAGACCCGGGCCTCCGGCTCGGCGTTCGTGATCGCGCTGTCACCGGACCCGGAGCAACGCTGGCTCTATCTGGCCGACGGCACCAACCACAAGGTCTGGATCCTGCGGCGCGACGGCCTCGAGGTGGTCGGCGAGTTCGGCCGCGGCGGCCGCCAGGTGGGCCAGTTCATCCGCCCCCACGGGATGAGCATCGACTCGCAGGGCAACCTCTACGTGGGCGAGGCCTCCACCGGCCGGCGGGTGCAGAAGTTCACGGTCTCGGGAGGCGGCGGGCAGTAGCGGCCGAGCCGATCGATCGTGACCGATCGTGAGGCCGTACCTGACGCTACGCTGCTCTGATCCGTAGGTTGAAGAGCGCGCCGCGGCGGCGTCACTGCTCGCGAGGACGATCTCCGCGGGCTGTTTCTCGGCGGACCCGCTCGAAGAGGGCATCGTACGCGGGGGCGACCTGCGTCCAGTCGAAGCGCCGGGCGTTGCGGGCCAGCTCGGCGCCCATGCGGGTGGCTTCGCCGGGGCTCTGCACGCCCCAGGCGAGCCGATCGACCAGGCCCTCGTGAGAGTCATACAAGCAGCGCTCGCGGGTCGCCTCGCCGACCTCGGGGCCGTCGAGCAGCTCCGGGTAGCTGAGCCGGTCGGGCAGGATCGCGAAGGCGCCGGCGGCCATCGCCTCGAGCACGGCGATGCCGAAGAACTCGTGCACGGCGGTCGACACGACGATCGACGCCTCCCCGAGAAGACGACGGTACGCGTCGTCCTCGGCGAAGCCGAAATGCACGAGCCGGTCGGCGAACGCCTCGCGGATGGCGGCGAGCTCCGGCGGTGACTCGCCATAGGGCCGCCCGCAGATCGCCAGCCGGAAGGCGACGCCGCGATCGGCTACGTCGCGCAGCGCCCGCAGCAGCTGCGCCGGGTTCTTGTCGTACTCCCAGCGCTGGTTCCAGAGCACCAGCGGCGCGCCGGCGGTGCCGGAGCCGGCGCTTGCCGGATCTCGGCTGGCGGCAGCGGTTGAATGGAGGTCTTCTCGCTTGGGTGATCGTTCGGTCCCGAGCCCGGATGGCTGGCTCTTGCCTGCCGGCTGCGGTCCCGGCGCTGAAACCCGCGCCGCCGTGGGCTCGGTGCGCCGGAGCGCGCCGGCCTCGATCCCCACCGGCAGCACCGAGCTCCTGGCCCGCAGCGCCTCGACCGCGCCGAGCTCGTTGTGCTCAGGGAAGTGGCGCAGGAAGCGCGGCAGCTCCTCGAACCAGGCGTCATGATGGAATCGCGAGTTGAAGACCACCCGCTCGGCGGCGAGCATCGAGGCGAAGTTCACGAACGCGTAGTGGTGGTCGCGCTCGCCGCCCTGGCGCCGCATCGGGCCGCCCTCGCCGGCGGCGGGGAGGGGATAGGTGAGCTGGTTCTCGTGCATGTACAGGACCGCCGGCACGCCGTCGGTCGCCGGCCGTGTCAGGGCCAGGAACGTGGTCAGGTCGAGCATGTCGGTGGCCAGGATCGCGTCCGCCGCCGGCCCATCGCGTAGCCACCGCCGGGCCAGCGTCACCGCGCCGCCGTGCATCCGCCACTTCCAGAAGCGGTCGGGGAGCGTCAGCAGCTCGATCTCGTGGCGGCTGTGGCGCTGCAGGCTTCGGGCCCAGGCGGCGTGGCTGCCGCCGTGATATGGAGAGACCAGCAGGATGCGCATTGCGGCAGGTTACCGCAGCCGCCTCGTCCGACCACGAAGTTGGAGACCCCGGCTCAGTGAAGGTCCCAGACTGCTTCGAGAGGGGCTATGACGAGATCATCGTTGGTCACGCGGACTGCGGGAGCACGGCAGAGGACGAGGCCTCCGGCCCATCGCTTGCCGCTGGAGCGGCGCAGGCGTCGAAGGCCGGCGAGGTTCCGGCTCCCGGGACTGGACGTGAGCTTCACTTCGATGCCCACGACGCCTCCTCCATCGGTCTCGATGACGAGATCCACCTCGTCGTCGTCCTCGCGGAAGTGCAGCAGCCGCGGCGTGGTGGGATGCGCGCTCGCCTGGACGCGCAAGTCGTTGACCACCATCGTCTCGACGAGCGCGCCGGCGTACTGCGGATCGCGGGACAGCGCGTCTGGCTGGTCTCGTCCGGCGAGCGCCGCGGCCAGGCCGCTGTCGACCATGTGCAGCCGCGGCGACCGAACGACCTGCCCCGTCGCGTTGCCGGGGACGAAGGCAGGCAGATCCCAGGTCACGTAGAGCGCCGTCAATAGGTCACGGTAGCGGGCAACGGTGCGGCGGTCGATCTCGAGCCGGTCGGCTGTCGGTCGGTCCTTGGGTGTGATCCTCGCGGTCGCCGCGGCATAGAGCTGTAGCATTCGCCGCAGGCTCTCGGTGTCGCGAACACCCCCAACGCTGACGCTGTCCGCGATGACCGAGGCATTCACCCAGTCGGTGAGGCCTCGTCGCCGCGCCGCCGCGGTCTCGCGGTCGGTGACGAGCGGAAACCCGCCACGAACGGCCTCCTCCAAGAGCTCGTCCCGGCCTCGCTTGCTCTCGGGGCGCCAGCCACGCAGGGACGCCGGCCCCTCCTCCAGCACCTTGGCCAGAAAGACAGGCTCGGGACCGTCGTTGCGCTCGTCGACCGTGAGCGTACCCATGACGACGTCGGTGAGCCGCCCGCCGAGGGACTCCGCCGCCTCGGTGACCGCTTCGACGGAAACGGATCCGCACAACAACCACTGTCCGGCCGCGGCCGCGGTACGCGACAGCTCGAGCTTGATGACCTCCAACGCGGCGGGTACCCGCTGGTACTCATCTATGAGGACCGGTGGGGCGTGGCCGAGCAGGTATCCGCGCGGATCCGCCATCGCCGCGCTGCGCTCGTCGGGGTCGTCGAGCCGGATGATCGTGCCGCCGCGGCGCTCGATCTCGGCCACGCAGGTTGTCGTCTTGCCGGCCGCGCGGGGACCCGATAGCCGGACGACGGGCGCCTCGTCAAGACGCTCGGACAGGGCCTGGGCCACGGCGCGACGGTGCAGCACGGTGTCCATAATATGGACATTATAACGCACATAATATGAGAAACTAGGCCTCTCTCGGCCTCATGCATCGTGAGGCCGGCGATCCGATGATCCGGTCCCGGGACGCGCGGCGGCCTCGGATGGCGGGGATGGCGCGGCGGCGGCCTCGGGTGACGGGCATGGCAGGGTGGCGGCCTCGTATGGTAGGGACGGCGGGGCGAGGAAGCTGGGCTCGCAGCGGCTCGGGGAGAGCACCAAGACGGCGCGCGACCTCAAGACACAGCGGCTGAATGCCCCGATCCGCGAGGCGGACGCACGAGGCCGTCATCGAGGGGTCAGCGAGTTGTTTGTCCCCGATCCCGCTACGCGGCAACCTCCCCGCGGCGCGCCTGCATGCCGGCGTTCGAGAAGACCTGGTCGAACACGTCGACCGCCCGGCGCATCTCGTCCATGGTGCCCAGCGAGATCCGGCCCCACTCGTTCTGGTAGGGCGGGAAGTCGCGGCCCACCTGGACGAGCTGCTCGGCGCAGCCGTCGCGGAAGGCGGCGGCCGGTATCCCCATCTTCACGAACACGAAGTTGGTCTGCGCGTCGGTCGCTTCCATGCCGCGCGAGCGGAACCAGTCGAGGGTGAACTCGCGCACGGCGGTGTTGCGATCGACCTCGCGCTCGATGCGGCCGGGGTCCTCGATCGACGCCTTGGCGCCCAGCAGCGCCGCGGCGTTGAGGCTGCCGCCGTAGTGCCAGGCGTTGATCTTGCCGATGACGTCGGGATGGGCGACCAACCAGCCGATGCGCATGCCGGCCATGCCGTGCGTCTTCGAGAAGGTCCGCGACACGATGACCCGCTCCTCGCGCGCGGCGCGCGGGATCTGCGTCTCATGCCGCGGGTTGGTGACGTACTCGAAGTAGGCCTCGTCGACGACGATCATCGCGTCGGACTCGCGCAGCACGCGATCGAGGAAGGCGCCCACGGCGTCGGCCTCGTGCAGCGTCCCGGTCGGGTTGTTGGGGTTGCAGAAGAAGACCAGGCCGGCGCCCTGGGCGGCGTCGGCCATCGCATCGAGGTCGATCGTCAGGTCGGCGGCGAGCGGCACCTCCACCACCGGGTGGCCGACCACCGCGGCGTACTGCGGGCAGGTCTCGAACGACGGCGCCGCGGTCACCAGCGGCCGCGTCGGCGAGGTGAACACGTGGGTCATCGACATCAACAGTTGCGTCGACCCGTTGCCCAGCGTCACGCGGTCGGCCGGAATGCCGTGGGCCTTCGCGATGGCCTCGACCGTGTCACGACCGGGCAGGCCGTACTGGCTGCCGAGGCCCGTGTCGAGCGCTCGGTTCATCGCCCGGGTCACGACCTCTCCGGGGCCGAGCGGGTTCTCGTTGTGGTGCAGCAGCAGCGGCCGCTGCTGCGGGGGCAGCGCCATCGACATGGCGCGGGCGATCGAGCGCGGCCCGGGGAACGACATGATCGCCGCCGCGGTGGTGCCGACGCCGATGCCCTTCACGACATTTCTGCGACTGATGGTCATGCCAGCACCTCCTTGAAAACCACGCAGGCGCGTTGCATCTCGTCGAGCGTCCCGATGCTGATCCGCGCGTGGGTCTTCTCCATCGGCGGGAAGTCGCGGCCGACGCCGACCCCACGCTCGCGGCACGCGGAGCGGAACTCCGCCGCCGGCCTGCCGATGTTCACGAACATGAAGTTGGTCTGCGAGTCGAACACGTCGTAGCCGAGACCGCGGAAGAAGTCGATCGTGTACTGGCGCGCCGCCGTGTTGCGGCGCTGCTCGATCAGCTCGTACCCCTTGTCCTGCAGGGCCACGAAGGCGCCGTTGACCGTCGGCACGGCGATGTTCATGTCGATCCGGAAGCGCCGCATGGTGGCGATCATGTCGGTGTCGCCGAGGCCGTAGCCGACGCGCATCCCGGCCATCCCGAAGCACTTCGAGAACGTCCGGCTGACGAAGACGTTGGGCGTCGAGCAGGCCATCTCGGCCATCGACTCGTAGTCGGGATGGGTGACGTACTCGTGGTAGGCCTCGTCGACGTGGATGACGGTGTTCGGCGAGGTGCGCCGGATCGTTTGCACGAAGGTGCGCACGTCGGACGCCGCATGCACGGTGCCGGTCGGGTTGTTGGGGTTGCAGAAGAAGATCAGCCCGGCGCCGGGGGCGGCGGCCGCCATCGCGTCGAGGTCGAGCTTGCCGTCGCCGCCCAGCGGGATCGCCTTGACCTCGGCGCCCAGATAGCGGGCGACGCCGGAGGTCTGCAGGTACGTGGGGCTCGCCGTCACCAGGTGGCGGCCGGGGCCCACGAAGGCCTGGGCGACGTTCCTGAGCAGCTCGCCGGAGCCGGCGCCCAGCACGATGTTGGTCGCCGCGCAGCCGTGCCGGTCGGCGACCGCCTGCGTCAGGTCGTCGATGCTCGGGTCGGTGTTGGCCGGGTAGCGGCCGGCGCCGGCGAACCCGGCGCGGATCGCCGCCATCGCCGGCGGCGGCGGGCCGAGCGGGTTCTCGTTGCTCGTCAGCCGGATCTCGCCGTCCTGCGGCGCCGGGATCGAGCCCGACTCACCGCCCAGTGTTCCGAGCTCTGCAACCAGCGCCTCGCGCCCCCGGGCCGTGACCAGCTGGTTGAAATCCGCGCTGGTGACCGCCCGAGGCCGGAAGAGCGCCCTACGGGAGAGCGACATGTGTTCCTCCTCGTCAAGAAGCCGGCCCGCATCTCCGCTCGCCATTCAGCCGCGCGGGGAACGCCGACGAGAATGCGGAGCCAGGTGTCTGATGTTGGCAAATTCTCTACCCGTCCGCCGGTTTCGGCAAGGGGAGGGCTCGAGCCCGGCCGCTATGCCTGGATATCCGAGGGCTACGGTGCCCAGGGAATGGTGAGGGAGCTCACCATTCGATGATGTCGATGCAGCCGCGCCTCAAGCATGAGCGGAAGCCGGCGCGCGGTTTCTCGCCTACGGCAGAGTTGCAGGCATCATCGTACCTCCGAGCCCTTCAGCGCCCTTCGACCGGCTCCAGACGGAGGATCGGCGTCAGGCCGTCCTCGTCCTCGATGGCCAGGTAGAGGTAGCCGTCGGGCCCCTGGCGGACGTCGCGGATGCGCCCCCGCCCGAAGAGCATCGTCTCCTGGTAGCGGATCCGCTGCCCGTCCAGGACCAGGCGGGCGAGCTGCTGGCCGGCCAAGCCGCCGGCGAACAGATTGCCGCGCCAGCGCGGAAAGGCGTCGCCGGTGTAGACGGCCAGCCCGGAGGTGCCGATCGACGGGACCCAGACGAAGGCGGGCTGCTGCATGCCTTCCCGATGGGTGCCCTCGTGGATCGCCAGGCCGGAGCGGTAGTTGACCCCGAAGCCGACGACCGGCCAGCCGTAGTTGGCGCCGCGCTGGATGAGGTTGACCTCGTCGCCGCCCTGCGGCCCGTGCTCGGTGGCCCAGACGTCGCCAGTCTCCGGATGGATGGCCAGCCCCTGCTCGTTGCGGTGGCCGTAGCTCCAGATCTCCGGGCGGGCGCCGGGCTGGTCGACGAAGGGATTGTCGGCCGGCACACGGCCGTCGTCATGGAGGCGGATGGTGGTGCCGTGGTGGTTGGAGAGGTCCTGGGCGGGATGGGCCATCAGGTCGCCGGTCGACGGCGCCTGCCGCTCGCCGACGGTGATGAACAGGTAGCCCTCGCGGTCGAAGGCCAGCCGCGAGCCGTAGTGGCCGCGACCCTGGCTGATCGCCGCGAAGATCTCCTCGACGCCGTCGAGGCGGTCGCTCTCGAACCGGCCGCGGACGACCGCCGTGGTCGAGCCCTCGGCCAGCGGCTTCGAGTAGCTCAGGTAGATCAGCCGGTTGCTGGCAAAGTCCGGGTGGGGGACGACGTCGAGCAGCCCGCCCTGGCCGCGGGCGAAGACCTCGGGAACGCCGGCGACCGGCTGAGCGACCAGCATCCCGTTGCGGACGATGCGCAGCCGTCCCGGCCGCTCGGTCACCAGCATGTCGCCGCCAGGCAGAAATGCCATCGACCAGGGGACCTCCAGGCCGTCGACGACCGTGACCACGCGGAAGTCGTGCTCGGCGGAGCGGATGACCGGCGCCTGGCCAGAGGCGAGGGTGGCAACGAAGAGGATCAGGGCGGCAACGGCGAATGCGAAACGGATACGGACCATCGTGATCTCCGGTTGGTGGGAAGGCCGTTCAGTGTACCGTCGGCGGGTTGCCGCTGTCATCCGGGGCGGCAGGCGTCCCTGGGCGGCAGGCGTCCCCGGTCATCCCGGCGGCAGGCGCTCGAACGCGGGGGGGTTTTGATTTCGACCCGGAAAATGAGGTGTAATCTGGCGTATACTGCCGCCTAGGGCTCCTGAGCCGACGGGAGATACGCAATGAAGAGGTTCGCATTCGCCGTTCCGGGCGCGTTGATCTTCGCGCTCGGGCTGGCGGCGAGCACCAGTCTGGCGCAGCGCGGAGAGGCGGCCGCAGCCGCTCCCGCGCCCGCCGGGCGACAAGCCGCGCCCGCGTCGCACGAGGAGCAGAACCTCGTCCTCGGCCGCTACTGCTTCCGCTGCCACAACGACACGCAGCTCACCGGCGGGCTATCGCTCGAGTCGTTCGATGTCGCCCAGGCGGCTCGCAACGCCGAGGTCGCCGAGAAAATGATCCGCAAGCTGCGCGCCGGCATGATGCCGCCGCCCGGCGCCCAGCGCCCCGACGCCGAGACCTACGCGACCCTGATCGCGGCCCTCGAGACGACGGTCGATCGGGCGGCCGCCGCCGCCGGTCCGACCCCGGGACGCCGCACCTTCCAGCGGCTCAACCGCCCCGAGTACGAGCGCGCCATCGGCGACCTGCTCGGCCTCGACGTCGACGCCGGCGATTGGCTGCCGCTCGACCAGATGAGCGCCAACTTCGACAACATCGCCGACGCCCAGACGCTGTCGCCGACGCTGCTGGAGGCCTACCTCAACGCCGCCGGCGACATCAGCCGGATGGCGGTCGGCGATCGCGCGGCGCCGGCGATCGACGAGACCTACCGCAATCCGATCTACGTCTCGCAGCACCCCTGGGACCGGGTCGAGGGCGCCCCCTACGGGACCCGCGGCGGTATGGTCGTCGATCACGTCTTTCCCGCCGACGCCGAGTACGTCTTCTCGATGACGTTCGGCGGCGGCTCCGGCGCCCGGCTCGAGGACATCGACATCTCGATCGACGGCGAGCGTCTGGCGCTGGTCCCCTACGACGCCGACCGCGGCGGCGGCGCCGACGGCCGGGGCGGCGCCGGTAGCCGGAGCGAGCCGGTGTTCGTGCGCGCCGGCCAGCACCGGGTGGCGGCGGCGTTCGTCCGCAACTTCGAAGGGCCCTACGAGGACCTCATCCGGCCGCACGACTGGTCGTTCGCCGGCGGCGGCTCGGGCGGCAGCGGCATCACCACGCTGCCGCACCTCGAGAACCTCATCATCAGCGGCCCGTACAACACGACCGGGATCTCGGAGACCCCGAGCCGGCAGCGCCTCTTCAGTTGCCGCCCAACGCTGCCAGAAGAGGAGCGCCCCTGCGCCCGCGAGATCCTCTCGCGGCTCGGCGGCGAGGCCTACCGGCGGCCGCTGGCGGCGGCCGAGATCGACGGCCTGATGCCTTTCTACGAGGCCGGCGCGGGGAACGGGGGGTTCGAGAGCGGCGTGCGAACGGCGCTCGAGGCGATCCTCGCCAGCCCCTACTTCGTGTTCCGGCTGGAGCGCGAGCCGGCCGGCCTGGCGCCGGGCGAGACCTACCGGGTCGGCGACATCGAGCTCGCCGCGCGGCTGTCCTTCTTCCTGTGGGGGGCGCCCCCGGACGAGGCGCTGCAGGCCGCCGCCGCGCGCGGCGAGCTGGCGGATCGCGGCGCGCTCGAGCGGCAGGTCCGGCGGATGCTGGCCGACGCCCGGGCCGAGGCCCTCGGCAGCCGCTTCGCCGCCCAGTGGCTGCGGCTGCAAGACCTCTACAAGGTGCGTCCGGACCCGAACTTCTATCCGAACTTCGACGAGAACCTCGCCGACGACATGCGGCGCGAGACCGAGCTGTTCTTCAACAACCTGGTCCGCGAGGATCGCAGCGTGCTCGAGCTCTACGAGGCCGATTACACGTTCGCCAACGAGCGGCTCGCCCGCCACTACGGCTTCCCCGGCGTCGCCGGCAGCTACTTCCGCCGCGTCGAGTACCCGGACGACACCCGCCGCGGCCTGTTCGGTCACGGCAGCGTCCTGGTGCTCACCTCGCTGGCCAACCGCACCTCGCCGGTGCTGCGCGGCAAGTGGGTGATGGAGGTGCTGCTGGGCACGCCGCCGCCGCCGCCGCCGCCCAACATCCCCGATCTCGACGAGACCGAGGGCGCCCGCGACGGCAAGCTGTTGACCACCCGCGAGCGCATGGAGCTGCACCGCTCGAGCCCGGCCTGCAACTCCTGCCACCGCTTCATGGACCCGATCGGCCTGGCGCTCGACAACTTCGACGTCACCGCCAAGTGGCGGTCGCGGGAGAACGGCATGCCGCTCGACACCCGCGGCGACTTCTACGACGGCACTCCGGTGGCGACGCCCGCGGAGCTGGTCGAGGTGTTGCTCGCCCGTCCGGTGCCGCTGGTGCGGACCTTCACCGAGAACCTGCTCGCCTACGCGCTCGGCCGCCGGGTCGAGTACTACGATCAGCCGGCCATCCGCGCCATCGCCCGCGAGGCCGAGAAAAACGACTACCGCATGTCCGCGTTCATCCTCGGCGTCGTCGACAGCGATGCGTTTCAGATGAAGCGCGTCGAGACGACCGCCGCCGGCCAAGACCACGACAGAAAGCACCCCTGACCCGCCCGAAGGAGCCCCAGACGATGCCGATCATCACCGGAAAGCACATTCCCCGCCGGACATTCCTCCGCGGCATGGGCGCCACGGTGGCGTTGCCGTTCCTCGACGCGATGGCGCCGGCTGGTCGCGGCGCGCGCGGCGCGCGCGGCGCCGCAAAGGCCGTCGAGAAGACGCGGCTGGTATGCATCGAGGAGGTGCACGGGCTCGCCGGGTGCAACGAATGGGGAGCCAGCCAGCACCTGTTCGCGCCGGCGACCACCGGTGCCGACTTCGAGCTGCTGCCGGAGAACGCCCTGAGCCCGCTGGCCGGCTTCCGCGACCACATGACGATCATCAGCAACACCGACGTCCGCATGGCCGAGGCATTCACGCCGCCGGAGATCGGCGGCGATCACTTCCGCTCCAGCGCGGTGTTCCTGACCCAGTGCCACCCCAAGCAGACCCAGGGCTCCGACCTCCGCGCCGGGACCTCGCTGGATCAGATCTACGCGCAGCGCTTCGGGCAGGACACGCCGCTCCCCTCGATGCAGTTCTGCATCGAGAACCTCGACCAGGCCGGCGGCTGCACCTACAACTATTCCTGCGCCTACACCGACTCGATCAGCTGGGCGTCGCCCAACGAGCCGCTGCCGATGATCCGCGACCCGCGGGTCGCCTTCGACATGCTGTTCGGCTCCGGCGGCACTCCCGAGGAGCGGGCCAAGCGGCGCGCCAGCCGCCGCAGCATCCTCGACTGGATCGCCGGCGAGGTCGCCGACGCGCGCCGCAGCCTGGGGGCGGCCGATCGGCTGCGGATGGACCGCTACCTGGACAACGTCCGCGAGATCGAGCGCCGCATCGAGATGGTCGAGGCGCACAACAGCAGCGGCGAGGAACGGGAGCTGCCCGAGGCGCCGGCCGGCGTCCCCGACTCGTTCTCCGAGCACATGAAGCTGTTGTTCGACCTCCAGGTGCTCGCCCTGCAGACCGACATGACCCGGGTGATGTCGTTCAAGCTCGGGCGCGACGCCCAGAACCGGGTCTTCCCGGAGAGCGGCTCGGACCGGCCGTTCCATCCGGCCTCCCACCACGGCAACCGGGAGGAGCGGATCCTCGAGTTCAACACGATCTGCCGCTACCGGATGAGCCAGCTGCCGTACTTCCTCGACAAGCTGCGGAGCACGACCGAGGGCGACAGCAATCTGCTCGAGAAGACGATGATCATCTGGGGCTCGCCGATGGCCGACGCCAACATCCACAACCATCGCCGCTGCCCGCTCGTCCTGCTCGGCCACGCCGACGGCCTGCTCGCCGGCAACTACCACCACAAGGCGGAGGACGGCACGCCGATGGCGAACGTCATGCTGACGCTGCTGCACAAGCTCGGGCTCGACGACATGCAGAGCTTCGGCGACAGCACCGGGGAGTTCTCCCTGTGACCGGCCCCATGGCTGGCGTTCGTCGAGGAAGGGTGCTCGTCACGGCGAGGCGTCGGCGGGCGGTGACGACGGGCGCGGTCGGCGCCATGATCCTGCTCTTTGCCGGAGCACCGGCGGCTGCTTCGTACGACTTTCCGATCGTCGCGAACGTTCCCATGGCGGAGGTCGCATTCGACCTCCCGATCGCCGGCGTTTCCTCGGCAGCCTTCTCCAGCCCGATGATGGGCGGTCTCGTCGGGGCGGCGGCGCGCACCGCCCCGGTCGCCGACGCCGCCATGCGCGGCGACCTCGCCGCCGTGCGGGCGCTGCTGCGCGACGGCGCCGACGTCAACGCTGCCCACGGCGACGGCATGACGGCGTTGCACTGGGCGGCCGAGCGCGGCGAGCCCGCGATCGTCGAGGTGCTGCTGTACGCCGGAGCCAACGTCGACGCGGTCACCCGCATCGGCCACTACACGCCGCTGCACCTGGCCAGCAAGGCGGGGAGCGCGCCGGTCATCGAGATGCTGCTGGCGGCGGGCAGCGAGGTCGGCAAGCGGACGACGAGCGGCGGCGTGACAGCTCTGCACCTGGCCGCCGCGTCCGGCAACGCCGCGGCGGTCGGCCTGCTCCTCGATCACGGCGCCGAGATCGACGCCCGCGAGTCCGCCTGGGGGCAGACGCCGCTGGTCTTCGCCGCGGCACGCGACCGCGGCGAGGTGATCCGCGTGCTGCTGGCGCGCGGCGCCGATGCCGGGATCACCACTCGGGTGGTCGACCTCGCCTTCGACAGCGCCCTCCAATCCGCCGCCCGCGACCGCCAGCGCGAGGTCCTGCAGGCCTTTCCCGGCGGCGCGCAGGATCCCTTGACGCCACGACAGGTGCAGACGGCGATCCTGGCGGGGCGCGAGCTCTACCTGTCCGGTGAGCTCCCCGAGAAGGAGGGCGAAGCCGGGGAGTACGAGGATGGCGACGAGCCGCCGTCCCCCAACGACACCAAGGGCGGCCTTACGGCGCTGCTGCACGCCGCCCGGCAGGGGAACCTCGACGCCGCTCGGGCGCTGCTGGACGGCGGCGCCGACGTCGACCAGTTCAGCGCCGGAGACGCCACCACGCCGCTGTTGATGGCGGCGATCAACGGCCAGTTCGACCTCGCCATGCTGCTGCTGGAGCGCGGCGCCGATCCGAACCTGGCGGCGAGGACCAACGCGGCGACGCCGTTGTGGGCGGCGGTCAACGCCCAGTGGCAGCCACGCACGCGGTTCCCGCAGCCGCAGGAGATGGGCCTGCAGCAGGCCTCGTACCTCGACCTGATGGAGGCGTTGCTGAAGGCCGGCGCCGACCCCGACGCCCGGCTCACCGTGCATCCCTGGTACATGGTGTACAGCGGCTGCGGCAACCGGAACTGCGGCCTCGCCGACACCCAGGGCTCGACGGCGTTCTGGCGCGCCGCCTACGCCACCGACGTCGAGGCCATGAAGCTGTTGGTCCGCTACGGCGCCGATCCGGAGATCGCCACCGCCGCCCCGGAGCCGCGGCGGTCGCGGCGGCCGGAGGGGCCTGCGGAACAGCCCCTTCCCCGCCAGCCTCAGGATTTCGCCGGCAAGGATCGGCCCGAGATCAGCCTCGCGCAGTTCAACCGGCCGGAGTCCGATGCCGAGGACAGGGCCGGGGCCGGCGACGAAGACGAGCTCGATCCGTCCGGCCTGCCGCCGGTGCCTGAGGGCGGCCCGGGCGTCCTGCCGCTCCACGCCGCCGCCGGCGTCGGCTACGGCGAGGGCTTCGCCGGCAACGCCCACCGGCATGCACCGGACAGCTGGATGCCGGCGGTCAAGTACCTCATCGAGGAGCTCGGCGCCGACGTCAACGCCCGCGACCACAACGGCTACACGCCGCTCCACCACGCCGCGGCGCGGGGCGACAACGAGATGATCATGTACCTGGTCTCGAAGGGCGCCGACGTCACCGCCGTCAGCCGCCGCGGGCAGACGACCGCCGACATGGCCAACGGCCCGGTACAGCGCGTCTCGCCCTTCCCGGACACCGTCGCGCTGCTCGAGAAGCTCGGCTCCAAGAACAACGACAACTGCGTGTCCTGCTGAACGTCGCCCACGCCTACCAGACCGCGACGGAGTGGCACCTGCGCCACCCGCGGCTCGACTGACGGGGACGCCCGCCGCTGTAGGCCCGGCCGCGATGGGTGGCTCAACCCGGTGGCGACGCGACGCCAACGTTTGAATCGGCCGGGCCTGACGATGTCTCGGCTCACGCGCTGCGGGGAGCATGGGTGGCGCCGGCCGAGTCCCCCCGGCTGTGCTGTCGCCGCCCTTCGCTTACAATGAAGCGGTCACGCAACCGGGAGGACGCAATGACCCTACGCATCAACGATACGGCCCCCGATTTCACCGCCGAGACCACCGAAGGCTCGATCAGCTTTCACGAGTGGATCGGCGACGGTTGGGCGATCCTGTTCTCGCACCCCAAGGACTTCACGCCGGTCTGCACCACCGAGCTGGGCGCCGTCGCCGGGCTCAAGTCGGAGTTCGAGGCGCGCGACTGCAAGATCCTGGGGATCAGCGTCGACGGCGTCAGCGACCACCAGCGCTGGTCGAAAGACATCGAGGCCTCGCAGGGGCACGCCGTCAACTACCCGCTGATCGGCGACCCCAAGCTCGAGGTGGTCAAGAAGTACGACATGCTCCCCGCCGCCGCCGGCGACACCAGCGAGGGCAGGACACCGATGGACAACGCCACCGCCCGCTCGGTGTTCGTCATCGGCCCCGACAAGAAGATCAAAGCGACCCTCACCTATCCGATGAGCACCGGCCGCAACTTCGCCGAGATCCTGCGGCTGTTGGACTCCTGCCAGTTGACGGCGACCAAGCAGGTGGCCACGCCGGCGAACTGGCGGCAGGGCGACGACGTGATCATCGCCCCGGCGGTCTCCGACGAGGACGCTAAGAAGAGGTACCCGGACGGCTGGCAGCAGCCGCTGCCCTACATCCGGATCGTGCCGCAGCCCTGAACTAGTAGGAGGAAGAGAATGCAACGGAGACGCGTTGTTTCCGCGGTTGGGGTCATGCTGCTGGCGCTCGCTACCACGGCCTGCGTGGCGCAGGACGCCCAGATGAGCTTCTTCATCACCAGCATCGGGCCCGGCGACGGCGCCGACCTCGGCGGCCTGGCCGGGGCCGATGCGCATTGCCAGACGCTGGCCGCGGCGGTCGGCGCCGGCGGCAAGACCTGGCGGGCCTACCTGAGCGCCACCGCGTCGGGCGGCCAGCCGGCGGTCAACGCCCGTGATCGCATCGGGACCGGCCCCTGGTACAACTTCAACGGCATCATGGTCGCCGAGAACGTTGCCGACCTGCACTCCGACAACAACAAGCTCTCGAAGGAGAACTCGCTCAACGAGAAGGGCGAGATGGTCAACGGCCGCGGCGACGATCCGAACCGCCACGACATCCTGACCGGCACCAACCTCGACGGCACCGCCTCCGACGCCACCTGCAACAACTGGACGGGCAGCGGCGAGGGGACTGCCAACGTCGGCCACCACGACCGCCAGGGCGGTGGCGCCAACCCGACCTCGTGGAACTTCTCGCACGCCTCGCGCGGCTGCAGCCAGGAGGCGCTGCGCGGCTCCGGCGGCGACGGGCTCTTCTACTGCTTCGCGACCGGCAGCTGATCGCGGATCGTCGTCTCTCGCTTCAGCGCCGGTCGGTGGGCCAGGGGCTCACGTACTGGGAGCCGGCCGGGATCGAACCCATGCCGACGAACCGGAACTTCTGGAGGCGCTTCCCCTCGTAGGTCTCGGTCGTGTAGATGTTGCCCTGCGAGTCGGTGTCGATGCTGTGGACGGCGAAGAACTGGCCGGGCTGGCGGCCGCCGTCGCCGAAGCTGTAGAGCACTTCCATGCTGGTCCGGTCAATGACGTAGACCCTCATGTTCTGGCCGTCGGCCAGATACAGGAAGCGCTGCGCCTCGTCGGGCGAGAAGGCCAGGTCCCAGGTCGAGCCCTGCGCCAGGGTCTCCGGAGCGATGATCACCTCGTTGACGAAGGTGCCGTCGGGGTTGAACACCTGAATCCGGTCCTCGGCGCGGTCGCACACGTACAGCAGCCGGTCGTTGGACATGTCGGCGCAGTGCACCGGGCCGCGGAACTGCGGCGCCGGCGTGCCGCCGGGCACGTAACGGCCGAGGTCGGCGCTATCGTCCGGTTCGCTGCCGTAGGCGCCCCAGAAGCGCTTGAGCTCGCCGGTGTCGGCGTCGATCACCGCGACGCGGCGGTTGTAGTAGCCGTCGGCGAGGTACACCTCGTTCTCCACGGGATCGACGAAGATCTTCGCGACCCGTCCGAAGTCCTCGGTGGAGAAGCTGTTGCGCTCGAAGCGCGGCGACGGGGGAGCAGCGCCACCACCGCGACCGCCACGGCCGCCGCCCGCGGGAGCCGGCGCGCCGATCTGGTCGCAGTTCTCGACGCAGCGGGCGCCCTTGCGACCCACCTGCATCAAGAAATCGCCGGCGCGGCTGAACTTCAAGACGTGGGAGTCGGGCTGGCCGTTGCCGCCGATCCACACGTTGTCCATGTGGTCGACCTCGATACCGTGATTGGAGTCGGGCCACTCGTACGCGCCGCCCGCGACCGGGCCGCCCCACGAGCCGACCAGGTTGCCCTCGGCGTCGAACTCGAGGATCGGCGGCGCCGGGACGCAGCACTCGCTGACCGGCGGGTCTTGCGCGGCGCCGACCTCCGTGCGCGCCGCGAACTGGTCGGGCGTGTTGCGGTGGACGATGTAGACGTGATCGCGGGAATCGACCGCGACGCCGATGGTTGCGCCGAGAAGCCAGTGGTTCGGCAGCGGCTTCGGCCAGAAGGGGTCGACCTCGAAGAGCGGCACCTGGTCGGCGGCCGCCGCCTCGATTGCTGCGGCCCCGTTGATCGACGGCGCCGCGGCCGAGGACCCGGAGGTCCCGGTGGATTCCATGGTGCACGCTTGAACGATGCCGAGTGCCGCGATGACGGCGATCACGGCCACTCCAACGAGCCGATTGCGTTTCATGTGCTTCCTCCGATGGGCGCTGGCGGGCCTTGCTCGGGGCCCGAAGCGGGGCAGTATACTTGCGGTCGCTGGGAAGACCGGGCATAGGCTACGCAGTTTTTCGTCGTTCGTCCAGGGAGGCGCCGCTCGTGCCAGCAACCCGAAAGCCTGGGAGGCCGTGCTGAGCTCCCCTCAAGACCCAACCGGCAGTCGCAACGGCGCCACGCCGGGGCCTCCCCGGGGCTTGCGGGCGGTGGCCGGGTCGAGCCTCCTCGACGATGGCTCCGGCTTCGCCTGCGGCTCTCCTTGCCCTCACCCGCAACGTTCACGCGCCAGACCCATCGGCGTTTCACCACGACCTCCGCGGGTGCGCGCGGGCTCGGTGGCGGCGCTGCTGGCCCTGGCGACGATGGTGATGCCTGCGGCGCTCGCTGCGCACGACATCCCCACCGACATCACCGTCCAGGCGTTCGTCAAGCCGGAGGGGCAGAGCCTGCGTTTCCTCGTCCGGGTGCCGCTGGAGGCGATGCTCGACTTCCAGTTCCCGCAGTGGGGGCAGGGTTTCATCGACATCCCGGGGAGCGAGCCGATGCTGCGCGAAGCGGCGATCTGGTGGATCGCCAACAACGTCGACATCTATGAAGAGGGCGAGCAGCTGGCCGACCCGCAGCTCGTCGCGGTTCGCGTCTCGCTGCCCAGCGACCGCTCGTTCGGCTCCTGGGAGGAGGCGCTGGCCAACGTGAGCGGGCCGCCGTTGCCCGGGCGGCCGCAGCTACCCTGGCAGCAGGCCCTTCTCGATGTGCTCTTCGAGTACCCGATCGTCAGCGACACGGCGCGCTTCTCGATCGATCCCAAGCTGGCGCGCCTCGGGCTCCGCACGACGACGGTGGTGCGCTTCGATCCGCCCGACAAGCCGGAGCGGATCTATCAGTTCAGCGGCGACCCGGGGCTGGTGTACCTCGATCCGAGCTTCTTCCAGGCGGTCTTCCGCTTCGTCGAGCTCGGCTTCTTCCACATCCTCGACGGCATCGACCACCTGCTGTTCCTGCTCTGCCTGGTGATCCCGGTGCGCCGCGTCCGGACCCTGGTGCCGAT
>DASWHK010000208.1:0-10391 GCA_036398215.1 Acidobacteriota bacterium | reverse complement strand
CCAGCGCCAGGAGCCGCTCGGCAAGGTGCGACCCGATGAATCCAGCCCCGCCCGTCACCAGGGCCCGGCGGCCGCGCAACGTTCCACCAGCAGCAGGACTCATCGGACTCTCCGCCAGAAGTGGACCGCGACTGTACCGCGCCGATTGGAATTGGCAGAAGCGGAAGGCCGCAGCGGCGGCGTTGCCGCCGCACTCCAGAGCCGGTACCGTTGCCGGCGATGGGTTTGCGCTTCTACAACACGCTGGCGCGGTGCGAAGAGGAGTTCACGCCGCTGGATCCCTCCGGCCGCGAGGTGAGCTTCTACTCCTGCGGCCCGACGGTCTACGACTACGCCCACATCGGCAACTTCCGCTTCAACGTCTGGGTCGACATCCTGCGGCGCACCCTCGAGTGGTGGGGCTACGATGTGACGCTGGTGATGAACATCACCGACGTCGACGACAAGACGATCGCCGGCGCCGCCCGCAGCGGCGAGACGCTCGCCGACTATACCGCCCGTTTCACGGAGGCCTTCTTCGACGACCTGAAGGCGCTGCGCATCCGGCCCGCGGCCCACTACCCGCGGGCCACCGAGCACATCGAGGAGATGGTGGTGCTCGTCGAGGTGCTGCTCGCCAAGGGCCTCGCCTACGAGCAGGACGGCTCGTTCTACTTCCGGGTCGGCGCCTTTCCCGACTACGGCAAGCTGTCGCGCCTCGACCCCGCGCAGCTGCGCGCCACCGAGCGCGTCGAGGGCGACGAGTACGGTAAGGAGGAGGCCCGCGACTTCGCCCTCTGGAAGGCAGCCAAGGAGGGCGAGCCGGCCTGGGACACGGCGCTCGGCAGCGGGCGGCCGGGGTGGCACCTGGAGTGCTCGGCCCTCAGCATGAAGTACCTGGGCGAGACCTTCGACCTCCACCTCGGCGGCGTCGACCTGATCTTCCCCCACCACGAGAACGAGATCGCCCAGAGCGCCGGCGCCACCGGTAGGGCGCTGGCTCGCTACTGGCTGCACTGCGCCCATCTGATCGTCGACGGCACCAAGATGAGCAAGTCGCTCGGCAACCAGTACACCCTCCGCGACCTGACCGATGCCGGCCACGACCCGCTCGCGATCCGCTACCTGCTCGCCTCGGTTCACTACCGCAAGCGGCTGAACTTCACCTTCGCCGCCCTCGAGCAGGCGAAGGCGGCCACCGCCCGCCTGGCCGAGCTGGTGCTGCGCCTCGAGCAGGAGATGGACGCGCTGCCGGAGCGTTCGCCGGCCGGCGAGCCGCCCGGCAAGGCGGTGCCGGCGGAGCGTTCGCCGGTTGGCGAGCCGCACGGCAAGGCGGCGCCGGCAGAGCGTTCGCGGGCCGGCGAGCCGCCCGGAGGCGGGGCGACGGACGAAGGGCCGGGAAGCCGGGCGCTCGCGGCGGCCCGCCGCGGCTTCGCCGCGGCCCTCGCCGACGACCTGAACACCAGCGGCGCCCTCGGCCACGTGTTCTCGCTCGTGCGGGCCGCCAACACGGCCCTCGACGAGGACCGCCTGTCGCGCGACGAGGGGGCGGCGATCCTCGATTGGCTGCGTTCGATCGATGCGATCTGGGCCGTCCTGCCGGCGGCCGACGAGCTCCTCGAGCGCCACCTGGAGATCGACGGCACCCGGCTGGTGGCCATCGGCCCGCCGATCGTCGAGGACGCCGTCGAGATGGTCGTGGCGCGGATGCGAGCCCGCGCCGGCCGCGACTTCGCCGCCGCCGACCAGCTCCGCGACCGGCTGCAGGAGCTGGGAATCACGCTCGAGGACACCGCCCAGGGCGTGCGCTGGCACCTCGGCGAGCCCTAGCCTTCAACCGGTGCGGAAAACGGGCCTAGCAGCTCCTTGACCGTGAAAATCTGAACATCTTTCTCCGCACCGAGCGCGGAAATGCGGTGGCCGTGGCCGTCTCATTCCTACATGAGCCAGCATGCCTGCCGGCCGGGCCGGCGAGCCAACCCGCGGTGGCAGCATCTCACGGGGGCGGCGGCGGAGGACCTGGTCGCCCGCCATCTCGAGGACCGCGGCTGCCGCATCGTCGCCCGGCGCTTCCGTTGCAAGGGCGGCGAGATCGATCTGGTCGTCGGCGACGGCGAGGTCACGGCCTTCGTCGAGGTCAAGGCGCGGCGCTCGTCGCGCTTCGGCCATGCCGCCGAGGCGGTCACCTCGCGCAAGCGCCGCCGGCTGGCGATCGCGGCGCGCGCCTTCCTGCGGACGCGCGACCGGCCGCCGGGCCGCTGCCGCTTCGACGTCGCCTGCGTCGAGCTGCGCGCCGGCCGGGCCTCGGTGGAGTGGATCCGCGACGCCTTCCGGGTCTGACTTCTTGCCGGTCACGAGGAGCTGGGGTGTGGGCGACCCCAGGTCGCCGGGCGACGGCATCCTCGAGCAGTCCGCGGTGTGCCCGTAGATGCAGTAGATGCACCGGATGGGTCGACGCTTGACTGCAGCTCGGGCCTTCGCCGCTCCGGAGAGGGCGCGGGATCAGTCGCCTCGCCAGAGGCGGGCGGCCTCGCGCAGGGTGCCCAGGTGGATCTCGACGGTGTCCTCCACCCTGCGGGCGTAGCCGCCGGCGAGCACGACGACCAGCGGCAGCGAGCGCTCGTGGCAGGCATCGGTCACCAGCGCGTCGCGCCGGCGCAGCCCATCGATCGAGAGGCCGAGCTGGCCGAGCTGGTCGCCCGCGTAGGGGTCGGCGCCGGCGACGTAGACGACCAGCTCCGGCTCGTGGCTGTCGATCAGCGGCAGCAGGTGCTCCTCGAGCAATCCCAGGTAGGTGGTGTCGTCGGTGCCGGGGTCGAGGCCGACGTCGATGGTGCTGGCCGGCTTGGGAAACGGATACAACAGCTCCTGGTGGATCGAGAAGGTCGCCACCTGCGGGTCGCCGGCGAAGATCGCCGCCGTGCCGTTCCCCTGGTGCAGGTCGGTGTCGGCCACCAGGGCCCGGCCGATCCGTCCCTCGGCCTGCATCCGGCGGACCGCGCAGGCGGGATCGTTGAAGACGCAGAAGCCCTCGCCGTGGTCGGGGAAGGCGTGGTGGAAGCCGCCGCCGAGGTGCAGGCCGCCGCCGTGCTCGAGGGCCAGCCGCGCCGCCATGATCGAGCCCCGCACGCAGCGGCAAGCGGCGTCGAACAGCGCCGGCGACCAGGGCAGCTCCATGCGCATCTGCTCCTCCAGGGTGAGCGCGTCGTCACGGCAGGCCTCGTAGTAACGGCGAGTATGGACCCCGAGGATCTCCTCGGCGGTCGCCGGCTCGGGCTCCACGAAGTCCTCGTCGCTGGCGCCGTCCTCGGCGATCAGCCGCTCGCGCAGCAGCCCGTACTTGGCGGTCGGGAAGACGTGCGGGCCGATGTCGACGCGATAGTGGGATGAATACACGTAGGAGGGCATCTCGGCCTCCGGCCGCGGATCCAGGCCGCGGGCGTGAATGTGGCAGTATAAGGGCTGGCGTCGAAATGACGGCGAAATTCGGTCGCCCGCGGTGCAGAAAGTGATTCCTGCGCGCAACGCTCCGCGGCATCGAGCGAGGCCCGCTCGCCGATCGGCGACCTCCCGGTCGGTCGCAGGGCCTTGAGCTGCTTGCCTGCGAGTCGCCGCCGCCGTTACCATGTACAGACTCCGGAGCGGGAATAGCTCAGCTGGTAGAGCGCAACGTTGCCAACGTTGAGGTCGCGGGTTCGAATCCCGTTTCCCGCTCCATTTTTTCATGCCTTCAACCTTTGGGCGGCGTAGCCAAGTGGTAAGGCAGAGGTCTGCAAAACCTCCATCCCGAGTTCGAGTCTCGGCGCCGCCTCTTTCGTCGTCGACCGTCGGCGCCGGCGCTCTGGCGCTGCTGTGCGGCGTCCTGGCGCCGGCGGCCGCCCCCGCGTTCGCGTCGTGGCCGACGCCGTTTGCCCCGCCGGGGGCCGCCCCGGTGTTTGCGTCGCGGCCGGCGCCGCTTGCCCCGCCGCCGCCCGGGCAAGAAGGACCTCAAGCGCCCCCGTCGCGACAGCAACGGCCGCAAGAACCCCAGCAGGGCCAGCCCCAGACGCTCGAGATCTGGCCGGTCGACTGGTTCAGCGACCTGCCGGCGGTCGACCTGAGCGGCACCTGGGTCTTCGATCCGGCGCAGAGCGATCCGATGCTGGCGGAGTGGAGCGAGCACGAGGTCCGTTACGAGATCCGCCAGGAATCGGCACGGATCATCTTCGACTTCCGGGTCGGCGAGGCGGGGATCAACGCCCAGATCTACCGCTGGGACGGCACCATCCAGCGCTTCGAGCGCGGCGACCGGCAGGTCCAGGAGGCGGCGCGTTGGACCGACGCGGGTCAGACGCTGGAGGTCGCTGGGCGCCACTGGAGCCCGCTGGCGCCGGACGAGAGGGTCCATTATCGATTCGCGTACTCGCGGCGCGGCGACGTGCTGACGTTCGTGCAGGAGAACGACGCCGGGCGGACCCGATGGGCCTTCGTCCGCGGGCGCGGGCAAGGTCCCGCCGGTCGGCCTTCCGGCGGGGCCCCTCCAGGCGACGAGTCGTGAGCGCCGCCGGGCTTCGCCGGCGGGTGTCCCTGTCGCTTCTCTTGGTCCCGGCGATACCGGCGATCCTGGCGGCGAGCGTCACCGCGGCCGAGCCGGCCTCGCACCAGGCCCAGTCGCCATCCGCCGCAGCCTCGCGGCAGGCCCCGTCACCGCCCGCCGCAGCCTCGCCACAGGCCCAGTCGCTGCGCGCCGCAGCCTCGCGGCAGGCCCCGTCACCGCCCGCCGCTGCCGCCTCGCAAGCAACGGCAGGGGCGACCTACTACGAGCAGGAGCTGGACGACGTGCCGGCGGCGCGCGATCTCTGGGGGCTGCTCGAGCGCCAGGTCCCGGTGATCGTCAGCCAGCGGCTCGACGTCGGCGGCTCGGCCACCGGCCGCCAGGGGTTTTTCTCGGCTCGCGGCACCTCCTGGACGCAGAACGTCTTTCGCCTCGATGGCGTCGAGATGACCGATCCCGCGGTGCGGGGCACGTCGGGCTTCTACTACGACAACGACGCCCTGCAACGCGTCGAGGTCTCGTGGGGCAGCCAGCCCGCCGACGTCGCCACCTCCGGGGTTCGCGTCGACCTGGCGCTGCAGTCCGGAACCGACGAGGTCCACGGCGCCGCCCAGGGCTACTTCGCGTTCGACGCCCTGCAGGCCGGCAACCTCGATGCCGACCTCGAGGCCGCCGGCGTCGGGCTCGCCTCGAGCATCGATTACCTGAGCGACGTCTCCGTTCAGGTGGGCGGGCCGCTGGCGCCCGGTCGGGCCTGGATCTTCGGCTCCTACCGCGATTGGCGGATCTCGCAGGCGGTGCCCAACCACGACGAGCCGGTGGCCGCGAAGCTGCCGGTGGCCACCGCCAAGGCAACGGCGCGGTTGGCATCCGGCGACTCCCTGGCGGTCTTCTGGAGCCGCCAGGGCTACCGCAACCCGGCCCGCAACGCCGGCCGCTTCGTCGCCGCGGAGGCCAACTCGCTCGAGGACAGCACGTTCCAGGTCGTCGGCGGCCAGTGGGACCATGCGGTGGCGGCGGGCGGCCGGCTCGACGGCATCACGGCGCGCGCTTCGTTCCTCGACATCGACCTGCCGCTGCTGCTGCGGCCCGGCGCCGTGCGCCAGTCGCAGCTCGACATCGTTGCCGGACTGCGTAGTGGCTCGGCTCCTCTGGAGATCCGCAGCTCGCGGCGGCGCTACGCCGCCGAGGCGGTCCTGGCGATGAGCGGGCAAACGGGGCGGCTCGCGCATTCCGTCCGCGGCGGCCTGCAGTACCAGCACGCTCCCACCGAGACGGCGCTCGCCGCCAACGGCGACGTCAACCTCGTCACCTCGTCGGCGGCGCCGCTGGTCGCGCAGCTGCTCAACACGCCGATCGAGAATCGGCAGAACGCCCGCGCCATCGGCGTCTTCGTGCACGACGACATCGAAGATCAAGGCCGCTGGCTGCTGCAGCTCGGCCTTCGCTATGACGATTGGAACGGGTCGTTTCCGGCGCAGTCGAGCCCGGCGGGCACCTACACGCCGGCGCGCTCGTTCGCGGCGTCGGGCGACGCCATCGGCTGGCGCGGCCTGGGGCCGCGAGTCACCTTCGCGTTCGACGTTCTGGGTGACGACAGCACCGAGGTCGTCGTCGGCTTCTCGCAGTACACCCACTCGCTCGCCACCTCGACGCTGTCGCTGGCCAACCCGAACTCGCTCGGGGTCCGCGTGGTGCCGTGGAACGACCTCAACGGCGACGGCCAGTTCCAGCCCGGCGAGGGCGGCCCCGTCGCCGCCGTCTCCGGCGGGCCCTTCGGCGCGATCGATCCAGACGTGCGAGCGCCGCTGACCCGCGAGCTGCGCGCCGGGATCGACTATGACCTGGGCTCGGGGTGGAATGCGCGCCTCGACCTCTGGTACCGGAAGGATTCCAACCTGTTCGATGATGTCGAGGTCGGCCTCGGTCCGGCGGACTTCGCCACCGAAATCGTCCGCGATCCCGGCCGCGACAACCTGGTGGGCACCGGCGACGACGGCGGCCTGGTGATCTTCAACCAGGTCGAAGGCTTCGGCGACAACCGCCTGCGGCTGACCACGGTCGACGCCAAGGCGACCACGTATCGAGGGATGGACCTGGTCCTGCAGCGGCAATGGGCCGACAACTGGCGGCTGCACGCGGTCGTGACCCTGGGGCTGGCCGAGGGGCTGAGCAGCAAGAGCGGGCCGGTGCCGGGCGATGCGGGCGGCATCAGCGACCTGTTCAACGATCCCAACTCGCTGATCAACGCCGACGCGCGCCTGTTCTGGGACCGGCCCTACGTCCTCAAGGTCCACGGCTCCTGGCTGGCGCCGCGCGGGGTGCTGCTCGGCGCCGTGCTGCGCTCGTGGGCGGGGGCGCCGCTGGGAAGGATCCTGCCGGTGCCGCTCAACCAGGGCCTCGTCAACGTCTGGGCCGAACCGATGGGGGCGTTGCGGGAGGACAGCCTGACGACGCTCGACGTGCGGTTGGCGAAGAGCTTCGCGCGCGGCGGCGGTCGGCAGATCGGTATCTTTCTCGACCTCTTCAACGTCACCAACGCCGCCACCGTGACACGCACCGCCGACACCACCCCGAACTTCGCCACCCCGGCGGAGATCCTCCCCCCCTTCCTGGCCCGCATCGGCGCCCGCGTGGCCTTCTAGAACCGGCTCACGGCTGCCCGAGCGCAATCGCCGGCGATGGCTGCGCTGAGAACGTCGCGCCGGCCCGCGGTTCTCATCGTCATCCTGCTGCAGGCGACGAACGGCGATGCTACGGAGTCTCGCCGCCCGCCACGCTTGGCTCCGGGGCCATGTCGGGGTCGCTGACCCGAAAGGCGTGGACCACGCCCTCGATGTCGATCGTCCAGACGCGGCCGTCGGGGCCGACGGCGACCACGATGTTGCGTTGCGGCAACATCAGGCTGCCGTGGTAGACGCCGTTCGGGTCGTAGCGGTACAGCTCGGTGCCGATGATCCATTCGCCGTCCGGGTTGCGATCGACGTTGCCGGCCAGCAGCCAGAAGAGCCCGCGGCGCTCGTCCCAGGCCAGGTCCGAGGAGGTACGGGCGAGAAGCTGCAGGCTCTCGTCGTTGAGCTCGGTGGGACGGCGGCCGAGCGGCGCCCAGGCGCCGGCCTTGTAGAGGACCGGGATCTCGCGGGCCAGCGCGCCGCCCGGCTCGTACACCCGGATGCGGCTGGAGAAGTAGGAGTCGGCGATCGCCACCCCGCCGCCGGGGGCCGGGGCCAGCGACGTGACGTTCTCGAGCAGGTACATGACGCCCACCGGCGTCGGCACCGGATCGGCGAAGCCCCCCGTCGGATTGCCGGAACGATCCAGGACCCGGATCAGGGGCGAGGGATCGGGACCGTACGTCATGTCTGTGCGCGGGAAGCGTTGCAAGAATATGCGGTCGGCAGCGACCACCACATCGAGGGGGAAGGCGTCGAGGGCGATCGTGTCGAGAGGTACGCCGGAGGGGCTGTACGGCTGCAGGCGACGGTTGCTGGTGTCGGCGACCCAGACCCGCCCGTCGGGGTGGACGAACATGCCCTGAGGGTCCTGCAGCTGGCCCGGCCCGACGCCGGCCTCGCCGAACGAGCGCAGAAAGCCTCCTCGCGGGTCGAACACCTGCACCCGGTGGTTGTCGGCGTCGAGGACGAAGACGTTGCCGGTGAAATCGAAGCCCAGCGCCTTGGGGTTGTAGAAAGCCGTCTCCGGGGTCACCGGTTCGGCGCCGATGGTGAGCTCCTCGGTGAGCTGCAACGTCCATTCGCTCAGGTCGGGCTCGGCGCAGGCGGCCGGCAACAGGCAGGTGATCAGCGCGGCCGGGGCCAGGAGCCCCGGCCGCGCCGCCGCCGCGCCGCCAGCCGAAAGGACGCCGCGTCGGATCGCGCCCATCAGATCTCGCACCCCGCGTAGTCGTGGTGCTGCCCGTAGGCGATGCAGTGGTACAGGTCGATGTCGCAGTCGAGGCCGTATATGACCGCCTCGACGAACCCTTCGAGATCGAGGCCCCAGATGGCCCTGCCGAGCAGGAAATAGGCGCATTTCCCGCAGTTGCGGTACTCCATGAGGCAGCCCCACGCTTCCGCCCGGCTCGACGACGGCGTCAGCAGCAGCCCCAGGGTCGCGACGATCATGACGGCGATGGTGATGGCGTTCCTGTTGCGTGTCAGCACTCTTCCCTCCCGTGGTTGAAGAACGGTGGGGTGCGCGGACCGCCCTGCGGCGCCCGGCCGCCCACCTCATGTCTCTGTGAGACGGCCACGGGCAGGAAGAATCCCGACGGTTTCTTGCCGGGAAGTCGGCCGCCGCTGGCGTCGCCGGGCCTACCGCTCAGGCGGCTTGACGGCCGCTCGGCGAACGCTCGTAGGCCCGGCGGCGGAAAGCAACGTAGCCTTGCGGAGCAACGCCCTCCAGACCGCGCGGTGGGGGCGGCGTCGGTCCCGGCTCTCGAGGACGGAACAGGGGAGCGGCCTGGGGCCAGGCCGGCGCGCCCCGCCGCGCTTCTTTCGTGCGCTCGGCGCGAAGAGCATTCGCGGAGATGGTCGGCCGTTCAGCGGACCTTGACGGGCTCGTAGCCGAGGTTGGGCGCCAGCCAGCGCTCGACCTCGGCGGTGTCCATTCCCTTGCGGCGGGCGTAGTCCTCGATCTGATCGCGGCCGATCTTGCCGAGGCTGAAGTAGCGCGCTTCGGGGTGGTTGATATAGAGGCCGCTGACCGAGGCAGGCGGGATCATCGCGAAGCTCTCGGTGAGCTTCACGCCGATCGCCTCGCCGGCGCCCAGCAGCGCGAACAGGGTCTGCTTCTCGGTGTGGTCGGGCTGGGCCGGGTAGCCGGGCGCCGGGCGGATGCCGCGGTAGCGCTCCTTGATGAGGTCCTGCAGGTCGAGCTCCTCCCCGAAGCCGCAGTCGTTGCGCGCCTGCGCGTGCAGCTTCTCGGCGAGGGCCTCGGCGAGGCGGTCGGCGAGCGCCTTGACCATGATCGCGTTGTAGTCGTCGTGGTCCTTCTCGAAGCCGGCGGCGAGCTCGCCGGCGCCGTGGGCGGTGACCACGAAGGCGCCGATGAAATCGGCCAGCCCCGAGCCCCGCGGCGCCACGAAGTCGGACAGCGACAGGTAGGGCCGCCCGCCGCTCTTGCGCGCCTGCTGGCGGAGGCCGTGGAAGCGGGCGCTCTCGCGGGCCCGCTCCTCGTCCTCGTAGACGACGATGTCGTCGCCGTCGCTGTTGGCGGGAAAGAAGCCGTAGACGGCCTTCAGCGTCAGCAGCCGGTTGGCGGCGATCTGCTCGAGCAAAGCCTGGGCCTGCTCGTAGAGGTCGCGCGCCGTCGGGCCGACCTTGTCGTCGTCGAGGATCGTGGGAAAGGCGCCGCGCAGCTCCCAGACCTTGAAGAACGGCGTCCAGTCGATGAAGGCGGCGGTGTCGCGGATATCGACGGCATGCTCGACCCGCGGGCCGAGGAAGGCCGGCACGGCGATCTGCTCCTCGCTCCAGGCGATCGGCGCGGCGCCGGCGCGGGCCTCCTCGAGGCTGGCGAGATCGGCGGGAGCGGCACTCTCGAACGCCGCGCGCTGCCGCGCCTGCTCCACGCGGGTCCGCTCGACCAGGCCGGCCCGATGCTCGGCGCTGACCAGCTCGCCCACCACGCCGACCGCCCGCGAGGCGTCCTTGACGTGGATCGTCCCCGCCTCGTAGCGGGGGGCGATCTTGACCGCGGTGTGCTTGCTTGTGGTCGTCGCCCCGCCGATCAGCAACGGCACCGTGAAGCCGAGCCGCTGCATCTCGTCGGCGACGTGGACCATCTCGTCGAGCGACGGTGTGATCAAGCCGCTGAGGCCGATGATGTCGGCGCGCTGCTGGCGGGCGGCGTCGAGGATCTTGTCGGCCGGCACCAT
>DASWHK010000207.1:0-8883 GCA_036398215.1 Acidobacteriota bacterium | reverse complement strand
CGGCGTTTCCGGCGCGGCGGGTGGCGAAGGCGGTCTCGCTGGTCGACGTCCTGCCGAGCCTGGTGGAGCTCGCCTCCGACGGCGCCGGCGGCGCCTACGCGACGCCGCTGGAAGGCCGCAGCCTGGTGCCGCACCTCTCGGACAGCGGCGGCCACGACGAGGCGGTCGGCGAGTACTTCGGGGAAGGCACCGCCTTTCCCCTGTTCATGATCCGCCGCGGGCGCTTCAAGTACGTGGCCGCCCAGGGCGACCCGCCCCAGCTCTACAACCTCGCGGAGGACCCCCGGGAACTCACCAACCTGGCGGCGAGCGAGCGCCGCCGCGACGCCGTCGCCCTCTTCGCCGAGGAGGCCGAGCGGCGCTGGGACGTGGCGGCGCTGAAGGAGGCGGTGCTGGAAAGCCAGCGCCAGCGCCTGTTCGTCGCGCCTGTGCTGCGCGCGCAAGGGACCTCGTGGGACTACCAGCCGCCCGGGACGGCGGCCGAGAGCTACATCCGCAACACCATGCCGATCGGCGAGCTGGAACGTCGCGCCCGCTTTCCCGCGGTGTGAGGGGGAAGAGCCTAAGCCGCCGGCTTTTCCGCCGGCTCTTCCTTGGGGCGCGGCAGGATCAGGTTGAGCAGCACGCCGACGACCCCGGCAAGCCCGATGCCGCCGAGGGCGAAGTTGCCGATCGGGATCTCCGCGCCGCCGATCCCCAGCACCAGGATCATCGAGACGATGATCAGGTTGCGGGGCCGGGTCAGGTCCTCGCGGGCGCCCGCCAGGCTGTTGAGGCCGACCACCGTGATGGCGCCGAACAGCAGCACCAGGATGCCGCCCATCACCGGCGTCGGGATGGTCTGCAGCACCGCGCCCAGCTTGCCGATGAACGACAGCGCGATCGCCCAGATCGCCGCCCAGGTCATGATCGCGGGGTTGAAGGCCCGGGTCAGCGTCACCGCGCCGGTCACCTCGGAGTAGGTGGTGTTGGGCGGGCCGCCGAGCAGGCCGGCGAGGGAGGTCGCGAGGCCGTCGCCCAGCATGGTGTTCTGGATGCCGGGGTCCTTCAGGTAGTCGCGGCCGGTGACACTGCGGATCGCCAGGATGTCGCCGAAGTGCTCGATCGCCGGCGCGATCGCCACCGGCACGATGAAGACGATCGCCGCCAGATTCCATTCCGGGAACACGAAGGCGGGGATCCTGAACCAGGGCGCCGCCGCCACCACCGAGAAGTCGACCAGCGGCGTGTCCCCGAACAGCCCCAGCACGACGGCCGCGAGATAGCCCACCGCCGCGCCGGTCAGGATGGGGATGACCCGGAGCAAGCCTCTGCCGAGCAGCGCCAGGACGACCGTGGCGCCGAGGGCGATCGCCGCGAGCGTCAAGGCCGTGCCCTCGGGCACCAGGACGGCCGCGCCGTCGCCGGTCCGGCCGAGCGCCAGGTTGACGCCGATCGGGGCGAGGATCAGGCCGATCACCATGATGACCGGGCCGGTCACCACCCGCGGCAGGTAGCGCTCGAGGAACTCGCTGCCCCTGATGCGGATGACGACGCTGAGCACGACGTAGAGCAGGCCCGCCGCCGCCAGGCCGCACAGCGTGCCCGGGATGCCCCAGGTCTGGACCCCGTAGATGATCGGCGCGATGAAGGCGAAGGAGGAGGCGAGGAAAATCGGCACCTTGCCTCGGGTGCAGGCCTGGAACACCAGCGTGCCCGCGCCCGCGGTGAAGAGGGCCACGTTCGGGTCGAGGCCGGTCAAGAGCGGCACCAGCACCAGGGCGCCGAACGCCACGAACAGCATCTGGCCGCCGATCAGCCACTGCCCGGGCCTGAAGCCGTAGTCGAGAGAGGAGATGTCGCTGCTCATGATGCGCCCCCGTCCCGCCGGGTTCCCCGCACCGGCTTGTCCGTCGAATGCTAGTGCAAGTATGGCTGGCGCGCCTAGCGGGATTTTCGCGGTGTCGGCCGAGGGCGTGCGGCCACGGGCCCGGCGGCCGGCCCGGCGGCCGGCGTCCGCTCGAGCAGGATGAAGGCGAGCCCGGCGATCACCGCGGCGCCGCCGAGCGCGATCTGCTGGGTCGGCCGTTCGCCCAGCAGGGTCATGCCGCCGATCACCGAGAACACCGGCATCAGCAGCAGGAAGGGCGCGACCTGGCCGACCGGATGGCGGCGGATGAGGGTGTACCAGAGCGCATAGCCGAGCGCCGTCATGATCAGGCCGAGGTAGACGACGGCGCCCCAGACGATCCAGTCGGCGGTGGCGAGATAGGGCCCGGGTGCGCCCTCGATCACATAGGAGACGAAAAACAGCTGCGGGGTCGCGAAGACCGCCACCCAGGCGATCAGGGTGAGGCCGTCGAGGCTGACCAGCCGGCGCACCATGATCTGCCCGATCGCCCAGGTGACGGCGCCCGAGACGACCAGCGCGAGCGAGCCCCAGGCGCCGCCCAGCTTCGGCTCGCCGACGATCAAGCCGACGCCGAGGACGGCGACGGCGATGCCGCACCATTTGCGCCGGCCCGGCCTCTCCTTCAGCAGCACCGCCCCCAGGAGCACGAGCAGGGGCACCTCGAGCTGCAGCACCAGCACCGCCGTCGAGGCGTCGAGGCCCTTGAGCCCGTTGAAGGTGAGGCTGTACTGAACGGCGGCCGAGACCAGCGCGATCCAGAAGATGCGCAGCGTCTGCGCCCACGGCGGCCGCACGAACCAGACGAGCGCCGCGGCCGTCACGGCGAAGCGCAGGGCCATCAGCAGGATCGGCGGGAAGTGCGCGATCGCCGCCTTGGCGAAGACCACCCCCATGCCCCAGACGAGGGCGACGGCGATGCCGAGAGCGATGTCGTGCGCGCGCAGGGCCAAGGCCGGCCGCTCCCCCGGTTCCATGTCAGGCAGTAGGCCCGGCGACCGGCCGGGCCCCGCCGCCACGCTAGTCGAGATCGCGGGCCGCGGCCAGCCGGAAATGCCGGACTCGTCGCGGCGTGTCGCGGGTCGAAGGCCGGTTCCATCACGAATCCTTGGAACAATGGGCCCGGACCGGCTAAAGGGTGAACTCGCGGGCCTTGGGTCCGCCGTTTTCTCTTCTGGGGGGAGCCCGTCGACTTGGACGCCGTCCCGCTTTCTGCGAGCGAGCGCCGCCAGAGCCTGGCGGCGGCGATCTCCTGCTGCGCGGTGTTCGGCATCACCGTCGCCGTCATGTCGCCGCTGATCTCGCTGATCCTCGAGGGGCGCGGCGTCGACCGGACGACGATCGGCGCCATGGCCTCGGCGCCGGCCCTGGCGCTGATCGCGACCAACCCGTTCCTGCCTTACGTCGTGGCGCGGTTCGGCCTCAGGCGGTTCCTGTTCGGCTGCATCGTCCTGCAGATGGCGCTCACGCTGCTCATGCCGCTGTTCGACCACCTGATCGCCTGGTTCGTGTTGCGAGGACTGATGGGCGCGGCGGTCAACGGCCTGTTCGTCGCCAGCGAGACCTGGATCAACGCGGTGGCCGATGAGCGCTCGCGCGGGCGCGTGCTGGCGATCTACGGCGCGGTGCTGGCGGGCAGCTTCGCCCTCGGGCCGCTGATGATCGCGATCACCGGAACCGAGGGCTGGCTGCCGTTCCTGGCGGCGGCGGCGGTGATGGCGGCGGCCGGCGTGCCGCTCCTCTGGTCGAGCGGCCTGTCGCCGATGATCCACGGCCGCTCCTCGTTCGGCGTGCTGTCCTTCTTCCTGGTGGCGCCAACCCTGGTGGCGGCGGTGTTTCTCTCCGCCTTCAAGGAGATGTCGATGGGCGCGCTGCTGCCGGTCTACGGCGTGCGCAGCGGACTGACGCAAAGCGCGGCGGCGGCCATGCTGACCGCGTGCTACGTCGGCGCGCTCGCCTTCCAGCTGCCGATCGGCTGGCTGGCCGACCATATGAACCGCTATCTGCTGCTGGTCCTGATGATGCTGGCCGGCCTCGCCGGCGCGCTGCTGCTGCCCGGGATCGTGTCGCTCGGCGTCCCGCTCATGTGGCTCGGCCTGGGGCTCTGGATCGGCCTCTTCTCGGGCACCTACATCGTCGCCATGACGCTGGTCGGCGAGCGCTTTCGCGGGCCCGACCTGATGACCGCCAATGCCTCCTTCGGCCTGCTGTGGGGCTTCGGGATCCTGGTCGGCCCGTTCCTCTCCGGCACCGCCATGGACATCTGGGACCCGGACGGCTTCCCGGGCACGCTCGCCGCGGTCACGGCGCTGGTCCTGCTGATCACGCTGTTTCGGCGGTGGCAGACCCGCCGGCGCTGAGCGACCGGTTCGACGTCAGTCCAGGTGCGCCAGGTACTGGCCAACAAAGTCGCAGTCGACGTGGGCCGCGTAGGCGTCGACGATGGCGCGCGTCACCGGCCCGAACGGCGTGCCCCGAGCGCTGGCGTCCCGGGCGTTCGCGCCGATCCTGACCCCGTTGATCTCGGCGAGCGGGCAGACGCAGAGGCTGGTCGAGGTGATGAAGGCCTCGTCGGCCGCATAGGCGTCGTAGAGATCGATGTCGCATTCCTTCACCGGCACGCCGGCGGCGCGCGCGAAGTCCATCGCCTTCTGCCGGCTCACGCCGGGCAGCACGGTGCGCTCCGAGGGGGTCATCAGCACGCCGTCCTTGACCACGAAGATGTTGCTGCCCAGGCCCTCGCAGAGGTTGCCGTTCATGTCGAGCAGGATCGCCCAGGCGTCGGGATCGCGGGCGTGGACCTCCTGGTCGGCGACAATCAGGTTCAGGTAGTTGAGGGTCTTGACCCGCGGGCTCAGCACCTCCGGCGGCGTGCGCCGGATCGAGGGGGTGATCGCGCGCGCGCCGTCGCGGAACATGTGGGCCCGCGCCTTGAGCGGCAGGGGCATGCATTCGACCACCACCGTGGCGCCGGGACGCTCCGGCGCCTCGCCGGCGACCTCGATGGCGCCGCGCGTGATGCGCTGGCCGACCCAGTAGTCCTCGTCGGGCCCGAGCAGCGGCTTGTTGCGTTCGAACACCTCTTCGGTGATGCGGCTGATCTCCGCCGGCGACAGGCCGGGGTCGATGCGCAGGTACTTGAGCGAGCGGTAAAGCCGCGCGACGTGCTCCTCCAGGAAGAAGAGCTTGTGGTTGAAGCTGCGGGTGATGTCGAAGCAGCCGTCGCCGAAGTAGAAGCCGCGGTCCCGGTAAGGGATGAGGGCCCGGCTCTCCGGCATGAACTCGCCGTTCAGGTAGACGGTGCGTTCGTTGGGGCGCGCGCTCATGGGGCTCTCTCTCCGATTATCTTTTGGGCCGCCATGCTAGGCTGGCGCACCGAGCCTTGGCAATCCGCCGTCAGTCCTCGCCCGCCAGATCCGCGAGCGCCTGGTCCTCGACGCTGTAGGCGACCTCGGCGGTGGCGCCCATGCCGATCGTCTCGTAGAAATCGCGCGCCTCGTTGTTGTCGAGCACCTTGAGCTCGACCCGGCAGCACCCGCGCTCGCGCGCGAGGCGGCAGGCGCGGGCCATCAGCCGCCGGCCAACGCCCCGGCCGCGGGTCTCGGGCGCCACGTAGAGGTCGTTCACGTGCAGGCAGGGCCGGCCCTTGTAGGTCGAATAGGTGGCGAACAGGGTGAGCAGGCCGACCGGCCGGCCGTCCAGCTCGGCGATCAGGGTCTCGTAGCGCGGCGCGGGGCCGAAGCCGTCGCGCCGCACGTCCTCGACGGTCGCGGCGAAGGCCTCGGCGTCGCCGACCGCCACCGCCAAAGCGCGCAGCATGGCGAACACCAGCTCGGCGTCGGCTTTGCGCGCCGGGCGGAGGAGGACGCCGCTCGCCGAAACCTCGCTCACGGGGCAGCCGCCTCGAACGCGCCGAGGAAGGCCGCCAGGTTGGCGCCCAGCCGGTCCGACAGATAGCCGCCTTCCTGCACCAGAAGGCTCGGCAGACGGAGGCCGGCGATCGCCTCGGCGATGCGGGCGAAGCCGTCGGTGGTGACGGCGAGGCCGCCGAAGGGGTCGGCCTCCGAGGCATCGAGGCCGAGGGCGACCACCAGGGCGTCGGGGGCGTGGGCGCGGATGCGGGCGAGCGCCGCCGCGAGCGCCTCGAGGAAGACCGCGTCGCCGCTGCCGCGCGGCAGCGGCAGGTTGAGGTTGCAGCCGAGGCCGGGGCCCTCGCCGCGTTCGCCCGCGTGACCCCAGAAGAAGGGGTAGAAGCGGGCCGGGTCGGCGTGGAGCGAGACCGTCAGCACGTCGCCGCGGGCGTAGAAGATGCCCTGCGTCCCATTGCCGTGATGCAGGTCGACGTCGAGCACCGCGACACGCTTCGTCGCGTCGCGCAGCACCTGGGCCGCGACCGCCGTGTTGTTGAGGTAGCAGAAGCCGCCGGCCAGGTCGCGGAAGGCGTGGTGGCCCGGCGGCCGGCAGAGGGCGTAGGCGACACTGTCGCCGGCCAGCAGCAGACAAGCCCCCTCGATCGCCGTCTGGGCGCTCGCGTAGGCGGCGCGCCAGGTCTCCGTGCCGATCGGGCACGACACGTCCGCCATGTGATAGCCCGCCTGGCCGACCGCCGACCGGGGATAGCCGGCGCCGCGGCGATCGGGATGGACGTTGGGCAGGACCTCCTCCGAGGCGCCGTCGATGCGCCGCCAGCGCCCGTGGACGTGCTCGAGGAACTGGAGGTACTCGGGCGTGTGCACCGCGGCGATCGGCCCGCGGCCGTGGTCGTCCGGGGCCACGATCTCGTGTCCCGCCGTGCCGGCCGCCTCGCACAGCACCGTGGCGCGCTCCGGCACTTCCGGGCAGTCCCGCATGGCGCCGTTGACCAGGAAGGATTTGGGGCGATGCAGGCGCGAGTCCTCGTGAAACACAACCTTCATGGCTGCGGCTCGCCCTTACTAGAATCCGACCTGGTCGCCGCCCTTGAGCGAGAGCATGTCGCGCGCCTCGGCCGGGCTCGCCACCTCCAGCGACAGGCCGTCCAGCACCTGGCGGATCTTGGTCACCTGCTGGGCGTTGGACTCCGCCAGCGTGCCCGGGCCGAGCCAGAGGTTGTCCTCGAGCCCGACGCGCACGTTGGCGCCCATTGCCGCGCCGATGGTGGCGAGCGGGACCTGGTTGCGCCCGGCGCCGAGGATCGACCAGCGGTACTGGTCGCCGAACAGGCGGTCGGCCGTGCGCCGCATGTGCATGAGGTCTTCCGGGTGGGTACCGATGCCGCCGAGGATGCCGAACACCGACTGCACGAACAGCGGCGGCTCCACCAGGCCGCGGTCGAGGAAGTGGGCAAGGTTGTAGAGATGGGCGATGTCGTAGCACTCGAACTCGAATCGCGTCGCGTTCTCGCGGCAAGCGCCGAGGATCCTCTCGATGTCCTTGAAGGTGTTCTTGAACACCAGGTCTCGGCTGCCCTCCAGGTGCTTGCGCTCCCAGTCGTGCTTGAAGTCGTTGAAGCGGCCCAGCATGGGGAAGAGGGCGAAGTTCATCGACCCCATGTTCAGCGAGGCGACCTCGGGCTTGAGCTCGGCCGCGGGGCGCATGCGCTCGTCCACCGTCATGGTCGGGCCGCCGCCGGTGGTAATGTTTACAACGGCTTCCGTCGCTTGCTTGATGCGCGGAAGGAACTTCATGAAGACCGCCGGGTCCTGGGTCGGGCGGCCGTCCTTGGGGTCGCGGGCGTGCAGGTGGAGGATCGCGGCGCCGGCCTCCGCCGCGCCGATCGCGGCCTCGGCGATCTCGTCCGGCGTCACCGGCAGGTAGGGCGACATGGAGGGCGTGTGGATCGAGCCGGTGACGGCGCAGGTGATGATGACTTTGCGAGGCGTGGCCATGGCTGTCCTTCGTTGCTGTCGGGGGCTCAGGCCGCCGTGTCCGTGACCAGGCAGTCGTCGGCGAGCGGGGTGACCGGCGTCAGGTCCCGATGGTGCTGGTGGTCGCCGCGCGTCGTCTTGGTGAACGCATTGGCGACCGGGTTCAGGATCAGCGAATAGATGCGCCGATGCCAGGGCGACATGTTGGGCGGCGAGCCGTGCACCAGCAGGTCGCCGAAGATCAGCACCGTTCCCGGCGGCCCCTTGGCCGAGAGGATGTCGCCGTCGGCGACCAGGCGCGCCACGACCTCCCGGTCGACGCACCAGAGGGGATAGCTGGTGGTCGCCCGATCGAGCGCCGCCGGCACGGGCCCGTGTTTGTGCGAGCCGCGGATGAACCACAGCGGCCCGTTGAACTCGTTCACTTCGTCCAACAGGATGTGCAGATTGAGCGCCAAGGGCTCGGGCACGCCGTCTTCGTTGTGGTGGGTGGCGAAGTCGTAGTGCCACTGCCAGACCTCGCCGGTGAAGGCGAACTTGGCGTTGACCTTGTCCTGCTGGATGTAGAGCCGCTCGTCCCCCAGGATCTGCCAGGCGGGCTCGACCAGCCGCGGGTGGCGCGACACGCGGGCGTAGGTCTCGTCGCGCAGGTGCAGGCCCATGGCGGTGCGCACCTCGCCGGACTCCTTCTCGCGGAAGTTCTGCGGCACGTCCTCGGCGAACAGCCGCGCGAGCGGCCGGCGCAGCGCCTCGACCTCCGCGGCCGAGAACAGGCCGGGCAGCACCAGGACGCCATCCTCGTGATAGCGTGCGAGCTGTTCGTCGGTGAGGCGCATGACGCCCTTTCTCGTTGTCCGGCTAGTTTGGAGCAAACCTGGCCGCGCCCGCAATCCGTTACGGTGCGCTCTCGACGCTGCTTCCGCCGAGCGCCGCGTCGAGCACGCGGACGGCGTGATAGGCGGTCCGGCCGCTGCCGTGGGCGATCTGCTGGCGGCACGAGACGCCGTCGGCGACGATCAGGGCCCCCGGCGCGGCGGCGCGCACCGCGGGCAGCAAGGAAAATTCGGCCATGCGCATCGAGACCTCGTAGGTCTCCTTGGCGTAGCCGAACGACCCGGCCATGCCGCAGCAGCTCGAGGTCACGGGCTC
>DASWHK010000206.1:0-24507 GCA_036398215.1 Acidobacteriota bacterium | reverse complement strand
GTTCTTCACCGAGCGCCAGGGACGCGAGCCGCCGAAGGTCACCTTCGCTGGGGTGGGGGGGACGGTCGGCGGTCCGATCGTGGCCGACAGGACGCACTACTTCGTCAGCTTCGAGTACCTGCAGCCCAACGAAGCGGTCGTCAACGACTTTTCGGCGGTGCGGCCGGAACGCAGCTTCAGCACTGCGGAGTCCAACAATACCTACAACCTGGTGCTGAAGGTGGACCATCAGGTGAACCCCGATCACAAGATGGCGCTGCGCTGGCTGTGGGAGTACCAGCCGCAGTTCAACCAGGGCCTCGGCAGCGACACGATCGAGGAGAACCTGGGCGCCGAGAGGGACACCGACCAGGGGATCGTGGGGTCGCTCGATACGGTGGTGTCGAACACGACGTTCAACAACCTGCGCATCTCGTTCACCCGCGAGAACGTCAACTTCACCAACATGCGCATCTTCGAGACCTGCTTTTCCGCGAGCGGCCAGGAGCTGTACGACTGTCAAGCTGGCCTCGACCCGCTGCTCAACTATCCGGACATCGAAGAGGGGGCCAGCACGCGCGGCTCGAAGCGGATCGACAACTCGTTGCAGTTCGACGAGACGCTGTCGACGTACCTCTCCTCGGACAGGTGGGGTGATCACGACCTGCGGGTCGGCGGCAACTTCTGGCGCCGGCACGTCGAGCAAATGAACGTTGGCACCGCCAACGGCGTCTTCGATTTTCCCGAGAACCCGTCGTTCGACATCAACGACACGGCGACCTATCCGGAGCGCTTCGCGATCCGGGTGTTCGGCGCCCAGGGGCAGTTCCCCGAGCACGAGGTGGATCCAACCAACGTCTTCGGCTTGTTTCTGCAGGACGACTGGCAGCCGATCCCGAACCTGACGCTGAACCTGGGTCTGCGCTACGACTGGGAGACGATCACCAACGACAGCGACAACATCGGTCCGCGCGTGGGTATCTCCTGGGACCCCGTCGGTGACGGCCAGACGATCGTCCGCGGTGGCTGGGGCCGGTTCTACACGCCCTACCGCAGCGGGCTCTTTGACTCTCAGTTCACCGACTCCGTGCTGCAGGTGCGCGGCATCACCGTGTCGTTCCCCAACAACGACAACCAGCAGGCGTTCATCGACCTGATCCAGCAGAACGGCTTCACCAACCTGCTGCAGGTGCGCGACTTCCTGAAGGCCCAGCTCGAGAACGAGCTGCTCAACGAGGCGGACTTCAACTCCAGCCCGACGGTGGACTGGCCCTTCCGGATCGCGCCGCACACCGACAACCTCACCTTCGGCGTCGAGCGCGTGGTGGCGAACAACCTGTCGATCGGCTTCGACTACGTCCGTCTCAGCAACCGGAACATGTTGCAGAGCGTCGACCTGAACGACTTCAGCCGCACGCAGGGCCGTCCCAACATCAGCATCTTGAACGGCGAGACGCCGTCGTTCGGCAGCATCACGACGAGGGTCAACGAGGGCGAGACCGACTACAACGCGTTGCAGGTCTCGGTGGTCAAGCGGCAGTCGCCCACCCGCGTCGGCACCCTGGGAGGCCGCATCTCCTACACGCTGTCGCGGCTGCGGGGCGATTCCAACAACGACTTCCCCGACTCGCCGTACTTCCAGACGTTCGCGATGACCGGCTGGAACTTCGACACGGGTGAGCCGATCAACCCGGGAGGCCTGGACCTGGGGCTCGATCATCCGCAGAACGTCGACCGGCCGGGGGGCAGGGACCGCCGGCACAACTTCGTTCTGTCGGGCAACTGGACGGTTCCGGGGACCTCCTGGCGTGATAACGGCGGGGTCGTGCTGGCCGGGATCTTCCGCTACCTCACGGGTGGTCGCACGACGATCACCATCAACGAGCGGCTCGACAACAACAACTTCGCGGTGGCGCCGGCGGGCACCTACAACCCCAACAACCCCAACGACATCAGCCTCTCGGACGTCGAGTTCGAGGGTACGCTCCAAGGGGCGTCGCTGCCGTCGAGGACGAACGTCGACTTCAGCCTCCGTTACCGTCTGCCGTTCACCGATACGATCGAGGCGACGGTGTTGCTGGACGCCTTCAACCTGTTCAACAGCGTCTACTTCCGCAACATCGGCAGCACGCGCACGAACCTGTCGGGTTTCCTGGTCCCGAGCAGCGCCTTCCCGAATCGTGAGATTCAGATCGGCGTCAGGTTGAACTACTAGGCGTCAGGTTGAACTACTAGAGGACCGAGTCTTGCTGCACGGCTGAGGGTGGCCTCAACACCGCCCTCGGCCGTGGCAGCGAGTTCGGCAGAGTGAATCGCTGCGCCAAGCCCGCGGCAAACACGCCCCCGCGGCCTTGGCTTTTTTCTCCTTTGGCAGCGAATCCCGCAAGGGTCTAGCAGGCTACGGGCCGGCGCACCCTCCAACGAACTGCCACAGGCAAGTGGTCGAGGCTGCCCTGGTGCGCTAAGCTGGTCCCAGACCGGGATGGAGACCATGCCCACTCGAAAAGATTCACGAAAATTCATCGGCATCGCCGCCGCTGCCCTGCTTGTGGTCGCGCCGTCTGTCGCTGCCGGCACTGCCCAGGGAGGCGCACGCGAGGCCGCCCGTGCCACCGAGCAGGGCGTCAAGCTGATCGAAGGGAACCGTTTCGCAGAAGCCCTCCAACAGCTCGATCGAGCGATCGCCGCCGACCCGGAGTATTGGGAGGCCCACTACCAGCGCGGCCGCGTGCTCGGCATCCTCGACAGGTGGCAGGAATCGCGTGACGCTCTGGTTCTCGCTGCCGAGCTCAACGCGGGTCACGGCCACACCCACCGGCTCGCGTCGATGGCCGCCGCCCAGGTGTCAGATTGGCAGACCGCCTGGGACCAGGCGATCAAGGCGCAGCTCGCCGGCGAGGACATGCGGCAGAACATGCTCGACATGTACAATGAGTCACCGCCGCCGGACGACTTCGCGATCCGCATCAACGCTGCACCGGTGTTCGTTGCCACCGCGGAAGACAGCGATGCCAGGGCCCAGGCCGAGCTGCCCACCAACTTCAACCCGGGTACTACGGGGACTGACCCCGGTGGCGTGCGCAGCGGACGGGCCACTCACCTGGAGGACTCGGCGCTGAACTCGAGCGGGCCGGACTTGGTCCGGCTGGAGCGCCAGATGCGCTCGGCCCTGGCCGAATCGAACCGGTTCGCGGTCGTCGTTCAGCCGGGCCGGGCCAAGTTCATCCTGGCGATCTCGATCACCGATATCGAGAGCGGCGTGGGTGCGGAGCGCACCTCTGGGCGCAGCGCGTCCGGCTACTTCCGATTGATCGACATCGAGAGCCGCGAGGTCGTCTACCGAGCCAACATCAGCTTCGAGGACATCAGCGCGACCACGGCGATCCAGGGAGTGCTGCGACGCTACGTAACCGACCTGGCGGCGTGGATGGCTGAACGAGAACCGAGGCGCTAGGAGGCCGTGGTGAAACTCCGATGGGTCTGCCTCCTAGGGGCCTGGAAGCCGGTTGTGAGCGAAGGAGGAGCATGAAGAAAGGACAGGTCGTGGGGTCGGGGTCGAGGTGCGCATTCCGGAGCTTCCTGCTCGGCGGGCTTACCCTCCTGGTGCTGGCGTTTTTGCTACCGGCCGAAGTGGTGGCAATGCAGTGGAACGCCCGCGTTTCCGGCTTCGTCACCGACCCTGACGGCAAGCCGCTCGAGGGGGTCAAGGTAACGATCGACGCGGTGATGCAAAGGCTGGGGGCCGAGGTCGCGCCCGTCGAGCTCATCACCGACGAGGACGGCCAATATTTCGCCCGCAGCGTGCGCCTGGGCGACACGCAGATCATCTTCCAGCTGGCGGGCTACCAGGAGGTGGTCGAGCGACGCGACCTGAAAGCCGGGCCGGTCCGCATCGACATGACGTTGAAGCCCGTCGAGCCCGTGCCCGAGGTGGCGCGGGCCAACCTCCTCAACGAGAGTTATCAGGCCGGTTACGATGCCTTCACAGCGGGCCAGTTCGACCAGGCAATCGCCCACCTGCAGGAGGCGCTCCCCATGGTCGAGCAGTTGCCGGAAAACGCCGAGGCGATGGGCGCCCTCCACGCCCTGATCGGTCGTTCCCACTTCGAGCTGCGCCGCTTCGAGCAGGCGCGCGACGCCTTTCTCAAGTGGGTCGAGTACCAGCCTGACGATGCCAACTCACACATCGAGCTGGCCCATGCGTATAGCGAGCTGGGCGAGTCGGAGGCCGCGACGAAGGAGTTCCAGGCGGCGCTGGCGCGGAGCCCCGATGATCCGATGACGCTCTACAACATCGGCGTCGGGATGGTGAACGCCGGTGCGGCCGAGGACGGGATCCCCTTCATCGAGCGAGCGATCGAGCTCCAGCCGGTCTATCCGATGGCGCACAAGAACATCGGCTACGCCTACGCCCAGGCCGGGGAGTACGCCAAGGCGGTTGGGGCTTTCGAGAAGTACCTCGAGCAGAGCCCCGAGGCCCAGGACGCGCCCGAGATCCGCGACTTCATCGTCGCGCTCCGGGAGATCATCGGCTGAGCGCTATCTAGATCGGCGTGAGGTTCACCTAAGGTCGGGCTAGGCATCGGGCGCCGCCGGCGTCCGATGACGGCGCTCCAGCTCCGCATATCGGGGCGCCAGGTCTCTGTAGACGCGCACCGCGGCCGGGTTCGGCTCGACGGTCGGGCCCGTAGGCGCGGCGATGCCGCGGACGATGACGCTCCAGTCGGTCTCCCGGTGCCGTTGATCGCCCTGACCCGGCCCACCCCGGCGAGCCGTAGGGGCGGCGCGGAGGCCGGCGGACGGGGCGCCGGGCCCGGCCAGCATGTCGGCATGATAGGCCCGCAGCGCCGCTCCCAGGCCCGCGGAGTTGCCCACCTGGAGGCGGCGGACGGCGACGCCGAAGACGTCGGCCATGACCTGCAGGATCTCGGGGTTGACCGCGCCACCGCCGGTCGCGTGGATGATCTCGAAGTCCACACCCATCCAGCGCGAATGGCCGGCCATCGCCATCATCTGGGCCTCGACGACGGCGCGGACGTTGCGGGCGGCCTCGCCGGGCTCGAGACCAAGGCGGTGAACGCCCGGCTGGGCCACGTGAGGCGTGATCTCCGGCTCGAACCAGGGCAGCACGAGGGCGCCGTCGTTGCCGGGCGGCGTCGCTCGTATGGCCGCCGAAAAGCCCTCCCAATCCAGGCCGTGCTCGTCGCGAATCCGCTCGCGCGCCAGCGACCCGTTGCGAAAGCAGGTAAGACCCATGTAGTCGCCGGTCGGCGCCCCGAACACGTGCCCGGTCCCCGATCGATCGGCGCGCGGCGCCTGCATCACGCCGAACACGGTGTCGCTGGTTCCCAGCGAGACGGCGACCTGGCCCTCGCGAACCAGGCCGGAGCCGATGAGGCTGCTGGGGTTGTCGCCCGACCAGACGACGACCCGAGCCGCCGGCAGGCCGTAGCGCGAGCGCCAGTACGGAGCCAGCTGCCCGATGGGCGTCGAGGCGGGGACGATCGGCGGCAGCTTGGCCGCCAGGTCGGGGGCGGTGGCCTCGAGCGCCTCCGGCAGCCAGCGGCGCGCCGCCAGGTCCATGAGGTTCATTCCCGACGCGTCGCCGGGGTCGAGCGGGGCGTGGGCGCCGATGAGCAGCGAGGCGAGAAACGAGCTGACCAGGTGGACGCGGTCGGTCGCCGCCCAGGCGTCCGGCTCGCGCTTGAAGAGCTTGCGGATCTGCGGCCCCGTGAAGCGCTCGAAGGCGCGCGAGCCGGTGAGCTGCGCCAGGCGCTCGGCGCCGCCGAGGGCGGCGCTGATCTCGCGGCATTCCGCGGCCGTGCTGGCGTCCATCCAGATCGGCGCCACCGGGCGCGAGAGCACGCCGGCGGCCTCATCCCCATCGCCGGCGAGCTGCCCGGCGAGAGGCCGCGAGGGATCGAGCCCGGCGAGCCGGCCGGCGAAGCGGGCGCTCAAGTACACGCTGCCGTGCTGCTGCGCCGATCCCGAGATCGCCGCCAGCCGCGAGAGATCGAGATCCGCCGCCGACAGGCGGGACATCATCCGATCGAGCGCCTCGGCCCACATCAACGGCGGCGAAGCGGCCACCGCCGGATCGTCGGCCGGCAGCACGCCGTGCCGTGTCCCGTACTCGGCAAGCTCGTCATCGAAGACGAGCGAGTGCTCGAAGACCACCCGGGGCAGGCGCCCCCCCGCCGCGGCGCGCGGCTGCGACTCGTCGACTTCGAGGAGCAGCGCCGTCAGGCTCTGGGTGCTGGAATCGAGTCCGAGATACAGAGGCATGACCGATCAGGGGGCCTCCGGCGGCTTGCTCGACTCGGGCGTTTCCCACCTGCCGGTCTCCGCCGACCGGAAGGCGGCCTCGATCAGCCGCATGTTTTCAAGCGACTTCTCGAGCGGGTAGGCGACCTCGCCGTCCTGCAGGACGGCGCGCGAGAACGCCTCGCCCTGGATCCGGTACTGGTCACAGGTGGCGATCTCGATGGTCTCGATCCCGCCGCCGAAAAGGTCGCTCCCGTCATCGACCCACAGCCGGCAGGGCCGCTCGTTGGGGGCATTGAACGGGACCTCGATCTCGATCCGGCCCTTGGCGCCGAAGACATGGACGCGCTGATAGGGAACCAGGCGCGTGCTGCAGGTGCCGATCGCCTGGCCCGAGGGAAAATCGAGGATCATCGAGGTCAGGATGTCCACCGCGGCGACCGGGTCGCGCTCGATCAGCGCCATCACCCGCCGGGGCTCCTCGTCGAAGATCATCCGCGACGTGGTCAGCAGGTAGCAGCCGATGTCCATCAGGCCGCCGCCGCCGGCCTCGGCGATGTTGCGGATGTCGTCCGGATCGTCGTTGTAATAGCTGAAGTAGCCCATGTAGGAGCGCACCTCCCCGAGGCGCCCCGATCGGCAGATCTCCATCGCCCGCAGCCATTGCGGGTGCGTGCGCACCATGAAGGCTTCCTGGATCTTGACGCCGGTGCGGTCGCGCGCCGCGATCAGCTTCTCGCACTCGGCCGCGGACATGCCGATGGGCTTCTCGCACAGCACGTGCTTGCCGCGCTCGGCGGCGGCCATCGTCCAATCGCGGTGCAGGTGGTTGGGCAGGGGGTTGTAGATCGCCTCGATGTCCGGCGCCGCCAGCAGCTCGTCGTAGGACCCGTAGGCCTTCGCCAGCCCCAGCTCGGTGGCCGCGGCCGCGGCCTTCGCCGGATCGCGCGAGGCGATGGCAACGACCTCCGCGTACTCGCCGCCCTGCATCGCCGGAATCACCTTCTCGATGGCGATCTTCGCCACCCCGAGCACCCCCCAGCGCACCTTCTTCATCGTTTCCTCGCCATCGGGCAAGCGTATCGACGCTCCGCCGCGCTGACAAACCTAGCAGGCCGTGCATGGAAGTGTAGTAGCCTCCGGCGAAAGCCGTTACCGACCCGGAGAACCCACACCTTGCCGAGGAGACTCGTGTCATGCTCACCAAGATCCTCATCGCCGGACTCGCGCTCGCCGGGCCAATGACGGCCGCCGCCCAGTCGCAGCTGCCCACCAAGCCGGTGTTGACGCTTGAGGCCGCCAAGCGCGTCGCCGCCGCGGCGGAGGCCGAGGCCACGCGCAACGGCTGGGCGGTATCGATCGCCGTTCTCGACGACAGCGGCCAGTTGTTGCTCTTCCAGCGCATGGACGGCGCCAAGCTGGTGGCCACCGACATCGCCATCCGCAAAGCGCGCACCGCCGCCTACTTCCAGGGACCGACCAAGGACCTCGAGGATGAGGTCTCCGGCGGGCGCACGGCGCTGCTGCCGATCGACGGCTTCATGCCGCTGCAGGGAGGCGTGCCGCTGATGTTCGAGGGCCAGATTGTCGGCGCCGTGGGGGTCAGCGGTGTCACCGGCGAGCAGGACGCCCAGTGCGCCCTCGCCGGGGCCGCCGCACTCGAGCGATAGCGAGTCTCATGCGGCCGGTTTTCCGGCGTGCAGGACGGCATAGCGAAACGCGCCGCTGGCAAAGCCGCGCCGCATCGCCCGGAACGAGCCCAGGAAGGCGACGACGTCGGGTCCGCGCTGGCGCGCCACCCGCCATAGGGCGCGATCGCGGATGAGCTCGAGGCAGAGGTCCCAGGTGCGCGCCACCTCGGCGCTGATGTCGCCGTAGGACTCGAGCTGCAGGCCTCGGGCGGCCAGATGGCGCTCGTACTCCTCGCGGGTCGGGAGCGAGACCAGCATCCCCGTCTCGATCGGGGCGATGCAGCGGCGCTCCGCCGCGGGGCTCAAGGCGCTGGCCTTGAGCCAGGCGGCGATGCCGATCCGCCCGCCGGGAGCGAGCACGCCAGCGGCGTCGCGGAAAAAGCCGCCGCGGTCGCCGACGTGCGAGAGGACCTCGATGGCGAGGATGGCATCGAAGGGGCCGCGGAGGGGCAGGTTGGCTGCGTCGCCGACGACGAAGCGCAGACCACCGGTCTCGCCGGCGAAAGATCCTCGTACCTGAGAGTCGCCGGAATCGCCGGCCTCCGCCGGACCGCCGGCCCGCGAACGATCGCGCGCCATGCCCGCCTGTACCTCGCTGATCGTCAACCCGACGGCGCGGCAGCCGAAGGTGCGGTCCAGCCAGCGCGACGTTCCGCCGAGGCCACAGCCAACGTCCAGGACCCGCGCGCCGGGCTCGATGCGGCAGCCTTCCGCCACCAACCGGATCAGCTTCTCGGTCGCTTCGCGGCGGCTCTCGGCGCCGGTCTCGTAGAGCCCGTGATGGATGTGCTCCCCCCACAGCTCCGCGTAGTAGGGGGTTAGCTCGTCGTAGTGGGCGGCGACGCGTCTCCGCAGCGCCGCGGTCCGCTCGACCTCGTGGTCGACGGGCGCTGCTGGCCGGGGCCGGGAATCGTCATCGCTCAACGCCCGGCTCGCCCGGCGAACGTCTCGAGCCTTGGTGCTGCTGGTCGGGGCCGCGAAGCATCATCGCTCAACGCCCGGCTCCCCCGGCGAACGTCTCGCGCCTTGGTGTTCCGTACCGTAGATACGGTGATGTTTGTGGCGGCGGGATGGCGTGTTTGCGGTACGGAACACTTAGCAGGAGACGCAGTTGTCGTTGTTCTTGGCGCCCAGGCGCTCGAGCAGCCAGACGGTCCGCGGGAAGGGCTGGATGCGCTGCACCGGGCCGTTGGCCATGTCCGCGGTGCTCTGGCCCTTGCGGCTCACCGCCCTTACGTCCCCTCTTTGGCGGACGAGATAGAGGACCATCTCGAAGTCCCCCCGGGAGGCGGCGTGGTGGATCGCGTTGTAGGCGTTGTGGTCGCGGACGCCGACGTCGGCGCCGAGCTCCTCGACGAGGTACTTCACGGCCGGCATCCAGCCGCCGGGAGCGTGCTGGTGGGCATAGCCGGCGAACCCCTCGCCGTAGCCGGCGCCCGAGGCCGCGTGGAGCGGATAGACCGCCGGGCCGCCAACCGGCACCGGCGGCAGGCCCGAAGGGTCTCCTTCTTCCTTTTCCTTGCCGTCCTCGCCCTGCGGGCGCGGGCGGCCCCGCGACGGCAGCTTCGAGGTCGGGATGTTCGGGTCGGCGCCGTGGGCCACGAGAAGACGCATGGCCTCGACGTCCGTCGCATAGGCGGCCCGCCAGAACGGCGTCGCGCCGGTCGAGTCCAGCAGATGGTCGAAGTTGAACGACGTGTACCACAAGTGCTTGCTCAGGCGGACGTTCGGATCGGCGCCGTTCTCAAGCAGCGCCGCCATGAGATCCAGGTACGCTGTCCGTTGCTGCTTGTAGGCGTTTTGCTGCGGGTAGGCCGACCGCGGCGCCCAGCGAACGTTCAAGGCGACGTACAGCGGTGTGGCCCCCGCATCGCTGGCGATGTTGGGGTCGGCGCCGCGCTCCAGCAGCAGCATCGCCAGGTCGAAGTGGCCGTTGAGGGTGGCGATCAGCAGGGGGCTGGTGTGGTCGCCGCCGCTTACCGCGTCGATGTCGGCGCCGGCGTCGAGCAGGGCCTCCACCGTCTCTACGTGTCCCTCGCGGGCGGCGTACAGCAGCGCCGTCAAGCCGCCGTGGCCGCCGACGAGCTCCGCATAGCTCGGCGGCCTCTTCTCCTCTTCCTTCTCGTCGGCCTCGCCCTCCGGCTTCTCGCCTTCTTCGGCAGCGCCCTCCTCTTTTTCTTCGCCGGCCTCGGTCTCTTCGCCCTCGGCCGCAGCGCCCCCTTCGACTTCCTTCGGCTTCTCGGTCTCGGGTTGCTCGCCTTCCTTCGGCTTCTCGGCTTCGGCGCCCTGCTCGGCCTTCGGCTTCTCGATCTCGACGCCCTGCTCGCCTTGCTTCGACTTTTCGGCCTCGGGCTGCTCGCCCTCTTTCGGCTTCTCGGCCTCGGCGCCCTGCTCGGCTTCCTTCGGTGTTTCACCTTCGGCGCCCTGTTCGGCCTTTTGCTCTCCTTCGACTCCGGCGGCTTCCCCTTCCTTGTTCTCCTCCCCTTCTTTCTCTTCCTCGCCCTGTGCGGGTTCGCCCTCGGCCCTGGCCTCTTCCTCGATCTCCTTGAAGGCGGCGGCCTGGCGGTCGCGGATTCTCTGCTCCACCCGGTCCGACTCCGTCCGCTCGACGACGTCAACGACCGTCGAGGAGAGCGAAATGTCGGCGCCCCGTTCGACCAGCGCCGCGACCGCGCCGACGTAGTTGGCGGCGGCGGCGAACATCAGCGGCGTGTTTCCCCAGGCCGTCTCGGTCGCGTTCGGGTTGGCGCCGTAATCGAGCAGCGTCGTGATCGTCGGCGCGCTGCCGGCGGCGGCCGCGAAGTGCAGCGCGGTCGCCCCGCTGGCGGCGGTGGCGGCGTTGGCGTCGGCGCCGGCCTCGAGCAATGCCGCGACCATGGCCGCGTCGCCGGCCTTGCCGGCCAGGTGCAGCGGCGTGTAGCTGCCGATTCGCGTCCCCGCCTCGAGGTGGGCGCCGGCGTAGACCAGCATCTCGACGATCTCGACGCGGCCGTTGCGCGACGCCCAGTGCAGCGCCGTCATGCCGTCGTTCTGGGGGACGTTGACGTCGGCGCCCTGGCGGAGCAGGGTGCGGACCGCTTCGACGTCGTTCCGCATGGCGGCGTCGGCTACGGGCGAAGCGCCCCCCTGCCCGGGCGCCGCCGAGAGCAGCGTCGGAAGGCCCAGCGCAAGCGCGAAAATGGCTCCGAGCCGCTTCGCTGCGAGGGGCCGGAAGGCCCCCAGGGGACGCCGGGCCTGCTCGTCGATGCCTGCGGGAGTGGCGGCCCTCCCGGTCGCCGCCCGCGAGGTCGGCGAGGCAGACCAACGATCCTTCCGCCAGGGGCTGCGGATTGCAGAGCTGGGCCGCACGTCCGGGTCGCGTCGTCGCATTAGATCGTCAACGAGAGCTCGCCGGTGCTGTCGCCGAAGCTCTCCAGGTCGTCGAGGCCGAGCCGGTGCATGAGGCTCAGCATCACGTTCGCCATCGGCGTGCCGTCGTCCGCCCGCAGGTGGAGGTTGCCGTCGAGCCGTCCGTTGGCGCCGCCGACCACGAACAGCGGGCAGCGCTTGTGGTTGTGGAGGTTCGGGTCGCCCATCGGCGAGCCGTAGATCACCATGGTCTTGTCGAGGAGGCTCGCCTCCCCCTCCATCGTCCGCTGCAGGCTCTCCAGGAAGTACGGGACCAGGCTGACGTGGTAGCGGTTGAGGACGCCGAACTGCTCGACCGTCTCCTCCTTGCCGCCGTGGTGCGACAAGGGATGGAAGCCGCGATCGACGCCGCTCTCCGGGTAGACGCGGGCCGAGGCGTCGCGTCCGAGCTTGAACGAGAAGACGCGGGTGACGTCGGCGGCGAACGCCAGTACCTGCAGGTCGAACATCAGCTTGACGTGCTCGCTAAACGAGTCGGGGACGCCGGCCGGGGCCTGCGGCAGCTCGCGAACCTCGCCGCTGCTGTTGCGCGCCTCGACCCGCTCGATGCGCCGCTCGATCTCGCGGATGTTCTCGAGATAGCCGTCCATGCGTGCCGCATCGGCCGGTCCGAACTGCTTCTTCAAGAAGGCCACCTCCTCGCCGATCCAGTCGAGGATGCTGCGCTTGCTGCGCCGTCGCGCCGCGCGCTCCTCGGGGGTGCCGCCGGCGCCGAAGAGCTGGTCGAAGACGGCGCGCGGGTCGCGGATCATCGGCAGCGGCTCGGAGGGCGACGCCCAGCTTATGGTGTCCGAGTAGACACAGGCGTAGCCGTAGTCGCAGCCGCCCGCCTGATCGACGTTCTCGATGCACAGCTGCATCGAGGGGATCGGCGTCTCCTGGCCGAACCTCTGGGCATAGAGCTGGTCCATCGACGTCCCGACGCGGACGTCGGCGCCCTCGGTCTGCCGTGGGTGAGACTGAGTGAGGAAGACCGCGCTCGAGCGGTAATGGTCGCCGCCGATCTCGTCGGCGTCGAAGGCTTCCGCCTGTGCGACGTCGGTGTTGCTGACGATGGTCAGCTTGTCGCGGAACGGTTCCAGCGAGCTGAGGGCGCTGGGGCCGAGATCGAAGTCACGCCCGATCTGGGCCGGCGACCAGAGGTTCTTGGTGGCTCCGTACTCGTTGCAGCCGGCGGCGCCGTGGACCATCTCGATGCACACCAGCCGCGCCGGATCCGCTTGCGCCGCGCCCACCGCGCCGCTCCGGACCGTGCCGCCGAAGGCGGGGACCATGGCGTCGAGAAGGGGCAAAGCCACCGTCGCGCCCATGCCGCGTAGCACCGTCCGGCGGGGGATCGTTTTCCTGCTGATGTACATGCTCGTCCTCGGTCCACGTACCCGAAGCGCCCGAAGCGCCGCGGGGCCACGTTCAAATCACGAAAGCTGAATATTCGTCTGCTTGCCCATTCCTCTCGATTTCAACACGAACCGCTATCGTTCTGCACCACTGCCGGCGGCCGCCTCGACGCTCTGCACCTGATCGTTGTTCTGGAACGCGGCGCTTTCGACGACCCCGGAGATGAACGAAGAGATCCGGTAGTCGTTGGCCGCCGCCTCGCGGGCGATCGCGCGGATCGACGGCATGTCGAAATACTCTATCCGCCGCCCCAGGGCATATGCCATGAGATTCTCCGTAAACGTCATCACGAAGGCATCGGAGTACCTCAGCAGCGCCTCCCGCAGCTCGGTCGGGCTGCTCACCTGGTTGCCGTCGTAAAAGCGGCTCGCCGGGTCGACGGGCATGCCGTTGTCCTTGAGGCGCCAGGCGCCCGTGACGTCGAAGTTCTCCAGCGCCAGGCCGATGGGATCGATCATCCGGTGGCAGGAGTTGCAGGCGGGGTTGCGGCGATGCATCTCCAGCCGTTCGCGGACGGTCAGCAGCCTGCCGTCGGCGGCCTCATCGGTGGCCTCGAGCTCCGGAACGTCGGGCGGCGGCGGCGGCGGCGGGCTGCCGAGCAGGACCTGCATGACCCATTTGCCGCGCAGTACGGGCGAGGTCCGGTCGGCGTGCGACGTCATCGTCAGGATGCTGCCGTGCCCCAGCAGCCCCCGGCGCTCCTCGTCGGCCAGCCGCACCCTGCGAAAGTCGTTCCCGGTGACGCCGGCAATCCCGTAGTGGCGGGCAAGCCGCTCGTTGACGAAGGTGTAGTCGGCGGTCAGCAGGTCGAAGATGCTGCGGTCCTCGCGCACCAGGTTGTAGAAGAACAGCTCGGTCTCGCGCCGCATCGCGTCGGCGAGCTGCTGGTCGAAATCCGGAAACGTCAGGGCGTCGGGATGGACCTTGTCGAGGTCCTGCAGGCGCAGCCACTGGGCGGCGAAGCGGGTGCCGAGCGCCTCGGCGCGCGGGTCGGACAGCAGCCGGCCGACCTGTTCTTCCAGGACCGATGGATCCGCGAGCCGTCCTTCGCCGGCGAGCGCGATCAGCTCGGGGTCGGGGGGCGAGCCCCACAGGAAAAACGACAGGCGCGAGGCCAGCGCGGCGTCGCCGATCCGGTAGCGACCGCCGCCGCCGGCGGCCGGCTGCTCGAAACGAAACACGAAATGAGGGCTCGCCAGGATCGCTTCCAGCGCCGAGCGGATCCCGGCCTCGAAGCCGCCGCCTGCGGCGCCGGCCTCGTAGAAGGACATCAAGGCCGCGACGTCGCGCGGGCTGAGCGTTCGCCGGTAGGCGGCGGTCGCCAGGCGCGACAGGATCTGCTCGGCGCAGCCGGCTTCCTCGCCCGCCGACGTCGGCCTGCAGCTGAAGATCTTCTGCCGGCTCGGGGTCGCCGAGACGCCGGTGGCGTTGTAGGGCCCGAGGACGGCCAGGTCGCGGAGGTGGGGCAGGGTCGTGACGCCGTAGGCCGCGCCGATGTCCTTGTCGGCGATGCTCCAGTTGTGCGGCGAGAGCACGTCGGGGGCGGGACCCTCGGCTTTCTGGATGAAGGCGGCGGTCAATCGCTGGGGCCCCGAGCGCACGAAGATCGGCCCGGTCCTCAGGATCTCGTGGTCGGGGTCCATGAAGCGATCGACGTCCAACAGGGCGACGCGATCGCCGTTGATCGACACCTCGATCTGCTCGTCGTGGTAGGTCGTCTTGCCGTAGAGCATGGCGATCGGCGAGTCGTAAAAGGCCATCGTGAAGACGTATTCGCCGTTGGCCGGGAACGAGTGGACCACCGAGACGCCGCCGCGCGTGCCGTAGGGGGCGCCGTCGACGCGCTCGCGCTGGGAAACGTAGCGGGGGATCTTGTAGGTCGCCTCGCCGGGACTGGCCCGTGGCACGCCGATCGCCAGGCGGCTGATCTCGCTGGCGGCGCTGAGGTATCCCTCCATCAGAGTTGTCGATAACCCCTGGACGTCGGCGATGTTGTCGAAGCCGGCGCTGACGGTATCGGGCGGCAGATAGACGCCGGCGTCGACCTCGAGGCCCAGCAGGTCGCGGATCGAGCGCTCGTACTCGGCGCGGTTCAGGCGCTGGAAGGTTCGCCCGCCGGGGCTCGGATCGATCGCGGCCGCCGCGTCGACCGTCGCCGCGAGCGTCGTGATCAGCTCGGCGTAGGTCTCATCGTCGGGGCGCTGGGCGGCCGCCGGCGGCATCATCCCCGCCAGCAGCTTGCGGATCATCTTCTCGGTGACTTCCGGGGTCTCGGCGGCGTCGGCGGCGTCGAACGACTCCAGCGACAGGCCGCCGGTGTTCATCGCGTCGTTGTGGCAGCGGAGGCAGTAGCGGCCGATGACCGCGTTCTGCGCCTGCAACGTTGACTGCTTCGGCGCCGGCGCCGATGCCGCCATCGCCGCCTGCACGGCCGGCCCCGACCGCCGCTGCGCCGAAACCTCACTCGCCGCGAGGCCGAGGCAGAGGATTCCCAGGCCGACAACAGCATAGGAGAGCGTTTTCATGCGCGGCCTCGGGTCACAGGGGGGAATCGCGGTCCACTACGGAACAGAGTATACGGCTGATTTCGCAGGTTTCCAGGCCTCGTCGAGCGGAACGGCTCCGGGACGGGTGGCGGCGGCCGGTGCCGCCGTCGTGGGGGTCAGCTGGCTCGGCGGGGGGTGAACGCCCACTCCCGTCCCCGTTGTCGATCCCGCCCTGCTGGCCTCCCCGCCACCGGGAGGCGAGCCGGCAGCACGCTGGCCGCGGTTCCAGGGCCTTTCGGCGATCTCGCGTCTGCAGGGCTCGGCCCGTCTCAGAGCAGTCCGAAGAAGACCCAGCAGACCAGCGCCCCGACGACCGACATCGACAGCCCCCACGCCAGCACCTTGTTGAACAGGGCGTCGCGATCCTCGTGGGGCGCGGCGGCGGCGAGACAAATCGCACCTATGGTAGACAGCGGAGAGACGTCGACCAGATGGCCGCCTACGTTGATCGACGAGGCGATGGCCATCGGGTCGGCTCCGAGACGCTCGGCGAGGCCGGGAACCAGCGGCAAGAACGCCGGCAGGACCACTCCCACCGTGCTGCTGTAGGCGGATATCAGCCCGGAGACGAAGGCGACGATCCCGGTGACGCTGGTTGCCGTCGACATCGCCACCAGCATGTCGACGATCACGTCCATGCCACCGGTCTGGCCGAGGACCGACACCAGCGTCGAGACCCCGCACACCAGCATGATCGTGCCCCACGGCACCGCCTTGATCGCCGCCTCCTGGTCGGCGACGCGGGTCAGCAGGAGGATCGCGGCGCAGACGTAGGCGCCGACGATGATATCGACCCCGAAGAGGATGATCGTGACCAGCAGGGCGGCGAGCACCGCGAGCGTGAACCACTGCGCGCGGTTGAACGGCGCCAGATCCTCGGCCGAGAGGTGCTCGGCCGCGTCGACGCGCTTTTCGCTGCGCAGTAGCGCCACCCCCCCGAGCAGGAAGTAGCCGGAGAAGGCCACGAACGACTGGGCGAAGAACGTGTTCCAGAAGGTCTGCCACTCCATGCCCGCCAGCCCCGCCTCGGCCATCAGCTGGTTGGCGACGATGCCGGTCGGGGCGATCGGCGAGAAGGCCCCGGCGTTACAGCCGTTGCCGACCATGATCGTCATCAGGAAGGCGCTGATGCCCATGCGGCCGGCAGCGGCCATGGCGATCGGGGCAATCAGAGCGGTGGCGGCGATGTTGCCGCCGCCCAGCGTGGCGATGGCCACCGACAGCCCGAAGAAGACGATCGGCACCATGCCGAGGTTGCCGCGCGCCAGGCGGATGCTTTGCTGGGCGACCTTGGGGAGGGTGCCGTTCACCTGCGCCTGGGCGAACAGGAACATGATCGCGACCAGGACCAGGAAGAGCTGCACGGGGAAGCCCGCGGTCACCTCGCGGACCGGCATTCCGCCGAGCCCGGCGCCCACCAGGTAGGCGAGGGCGAGCGCCAGCAGCCCGATGTTGACGCGCAGCGCGATGCCGGCGACGACCGCCGCAACCAGCGCCGCGAGCGAGATCCAGGCGAGGCTCACGGGTCGTTCCCCAGGATCAGGGCGACGCGCTCGCCGAGCGTCCTGGGGCTGAAGGGCTTCTGCAGGAACTCCGCCCCCTCCGGCAGGCCGCCCAACTGCACGGCGCCGCGATCGGGGTAGCCGGACATGAAGAGGACGGGAAGATGCGGCAGGCCTCCGGCGAGCTCCTCGTACAGCTCTCGGCCGGTGCCGCCCGGCATCACGAGATCGGTGATCAACAGGTCGATGGCTCCCTCGAGTTGTTCGAAAGCTGCTCGGGCGGCGGACGGCCGGTCGGCGCTCAGGACATTGTAACCGAGCTCGCCGAGCGTGCGCTCGACGACCGCGCGCACCGAGTCCTCATCCTCGACGAGCAGTACCGTGGCAACCCGTGAGGCGCGCCGCAGGGGCAGCTTGTCCCGGTCGGCGACCCGAGCCACGATCCCGGTGGCCGGAAGGTAGATCTTGAACGTGCTCCCCCGTCCGAGCTCGCTGTACGCCGTGATGCGGCCGCCGTGCTGGGTGACGATCCCGTACACGGTGGCGAGGCCGAGCCCGGTGCCCTCACCGACGCCCTTGGTTGTGAAGAACGGCTCGAACAGGTGCTTCATCGTCTCGCTGGTCATGCCGGTGCCGGTGTCGGTTACCGAAAGCAGGACGTAGGGGCCGGACTCGACATCCAGGTGCTGGCGCGCGTAGTTCTCGTCGATCGACACGTTCGACGTAGCGATCAAGATCTTGCCGCCGTCGGGCATCGCGTCCCGGGCGTTGAGCGCCATGTTCATCAGGACCTGGACCATCTGTCCCGAGTCGGCCATGACGTTGTCGAGATCAGCGGCGGGCGCGAACTCCAGCTCGACGTCCTCGGGAATGAGTCGGCGCAGCATCTTCAGCGTGCTCTCGACGAGGTTGTTGAGGTCGAGGCTCTCGCGCTCGAGCTGCTGGCGGCGGCTGAAGGCGAGCAGCTGGTGGGTAAGGCCGGCGGCGCGCTGCGATAGCTCGAGGATCTGTTGCAGATCGGCGCGGTCTTCCTCGTCCTCGATGCCGCGTAGCATGAGCTGGGCGTAGCCGGTGATTCCGGTGAGCATGTTGTTGAAGTCGTGGGCGACGCCGCCGGCGAGCTGGCCGATAGCCTCCATCTTCTGGGCCTGCCGCATCTGGCTCTCGAGCAGTATCTGCTCGGTCATGTCGCGCTTGACCGAAACGAAGCTGCGGATCTCTCCGCTTTCGGCGCGCACCGGCGAGATCGACATCTCCTCCTGATAGAAGGTGCCGTCGGCGCGGCGGTTGACGAGCTGGCCCTGCCACCGCTTGCCGCTGGAGATCGTCTCCCACAGCTCGGCGTAGAAGGCCTCGTCCTGGTGGCCGCTCCTCAGGAGGCGTGGGTTCGCGCCGATCAACTTTTCGCGACCATAGCCGGTGATCTGCTCGGCGGCCTGGTTGACGTACTCGATCGTACCGTCGGCGTCGGTGATCATGATCCCCTCGCTGACCTGCTCGATCGCCGTCGCCAGCCGCCGCAGCTCGCCTTCGGCCCGTTGGCGCGCGCTGATGTCGCGCATGATCGTCGAGTAGTAGGCGGGCTCCCCGGTTTCGTCGCGGTGGACGACCACCGTCTGGGAGATCGGCACCATTCCGCCATCGGCGCGCCGGACCTCGACCTCTCCGCGCCAGGAGCCTTCGCGCGCCGCCGTGGACAGGAGCTCCTCGGCATCGCGGGGATCGCTGAAATCGGAGATCCGCAGGCCCGCGAGATCCTGGTCCGGTTCCAAGCCCAGAAGCGCGCGGCAGGTGGCGTTGGCATACATGATCCGCCCCTCGGCATCGGCCATTTCCACGCCGTCGGCCGACGCCTCGACGATCGTCAGCAGTCGGCGCCGGTGCTCTTCGCGTCGCTTGCGCTCGGTGACGTCCAGCATCGTCACGAGCACCTGCGTTTCTCCGTCGAGCTCGAGCGCAGTGGTGGTGATCGCAGCTTCCCTGAGCTGGCCATCGGCGCGCTCGAACCGCCAGTCGAACGATTGCGGCCCAGCGGCCAGCGTCGCCTCGATTCGCGCCCTCGCCGCTGCGTCGGAGGGGCTTCCGTCCGCCTGCAGGGGCGGCGAAACATCGGCCAGCGTCCTGCCGATGATCTCCTCTCGGCTGCGCATCGCGAGCTCGCAAGCCCGTTCGTTGGCCTCCTCGAAGCGCTCGCCACGCAGCACCAGCAAGCCGTCGCTGGAGCCCTCGAAAAGAGCCAGGTAGCGCGCCTGGCCGGCTTCCAGCTCGTGGGTGAAGCGCTCGCCGAGCACGAAGATCAGCAAGGCGCCGGCCGCGATCAGGAGGGCGGCGAAGCCGCCGCCGAGCAGCGCGCCGCGCCGCAGCGGCGCCTGCACGTCGGCGAGGTCCATCTTGGCGACGACGGCGACGCCCGGCTCCGGGACCCACTCGTACGCCGCCAGCACCTCGACCCCGCGGTAGTCCGGCGCGATGATCGTTCCGGAGCTGCCGCCGAGCGCCCGGCGCATCGGCTCGGCGGCGGCAGCGTCGAACGGCACCGCACCGATGGGCTGCCCGTCGGGACCGCTGCCGATGAACTCGATCGTGTCACCGACCCGGCGAGCGACCGTGAACGCTCCTCTCTCGCCGAACTCCGCCGCGGCGGATTGCAGGTCGCGGATCTCCGCCAAGACCGCTTCGTCGGCGTCGCCGGGCTCGTTGGGGGGATCGACGGCCTCGAGCCGGGCCGCCGCGGCGATCAGCCGGGCCCGGGCTTGGGCGAGGTCTCGGAGGTGGCCGCGGTGATGCTCGAACGCGTAGCGATACAGCGAAACCGTGATCGTCGCGCCCACGGTCGCCGTCACCGCGGCAACGATCAGGACGACGATCGCCAGTCGTGCCCTTCTCGGCCTCATTCTCATCGCGCGCAATGGTGGATTTCGAGAGGCGAAGGCGCGAGCTGGATGCTGGGACGAGCTACCGCATGGCGACGAGCTCGCCGGCCGCCAGGGATTGGACGCCGCCGCGCACGGCAGGCGCGACCAGATGCTTCCGGCCCCGCGGAATGGCGCTCAGTGGATTGTGAGCAACGCTCCTCCACCATCCATTGCCATCGGTCCCCAGACCGAGATGTCGCAACAGCCGGTCCCCGAACAGCCCGGCTTCCGCGGCCCGCCGAACGGGCGGGCGCCTCCTGACGGGGGAAGGCTAGCCGCTGGCGTTCAAAATAAAAAGGTCCTCACTATTTTGAAGGCCGAGGAGACGGCGGGACGAAGGAGTTGGCCGCCGGTCCACCCTTGCGCGCCGCCGCCGATCGCAGAAGAATGCCTGCGTCGGCACAAACGGGGTGAGGCCGCACCGGGCAAGGTCCAGCCCGGGTCAAGGGTCGCCGAAGCCTTCGCCCGGCGTTTGCCGCGATGCCCGTCGCGACGCGCTCGGGCGGTCGCTGCCAAGGGAGGATCGGATGTCCAATATTCTCGATGCGTTCGGCTTCGCCTTTTTCGTCGTCGCGTTGCTTTTCGGCCTCGCTGTCGTCTATCTGGTCTTCAAAGCTCGCTACAAGAAGGCCGGGCCCGACGAGGCGCTCATCGTCTATGGTCGCCGCAAGCTGCTCGGCAAGAAGGTCGTCTCGGTGGAGGGCGAGTCGGAGGGCTATCGCATCGTGCGCGGCGGCGGCACCTTCATCTGGCCAGGGTGGGAGGCTTTCGAGCGGCTGTCGCTGAAGATCATGACGCTGGAGATCAACCTGCCGCACGTCTACACCGAGCAGGGGATCCCGATCAACGTCAAGGCGGTGGCGCAGGTCAAGGTTCACACCAGCATCGACGCGATCAGTCGTGCCGCCGAGTCCTTCCTCGGTGTACCGCCCGACCAGGTTCGGGGCACGATCCAGGAGACCGTTGCCGGCCACCTGCGCGGCATCGTCGGCACCCTCACGGTCGAGCAGCTGTACCGCGACCAGAAATCCTTCCAGGACAAGGTGCGGGACGAAGCGCACCGCGACCTCGAGGCGATGGGCTTCGAGTTCAAGTCGTTCGTCTTCCAGGAGATCCAAGACGAGCAGGGGTACCTCGACGCCCTCGGACAGCCGAAGATCCAGGAGGCCCTCAAGGAGGCCCGCATCGCCATCGCCAGTGCCGACCGCGACGCCGCCATCCAGGAAGAGGTCGCCCGCCAGGCCAAGGAGCAGAAGCGCATCGGCGTCGACACCGAGATCGCCGACGCCGACAAGCTGCTGTCGCTGACGAAGGCGTCGATCAAGCAGGAGGTCGACGTGGCCGACGCCCAGGCGGTCAAGAGCGGCGAGATGGAGCTCAAGATGCAGGACATCCGCATCGCCGAGAAGGAGGTCGCCCGCCGCAAGCTCGAGCTCAACGCCAATGTTCGCGAAAAGGTCGATGCCGAGCGCTACGAGATCGAGCAGCGCGCCGCGGCGGCGCGCAAGCGGCGCGAGGAAGAGGCCGAGGCGGTCAAGGCCGAGGGCATCGCCCGCGCCTCTGCCGAGGCCGCCCAGGAGCGCGAAGTGGGTCTGGCCGAGGCCGACGCGATCCGGGCTCGGGGCGAGGCCGAGGCCGAGGCCCGGCGCCTCCTCGCCGAGGCCCTCAAGCTCTACAACGAGGCCGGCCTTTCGATCGAAGCCCTCAAGGTGCTTCCCGACATCGCCGCCGCCGTTTCCGAGCCGCTGTCGCGGGCCGGGGCCACGACGATCATCAGCAACGGCGCCGGGCGGGGGACGGGAGCCGCCAAGCTGACCGAGGACGTGGTGCAGGTCCTCACCCAGCTCGGCCCCATCCTCGAGCAGCTCGCCGGCGTCGACATCGACCAGTTCCTGCAGGGCATCGCGGCGCTGCCGGGGGCTGCGGCGCAGAGCCTGGTCGAGACCAGCAAGCCGGCGCGCGCCGGCGGCAAGGCGGCGGACGACGACGGGAAGTAGCCGGTGGCCCCCGCCAACCTCGACTTCGAGGAGTTCCTGCGCCAGCTCGCGGCGCAGCGCGGCACGACGCGTAAGCTGCGGCTCGCCGCCCGCTACTGGCGGCAGATCAAGAGCCTTTCGGCCGCCGAGCGGGAACGGGTTGCCCTGACGCTCGGCAGCCGGGTGGCCTGGAAGCAGCTCGAGCGCCTGTTCCTGCGCGACGGCACGCTGTCGGAAGACGAGCGGGCGGTGCAGGAGGCCCTCGACCGCCTCGGCGACGCGGACCCCGCCGAGCTGCGGCGCTGGGCGGCGCAGCTGCGGCAGGCCGACCGCCGGCGGGTCAGCGACCTGGTGGCCACCGCCGTGCAGGCGGCGCTCGAGCAGGAGGCCGAAGAGTTAGGCGACCCGACGCCGGCGCCGGTAGCCAGCCAAGCGGAGCCGCGGGACACGGACCAGGCGCCGGCGATTGCAACGCCGCCCGGCCCCGAGCCGGTGGCGCCGGCTGCGACTCGCCCCGTCGGCCCCGACCCGGGGCCCTCGGCTGCCCGCCCCGGCCCGCGGTCCCGGCCACCGGCGGCCGCGGACACCTCGGCGGAAGAATCGAGGCCGGCGCCCACGCTCCCCGTGGCGCCCGCGCGGCCGCAGTCGATCCGATCGCCGATCGCGCAGGCTCCGGTGTCGGCGGCTCCCGGCCCCGAGCCGGTGGCGCGAGCGGTGACCGGCCCCATCAGCTCCGAACCGGCGAGGGTCGCGGACCTGGCCGCGCCGTTTCCCGAGGATTTCCACCGGGAAGGTCCGCGCGGCGCTCTCACGGCGGCGCAGCGCCTGCGGGAGCTCCGCGAGCTGCGCCAGAATCCGGCCGGCGTCGCGGCCCTCGGGGTCAGCGGGCGCGCCGAGCTGGTCGCGAAGCTGGGGCCGGGCTGGGCGTCGCGGCGCGCCGTCAGCGAGCTGATCCGCGGCGGCGCGGTGACCGGCGTCGACGAGTCGCTCCGGCTGATCGCCCAGCTCGACACCCCCACGCGGCGAAGCTGGTGCCTGGGCGTGCTGATCGACCACATGAAGCTCAGCGGGGCCGAGCGCGAGAGGGTCTTGGATGCGGCCCCCACCGCCGCCGCGCGCCGCCGCTTCGCGCGTCGCCTGGACTCGTCAAGGACCGGTTAGCCGGAAGGTTCTTCCTCGATCCTGGCGGTATTCGGCTGTCGGCAAGCGCTTGGGGAGGATCGTGCGGATGTTACGCGGATCCTTACCTGCGAGTGCTGTGAACACACCTCGCTCGCGCGTACTTCTGCGCGCGGCGCGTACTTGCTCAGCCCACCCCTGCGGCAAGTTGTGCCCGATACGCTACTCGGCCGCCCGTCACGTGGCGCAAAGTGACGTTTTCCGTCTGCTCGGAGGTCAGTCCCGACATGTCGAGCGCCACGTCGACCTCCTGCAGCAGCGCGTCGGCACGGTCGGCGAGACCGCGCCGCCGGGAGGTGGAGAGCCCGCCGGGCCGCAGCCCCGGGTCGTTCGGCGGCGGGAAAGCGGCTACCGCGCCCCCGAGAGCGGTCAGGTAGGCGTCTCGGGGCGCCGGAAGGCCGTCCTTGTCGGTGCCCGCAAACGACGGCTCGAGGGCGGAGCGCTCAGGCCACTCGTTCCAGCTGGTGACCACCATCAGCGTGCGGTCGCCGCGCACCGGCTCGAAGGACGTGCTCAGCTTGTCGAGCACGACCGCGACGTCCCGTTCGAAGTCGAGGCCCGCGTGGCCCCGCCAGGGACCGATGTTCATGCCCGGCGGCCCTCCTTCGAGCCGTCGCAACAGGGTGTTGTCGAAGCGCGGCATGAGGGTGGTGATGACCTGTCGATCGGCGGCGCCGCGCGCGTCCATGAGATTCCGGTAGTCCTTGTAGACGCGCCCCGCCTCGCCCAGGAAGGTGCGGATGTTGCCCCTCCAGATGCGCTCGTGCTCCGGCTCGGTGGCGAGGTTGTAGGAGTACACGGCGTCGCCGACGCGGGTTCGCGGGGCGCGCGTCGAGCGGATGATCTCGAGGTTCACGGGGGTCTCGTTGGCGGGGATCCACCACGCCTCGCCGAGCACCAGGTAGACGCCCGGGTGCCCGGCCTCCGCCACCTCGTCGCGGACGATCTCGACGAACGCCTCGAGGCTGTCCAGGCCCTCGATGGCCCGTGCCAGGTAGATGAACAGGAGGGGTCGGCCGTTCACCCGTGCGTACTGCGGATGCGACATGAAGGAGCGGGCGATGTGCCGGGCGTCGCCGCGCCAGAGCACCGCCGCCGTCTGGTCGCGGGTGAAATCAGGCATCGGCAGCCCCCAGCGGATGAAGGGATCGCAGTGGATGCAGAACTCCTGGCCCGGGAAGCCGCCGATCTCCGGGATAAAATGATCCTGGAGCGTCTGGTGGACGAAACCCTCGGGCCCGTGCCAGTTGACGGTAAAGCCGGCGCCGCCGTTGGCGTCGAGCCAGCCGAGGTGCTGCGCGATCGTGCTGCGCTGATCGGAACGGTACGCGCCGAGCGCCGGCAGGTAGTCGGGGTTCGCGTTCCAGCGCCGCGGCTCGCTGTACCAGGTGTAGTAGACGGGAAAGTAGTCGATCCCCGTGACTCCGACCGGGGCTTGGGGCAATGCATCCGGGGCGGCGGCGCGGATGCCTTCGCCGGTCGAGACCGGGCCGTCCGCGGCGGCCGAGGCCGGGTCGCTCCCGGTCGCTGAGGCGCTCCCGGCCACAAACGCCGGATCGCTGGCGGCCGCCGCCAGCGCGGCGAGCAGCAAACGGCGCCGGTTCATCACGGCTTCGGCGGCGCTACTTGACCAGCAAGACCGGGCACGG
>DASWHK010000205.1:0-7217 GCA_036398215.1 Acidobacteriota bacterium | reverse complement strand
CGCGGCGCGGGGCGGCGATCGCCGGGTGGCCGGTGGTCAGCATGCCGGGCACGTCGGTCCAGATCTGCACCTCCTCGGCGCCGAGCGCCGCCCCCAGCAGCGAGGCCGTCAGGTCCGAGGCTTCGAACCCCATGGTGGTGGTCTGGCCGGCGGTCGTGGCGCCGATGAACCCTTCGACGACCGGCACCCGCCCGGCCTCCAGGAGCGGCCGCAGGCGCAGCGCCGCCCGCCGGTCGATCGCGCCGCGGTCGGGGCGGGCGCTGCGAAAGCGGTCGTCGGTGACCACCACCTCGGCGGCATCGACGTTGTCCGCCGCCAGGCCGGCGCCCCGGACGGCGGCACCGAACAGCGTCGTCGAGAGCCGCTCGCCGAAGGCGATCACGCCGTCCTGCGCGGCGCCGTCGTAGACGCCGCTGCCGGCGATGCCGTCCAGCCGGCTTTGCAGCGCCGCCAGCAGTGCCCTGCTGCGGGCCTCGCCCCAACGCCGCTCGCCGGGTGTCGTGTCGAGCTCGCCGAGGATGGCGAGGTGACGGTTGCCGATCGCGCCCAGCTCTCGGCGCGCCGCGGCGGCCCCGGCGAGCGCCTGCCGGCCCAACGCCAGCAGCTGGCGAGTGACTCCGGCGAGCGCCGAGACGACGACGAGAGGACGGCGCTCGAGGCGATCACCGACGATGCCGACGGCGCGGTGGATGCATTCCGCGTCCTGCACCGAGGTGCCCCCGAACTTGGCGACGATCATCCTTCCAATTTACCGAATCGAGTCGTCGCGCAGGTAGCTCTCACCTCGGCCGGCGATCAGGCGAAGGCGAAGGCTCCGTAGCCGACCACCTCATGGCGCGGCCCCGCGGTGTCGCCGGAGCTGCGCAGGTCGAGGAGGGTGGCGTTCAACCCCCGGCGGCCGGCGGCGAGCAGGAGGCCCTGGACCGCCAGGCGGCCGCAGGCGCTGCCCGGCTCGAGCTCCTCCGAACGGCCCCCGACGATCGTTCGGGCGGTGGCCTGATCGAGCCGGCGCGCGGTCTCGTAGTCTTGGTAATGGGACAGGTCGGAGCTGGCGACGACCAGGGTCTCGGGGCCTTCCCACAGCGCCTCGATCAGCGCCGCGACCTCTTCCGGCGTCGCCTGCCCGGTCACCAGCGGCACGATCTCGAACTCGCCGAGCAGGACCTGGAGAAACGGCAGCTCGACCTCGAGGCAGTGCTCGCGCCGGTGGGCCTCGGCCGAGCGCCCGACCACCGCATGGCGGCTGGCAGCCGCCACGCCGTCGAGATCGAGCGGCACCTCGCCCAGCGGCGTACGAAAGGCGGTCGCCTCGGGCACCGCCAGCCCCGCGAAGGGGACGAAGTGCGAGGGACCGACGAGGACGACGCGGCGGATGCTGCCGCGGCGGCCGGCGACCGCTTTGAAGGCGCTGGCCGCGATCGGTCCCGAGTAGGCGTAGCCGGCGTGCGGCGCGATCAGTGCCTCGGGCTCGATCCCGGCGGGCGATGCATCGGCGAGCAACCTCTCCACCTGCCCGCGCAGCTTCCTCGCATCCGCGGGATAGAAGCTGCCGGCGACCGCCGGCTCCCTGACCTCGGCCATCGCTCTCTCGTCTTCCGGCCGCCGGCGGCAGCGATCGCCGCCCGGCTCGCACCTACCCGGCGCGCGTCCCTTCCAGCAGCCAGTCCCGCACTACCTCTAGGTTCCCCCGGCTCGACGGACGGCCGCAAGGTCGCCGGCCCCGCCCCCTACCCGGCGGCCTCGGCGAGCACCTCGAGGACCGCGTCGATGTCGGCCGCGGTGTGATCGGCGTTGACCTGGAAGCGAATCTCCTCGTCGCCCCGCGGCACGACCGGGTAGGCGAGGCCGGTGGCCAGCACCCCGTGCTCCCAGAGATGGGCGACCAGGGCGCGGGTACGCTCCGTGTCGCGCACCATCAGGGGCACGACCGGGTGCTCGCCGGGGATCACCTCGAAGCCGAGCTTCTCGAGCCCCTCCGCGAAGCGCGCCGTCAAGGCGCGCAGCTTTTCGAGCAGCCGCAGCCCCTCGTGCGAGTCGAGGACCTCGAGCGCCCGCAGGGCCGCGCTCGCCTCGCTCGCGGTGATCGGGTTCGAGTAGATATAAAAGGGCGCGCTCTCGCGCAGAAAACGGACCAGCGTCGCGCTGCCGACCAGGTAGCCGCCGTTGACCCCCAGCGCCTTGCCGAGCGTCGCGATCAAGACGTCGACCGGCGGCGATCCGGTGTACTCCTCGGTGCCGCGGCCCGTGGCGCCGAAGGCGCCCACTCCATGCGAGTCGTCGACGATCACCACGGCGTTCTCCTCGAAGGCGTCGTCGTGGCGCGCCGCGATCTCCATGATCTCGTCGACCGGCGCGTGATCGCCGCGCATCGAGAAGATGCCGTCGGTGATCACCAGCACCCGCTTGGCGCGCCCCTTGGCCGCCTCGAGCTGCCGCTCGAGGGCCGCCAAGTCGAGGTGAGGGTAGATCCCCTTGTCGAGGGGACGCGAGAGGCGCACGGCGTTGATGATGCAGTTGTGGTTGAGCTCGTCGCTGATCACGATGGTCTCCGCGGTGACCAGCGGCGCCACCGTGCCCATGACCGCGGCGTAGGCGGCCGAGAAGATCATCCCGGCCTCGCGGCCGTGGAAGACGGCGAGCCGGCGCTCGAGCGCCACGTGCGGCTCGTACGTGCCGCTGATGAAGCGCACCGCCCCGGGGCCGGCGCCGAAGCGCGCCGCCGCCGCCTCCTCGGCGGCGATGATCTCGGCGCGCATCGACATCCCCAGGTACGAGTTCGAGTTCATGCGGATGAAGGCGCGCTCGCCGGCGCCGGCGAGGTTGAAGCGCGGCCCGCGCTCGCCCTCCGGCGGATGCGCCGCGGTGACCACAGACTCGCCCCCCTTGGCGGTGCCGCGCGCCTCGAGGTCGGCGACGTGGGCGGCGAGCGCGGCGGTCATTCGGTCGATCGGCATGCCTGGTCCCCGGGGGTCGTCGTGAGCGGACGGCTTGATTATAACGGCGGGCCCGGCGCCTGGCTGGCGAAGAGCCCGGCGCCCGGCCCGCTACGAGCCCAGCGCCGATCGGGCCGGCCGATACTCGCGGTCGGCGTACGTATACCAGCGGCCGACGGCGAACGTCCCCTGGTCCGCCTGGAGCCGTATCGAGCGGATCAGCCGGCGTGAGACGACGCCGACGAAGTGCCGCTCGGCGCGATCGGTGCGGGCCTCGAACGAGAACCTGCTGCCGTCGGCCAGCTCGACGAGGACCTCGCCGAGGTTCATCCCCGGCCGGCTGCTGAAGCCGGCAGCGTAGACGCCGTCGCTGAACTCCACCAGCGCCCACTGCCGCGCCCGTAGCTGCAGCGTTCCCGGGCTCGCCCGGCTGGCCGGGTCGAGCGTCAAGGTGAACAGCGTCGGATAACGGCGCGGGCGGCCGTCGAGATCGTCGACGTGCTCGATCCAGCTGGTTCGACCGATGATCGAGCGCAGTGCCGACAGCTCCGCCACCCGCCCGATCGTCTCCGGGAGCCCCGGACCCGTGTAGAGACCCTCGAGCCGGGTGGGCCCCGGCGGGCCGGCGCGCTCGAAGACGAGCGCCGCAACGATCCCGGCGGCGGCCACCATCAGGCCGGCGAGCAGCCAGCGGCGAGGCCGCGGCTGCGGCTGTGGCTGAGCCCGGGGGACCGGGGTCTGGAACGCCAGCGGGTCGGCGCCCTTGATCGGATGGGGGTTGGCGACGATCTCCGGGTCGGCGCCGTCGAGCGGGCCGTTCCACAGCGGCCGGTCCTGACCCATGCGCATGCCCAGGTACTCGTTGAGCTCCCGCATCCGCACGCTGCTGTCGCCGTCGCGATCGGCGGCGCCGGTGGAGATGCCCTCGACGATGCAGCGGGTCAACCGACCCTCCAGCCCCGTTTCGGTGGCGATCTCGCGGGCGTCCGGGGTCTGGTTGCGCGCCGGCGGAACGACCAGATGCATGGCGGAGCCGACGCCGGTGCGCAATCGCCGCAGCGCCCTCTCGAGCTCTTCCTCGCCCGGCGAGCCCGGCAGCGAGGCGTGGTGGCAGCAATCGAGGATCACGGCGAGGTCGCGAACGCCGCTGCCCCGCAGCAGGGTTTTGACGAAGGAGACCGGCAGCGCCGAGTGGGCGAGATCGTCGAGCACGGTATCGGCGGTGGCCAGGTGAAGCCCACGACCGGCGCCGTCGATGAGATGGCCGGCATAGTAGAAGAGCAGGGTCGTGTCCGGATCGACCATCGCGAACAGCCGCTGCAGCTCGGGCAGCAGCTGGCCGCTGTCGCGGTCGACGAGCTCGAAGACGACGAAGTTGCCGATGCCCGGGTCGGCCAGCAGGCGGCCGAGCGAGGCGACGTCGTGGCGCGGCCCGAAGAGACCCGGCAAGCCCGAGTCTTCGTCGAACTTGCCGTTTCCGATCAGAATCGCCAGGCGATCCGACATGGGTCCGGTCTCCGCACCTAGCAGGCCATGGCCTGCTAACCCGTCGCTGGCGCCGCCCGCCTCCCGAGAGGCGCGCCGTGCCGGGCCTGCTATTCGTCGAGGTTACGGAGTGTAACCCGGGTGCGTACCGCAAAGCTCGCCTGCGGCTTTCCCGGCAAAATCGTCGGGTCCTCGAGCTCCAGGTCGATGCCGATCGAGCGCACCGCCGCCCGCTGCGCCGCCGTCAGCCCCCCGGCGCCCGGGAACAGCTCCGCATCGTTCTCGTCAAAGTAGCGAAACAGCGCCGCGGCGCTCAAGACGTTGCGGGCAAGCGGCAGGTCGTTCGAATCCGGGCTCCACGCGGCGCCGTTCCAGCAATCGACGCTGCGCAACAGCTCGCCGTTCAATAGCGCGTAGGTGATGCGCTCGGCGCCGCCGTTGGCTGCCGCCTCGATGACGGCGTCGCAAGGCGGCTCGGGGCTACCGCCGTCGATGTCGGTGACGAACGCCAGGCGGTCGACGTCGGCGTCGGAAATGATTTCCGTCAGGTTGCCGATGTCGAATCCCGCCATCCGCAGCTCGACGGTCATGCTGTTGAGCACGATGCGGGCTTCCTGGCGCAGGGTCATCGCCATCTGCTGGGCCTCGAAGCTCGTCTGGGTCTGGAAGACCACCGTGTACAAGCCACCGAGCAGGAAGCTCACGATCAGCAGCGACACCAGCAGCTCGAGCAGCGTGTAGCCGGCGGCCGCGGAACCTGCCCCCGCCATCCGGCGAAGCCTCGCCACGACGCCACCGGCCGGCCGCAACCCGCCGGCAGGCCCCGCACCCGCGGTACAGCGGCGATGAGACATGCGGATCAACCTTCCGGCGCCACCAGCAGAAACAAAGTGGCTTCCTTGGCCGGTCCCATCGTGATCAGCAGCGAGATGGCGCGCACGCGCAGCTCCTTGCGGTCGCCGAGGTCGAGGATTTCCCAGCGCCGGGTGTAGTCGACCTGACCGTCGCCGTCGACGTCGATGCTGTCGGAGAAGCCGGCGGTGTTGACGGCGATCGAACCGCCGGCGAGGAGCTGATCATAGGGGGTATTGCGCAACTGCTCGAGCCTCTCGGCGGCCAGTGCCGTGGTCTCGGTCAGGTCGCTGGCGCTGCGATGCACGTACAGCCCCGTGATCATCAGCTCCGCGATCGTCAACAGGATCAGGGTGGTGACGAACATCGCCACCAGCGCCTCGACCAGAGTGAACCCATCGTCGGGGGCCCGAAGGCGAAATCGCATCGAAAACCCAAGAAAGAGGTCGCTTTGGCTGCGGCGAGGCGGTTGGCTATAGCAGGCCGTGGCTACGTTTCAGAGTTGATACCATGCCGGCATTATGACGCAACCTCGAAAAATTGCCGCTCCCGCTCGCTCGCGGCCGCTTGCATCGGCACGTTCCTCGCCGCCGCCCGAGCTCCGCCGCGGGGGCGGCTGCGGCGTCGACGACGACCAGCCGTCGGGCGTCGCCCTGCTGATCACGGTGCTGATCCTGTTCGTCGTCTCGCTGCTGGGGGCGGCCGTGGTGAGCATGGGCCGCGTCGACTACGCGCTGAGCGGCAACTACCGTTCGGGCACGGAGGCGCTGCACCTGGCCGATTCCGGGCTGCAGGCGACGGCAGCCGACATGTGGGCCGATTACGACGCGGATCCGGCCTCCAGCGCCCTGGCCGGCTGGGTGAACTTGAGCACCTCCCCCGTCTCCTTGGCGGACCCGTTTCCTGATCCGGAGGGAGCCCTGCTCAACGGGTATGTGCTGACCGCCGCGACGATCACCCCCGATCCGTACGCCGGCACGCCCTACACGCTGGGCGGCACGACGGCCTTCGGCGGTGGTACCTACCAGCGAACGATATGGCTGCCGCCGACCATCGAGGCCCTGGGATCGTCGTCGCGGGTGAACTTCCAAATGCGCTCGGTAGGTTCGGCCGGCAGCGGCGAGACCCCCTCGGCGACCACGATCGACGCCGTCGTCAGCGTCGAGGTGGACCACGTCGGCATGCACTCGAGCGCCGCGTTCCTCGGTGACGGCGACGGCGGTGAGGTGATCGAGGGCGGCGTCGTCCAGATCGCCGGACCGGTGGTGGTCATCGGCGACGCCGATGGCGGCGCTCCCGGCCGATCCGGAGGCCGGGGGGGCGGCGGCAGGCGCGGGCGCGGCGGCGGGCGCGGGCGCGGCGGCGGCGGTGGGTCCGGCACCCAGCTCAGCCTCGGCAACCTGTCGAAGATCGTCAATAGCTACGACGGCATCGATGGCGTCGGCGGCCTCGGCAGCCTCGCCGACAAGCTGCCCGCTATCGAGCAACAGGACTACAACGGCGACCAGGTCGCGACGCTCGACACCGCGGTGCGCCTGAAGGACGCCGCCTTCGAGGTCGACCTGGCGGCCGCGCTCGGCGGCATAGAGATCCCCGGCAACGGCTACAAGGAGACGCTCGACGGCGTCTACACGGACGGCACCTTCGACGACTCCGGCCTCAACGTCCACGTCGACGAGGTCGGCGCCTACGACCTCGGCGAGGACGTCACCTTCCCGAGCCTCTCGAACCCCTACACGGACCCCATCAGCGGATCCACGTACGCAAGCTACAGCGATTTCCTCGCCGCCAGCGCCTACACGCCGCTGCCCGGCGCCGACCTTTCGATCGATCAAGACACCGGCGACTTCGCCTGGGTCGACCCGGCCGGCAAGGGAAGCCTGGCCTGGGATTCGGCGAGCGAAACGCTGACGATCAGCGGGATCGTCCGGATCGATGGCCGCCTCG
>DASWHK010000204.1:0-14698 GCA_036398215.1 Acidobacteriota bacterium | reverse complement strand
CAGCCGCTCGATCTGCTCGTCGCTCAGCCGCGACGTCCATTGCAGCGGCGACAGGCAGGCGGCGTGCAGGATCTCGTCGGAGAAGGCGTTGCCGATGCCCGAGAACAGGCGCGGCGAGGTGAGCGATCGCTTCAAGGTGTGGTTCTCGCGGCGTAGCCGGGCGGCGAACTCGGCCGGCGTGCCGGCGAGCACCTCGAGGCCGCCGGGGTCGTGGGCGGCGAGCCCCGCCTCGCCGCGCACGACGTGCAGCGAGGCCCGCTTCTTCGCGGAGGCCTCGGTCATCAGGACCGTCCCGGTCGGAAAGTCGAACGCCGCCAGCCCGTTGCGGCCGGCGACCCCGGCGCCGCGCTCCCGCCAGCGGAAACGCCCGGCGATCATCAAGTGAAAGACCATGAATAGCTCGTCCTCCAGCTCCCAGACGATGCGCTTGCCGAGCCGCCGCAGGCCGCGGACCCGCTTGCCTTCGAGGGCCGTGACCGGCGGCTCGAAGGTGCGCACCAGGAACGGGCTGCGCAGCCGGACCTTCTCCAGCGGCCGTCCGGCGATGCGCCGCTGCAGGCACTCGATGTAGACGACGACGTCGGGCAGCTCGGGCATCCGCGGACCTTCCCCTTGACAATCTACAAGGGCCTGTTCATGCTGTCTCTCCAGCGCCCCCGCTTCCCGCGGGCCCCCCGGTCCCATGGAGGACAGCATGAAACCCCTCACCCGGAAAAGAGCCATCACGGCAGCGGCCACGGCGATCGCCGTGATTGGTCTGATCATCTTTGTACACGAAAGCGCCGCGGTCGGCACGGCGACGACCGCCGTCGGCGTTGCGGCGACCTCCGCCGCTACCGCGAGTGACGCCGGCGAGTCGGCCGGCGGCCAACCCGTTACTCGCGCCACACAGACGGGCGAGGTGCCCGTCCTGGTCTCGACCGACTGGGTGGCCGCGCATCGCGAAGACCCCGGCGTCCTGTTGGTCCACGTGGCGATGCTGGAGATGGCGCCTCCCGCGGCCTTCATCCCCGGCGCGGTGGCGCTCGACTACCACGCCATCGAGACGTCGGAGGGAGGCGTCGCCGTGGAGCTGCCGCCGGTCGAGCAGCTCGCCACGATCTTCCGTCGCGCCGGCATCGGCGGCGCCACCCACGTCGTGCTGTACGGCCCGGCGCCGGCGCACCTCGCCGCGCGCGCCTTCGTCACCCTCGAGTACCTCGGCCACGGGCGGCTCTCGGTGATGGACGGCGGCATCGAGGCCTGGCAGGCCGAGGGGCGACCGACGGTCCCCCGCCCCGCGGAGCCTGCTGCCGGATCGTTCGTCCCGCAGGTCCGCGCCGACATCGTCGTCGATGCCGACTGGATCGCGGCGCGGCTGGACGACGCCAGCATCGTCCCCCTCGATGCCCGACCCGCCGACCAGTTCAGCTCCACCCGCGGCCGCGGCAGCCTGCGGCCCGGCCACATCCCGGGGGCCGGCAACCTCTACTTCGTCGAGCTGCTGGAGTCCGAAGACATGCCGCGGCTCAAGCCGCGTGCCGAGGTGGAGGCCCTGTTCGCCGCCGCCGGGGCCGGAGCCGGCAAGACCGTCGTCAGCTACTGCCAGATCGGCATGCGAGCCAGCTACAACTACCTGATCGCCCGCCACCTCGGCTACGACGTCAAGTTCTACGACGGCTCGTGGGCCGACTGGGGGGCGCGCAGCGACCTGCCGGTGGAGACAGGCCCCCGCCGGTAGCGCGGGGCGCCATGAGCAGGGTTCGTGCCCCCTGCCACGAGAACTCTGTGTACATCGCAGGGATGCAAACCGGGCGGGGTACGGCGGAGATCCACCGTTGCGCGGGGCGATGGGCGTGCTCAGGTAACCGGGCCGCGGCGCCGTACGGGCTACGGCTCTCGATTGCCGCCTTCCCCGCCTCCGCCTCCGCCCGGTCCGCCGGACCCGCGGGGCCCGGCGTCCCAGTCCTGGGCGCTGGAGACGTTCGGGAAGCCCCATTGCTCGCCGTTCCAGCCCGAGAAGCCTTCCATCTTGAACGCCCAGAAGCCGGTCGTCATGTCGGAGACCACGATCAGCCCGTCGGCGTTGCGCACGTCGACGCCCCAGGCGCCGCGCATCACGCCGCCGCCGGCGGGCTCGATGTAGGTGTCGTAGTAGGCCACCGTCACCGGGTTTGCCGGGTCTATGACGCTAAACACCTGCAGCCCGTCGAGGTAGCCGGAGACGAACACGTAGGGCCAGCGCACCTCGTGGTTGTGGACGAGGTGCCGCCAGTCGGCGGTCCAGGCGGAGATCGGCCGGCGGATGTTGCTCACCTCGCCCTCCAGCGCCGGCTGCAGGTCGAAGATGCGCAACGGCGCGTACTGGTACTCGGTCTCGGCGATGACGTAGCGGCCGTCCGGCGAGGGGGTGAAGGTGTGGCCGCGGCTGACGCCGGAGATGCCGGTCAGGCTCACCAGCAGCTGCGGGGTCTCGAGATCGGTGATGTCGTAGACGAAGTAGCCGCCGGTGCCGCCGCCGTAGAAACGGTCGGTCTCGCTGTCCGGATGGTATCCCGCGTAGAAGTCGTGGTAGCCGCGGGTGCCGGCACCGCCGAACTCCTCGGGTACCGGGACGTAGGCGACCAGCGCCTCGTCGGCGCGGCCCTCCACCACGTAGCCGAGGTCGTAGACGTGCGCGAAGGGCCCCGAGATGGTGGTGAACAGCAGCACCCGGTCGTTGCTGTGCTTGTAGATGAAGATGTTGTGGAAGCCACCGAGCAGCTCGCTGTCGCGGATGCGCGCCACCTCGCGCACCGACTCCGGGTCGGGCAGGTCGGTGACGTCGAGCACGACGGCGCCAAGGTCGGCGTCGGGGCCGCCCTGGCCAAACTGCATCGCCAGCACCACGTAGTAGCGGCCGTCCCACTTGAAGTACTTGATGTCCTTGCCGCCGGCGCCGACGTGCAGGTCCTGGTTCTCGATCCGCCAGCGATAGACGACCTTCGGCCGGTAGGGATCGTGCAGGTCGATGATATCCATCCCCATCTCGCCGGCGTCGCCGATCACCTCGCGAGCGACGTAGGCGTAGGGGCGCTCCATCTCCTGCTCGATCTCGATGTCGGAGATGCTGAGGTCGGCGCCCAGCGGCAGGTGCGAGACCAGCTCGATGTTGTCGCTGCCCGGTTTCTGGGGCGTCCATTGCGCGGCAGTCGCGGGCGCCGCGCCGGCCGAAAGGACGGCGAGGGCGGACAGGGCGCCGGCCGGAAGGACGGCGAGGACGAACAGGGCGGTCGCGGCGGCGGCCGCGAAGCGCCGGACGGCGCCCTCGCGGCGGGAAGACCGGACCTGCATCGGGGCACGATGGCTTCTCATGGGCAATCTCCTGCGCAGGGTGTTGAAGAGCTTCACGAGTGTCCGACCAATGTAACCGATTCCGCCCGGGGCTTCCCCGGTGGCACCTCGCTTCCGCCGGCAAAGAGTGGCGGTCGCCACCCGCGAAGCCACAGGAGACGCCCGGCTCGCGCCGTTCCGATTCGCCGCGAGGCGACCGCGCGCCGGCTCCGTTGAGCCGTGCCGTCGATCGAGCTCAACGCGTGGGATGCTTTCATGGCGGCCTGCCGGGTGGTTTGATAGCTACCGTCGGCTCCCCGTTGGAACGATCGGAAACCCCATGGACACGCGAAGCGGCCTGCCTCTGCTCGCCGCGCTGGCGCTGATTCTCGGCAACGGGCCGCCGGCGCCCCCGGCCGCCGGGCCCGGCCCCACGACGCAATCCACGCTGCCCGTCCCCGTCGCGATTGCGGTCGGCGACTTCATCTTCGACGGATTGGCGGCCGGCCCTGCCGGCGGCGATCCGGTGATCCTCCTGCACGGCTTTCCCCAGACGTCGTACGCGTTCCGGCACCAGATCGAGGCGCTCGCCGCCGCCGGCTATCGCGCGGTGGCGCCCGACCAGCGGGGCTACTCGCCCGACGCGCGGCCGGCGGCCGTGACCGACTACGCGTTGCCGGAGCTGGTCGGCGACGTGATCGGGATCGCCGACGCCCTCGGGTTCGAGACCTTCCACCTGGTCGGCCACGACTGGGGCGGCGCGGTGGCGTGGGTGCTCGCCGCCTCCCATCCCGATCGGGTGCGATCCCTGACCGTGCTGTCGACCCCCCACCCCGCCGCCTTCGCCGCCGCCCTCGCCAACCCGAACGGCGACCAGGCGGCGCGATCGTCGTACTTCGGCGCCTTCCGTGCCGCCGGCGCCGAGCAACGCCTCCTCGCCGACGACGCCGCGTTTCTGCGTCAGGTGCTCGACGGCGTCGGCCGCGACGCGATCGATCGCTACCTCGGCGTGTTGGGCACGCCAGCGGCGATCGGCGCGGCGCTCAACTGGTACCGCGCCTCCGCCGTCGAGCCGGCGGGAACGGCCGCCGAAGCGCGCTTCGCGCCTCGTGCCACGGGCACGCTCGGCGACGGGGAGCGGGCGGCGGCCCTCGGAACGGAATCAGCGCCTGCGGCGGGCACACTCGAGGTTCACGTGCCGACGCTCTACGTATGGGGCACCGAGGATCGGTACTTCGGCCGCGCGGCCGCCGAGGCCACCGGCCGCTGGGTCTCCGGCCCCTATCGCTTCGCGCCCTTGCGGCGGGCGGGCCACTGGCTGATGGAGCGGGCCACCCGCGAGGTCGACGAGCTGCTGGTCGACCACCTCGCGGACAGCGAGTCGCCCTACCACGTCGCCTTTCGCGAGATCCGCCCCGGCGTCTGGCTGGCCTGGCGGCGTGATCCCCTCCGCTCGCCGGCGTTCGGCAACGTGACGATCATCGTCAACGATGACGACGTCGTCGTCGTCGACTCCGGCTCCTCGCCCGCGGCGGCGCGCCAGATCGTTGAGAGGATCCGCTCGCTGACTGGCGCCCCGGTCACCGTGCTGATCAACACGCTGGGCCACGAGGACCACGCGCTGGGCAACCAGGTCTTCGCCGACGAGTATCCCGGACTCGAGATCATCGCCCTCGAAAGAACCCGCGAGGGCCTGGCAAGCGACGCGTTCGCCGGCAGGGTGGGTAGCTTCGGCCGCGAACGGGGCGCCCGCCGCGCCGCCGGCGCCGAGGAGATCGCGCGGCTGCAGCGCCGCGGTCTGCTCGGCGACGATGCCGTCGTCAGCTACCTGCGCCGCTACTACGATCGCGACATCGATGCCGTCGCCGAGCAGTATAGGGACGCTCGCGTGGCGTCCCCGACCGCGACCTTCGCCGGCCGCCGCCTGCTGCTCCAGGGGGAGCGCCGCATCGAGCTGCTCGAGCTGTACTCGGGCAAGGGCGGGCCCGGGACGATCGTCTACCTGCCGCACGACAGGCTCGTCATCGCCGGCGACGCCGTCACCCATCCGGTCCCCTACGGATTCGCGCCCTCGCAAACCGAGTGGCTCGAGACGTTGAGGCAGGTGGCGGCGCTGGACTTCGACGACCTGGTCCCGGGCCACGGCGACGTGCTGGTGGACAGGGCCTACATCGACCTCGTCATTGCGCTTGTCGAGTTCGAGATCGACCAGGTGGCCGGCGCCATCCGGCGGGGATACGATGCCGATTCGGCCTCCTGGCAGATCAACTTCGAACGCTGGGCCGAGCGCTTCGTGGGGGACGATGCCGTGGGCCGCTACCGTTTCCAGACCTGGTTCGTCGAGCCCGCGATCGCGGCGGCGCACGCCGAGCTGAGCGGCGTCCGGTGAGCATCACGCAGGCGGGACAAACCCGAGAGCGTGCGGGATCGGCCGACGATTCGATCGGGCGAACCCTTCGATCGACCAGGCCTTCCCGTGGCTCGACCTCGCGCGCGGTTCCGCGATGATCGATCCATCCTGGCCAACCGCTCTTCCGATCGTTCGGCTCACGCTCGCCGTTGTCTTGCTCGCCGGATCGGCGGCCGCGGGGGCTGCCCGGCACGCGGCGCCTGCGGAGGCCCCGCAGGCTGCGCGTTCCGGCAACTGGCCGCGCTTCCTCGGCCCCGAGGGCATCGCCGTGGGGCGCGATCCGAACCTGCCGGTCGCGTGGTCGCGGACCGAGAACGTCGAGTGGACGACCGCGATCCCCGGCATGGGCTGGTCGTCGCCGATCGTCTGGGGTAACCGCGTCTTCGTGACCGCGGCCACCGCCGACCGGCCGATGAAGCAACCCAGCTACGGGGTGGACTTCTCCAACGAGTACATCGCCGAGCTGCGAGCGCAGGGACTTCCCACGGAAGAGGTCCTGGCGCGCAGCGACGAGCGCGACGCCGAGCTCCCCGACGAGGTCGTCGTCAGCCTGATGCTCTATTGCCTCGACCTGGAGAGCGGCGAGCTGATCTGGGAGCGGCAACTTCGCCACGGCAACCCGGCCGTCGGCCGGCACCGCAAGAACACCTACACCTCCGAGACCCCGGTGACCGACGGCGAGGCGATCTACGTCTACGTCGCCCACACCGGGCTGTACGCCTACGACTTCGAGGGCAACGAGCTATGGGCGACGCCGCTGCAGCCCTACGAGGTCTACTTCGAGTTTGGCGGCGGCACCTCGCCGGCGCTGCACGGCGATCGCATCTACATCCTCAACGACAACGAGGAGGCGAGCTTCGTGGCCGCCTTCGACAAGCGCACCGGCGAGCAGCTCTGGCGCACCGAGCGCCCCGGGCTGGGCCGCCAGCGCAGCTCGGCGTGGTCGTCGCCGATCGTCTGGGAGAACCCGCTGCGCACCGAGCTGGTCACCCAGGGGCCGCTCACCGCGATCAGCTACGACCTCGAAGGCAACGAGCTGTGGCGGATGGGCAACATGGGGACGATGCCGATCCCGACGCCGCTGGTCTGGGAGGGTCTCCTCTATCTGGTCTCCGGCCCGCCCGGCGGCAGGTCGCGGCCGCTCGCCGCCGTTCGTCCCGGCGCCGCCGGCGACATCACGATGCCCGACGGCGAAACGAGCAGCGAGCACGTCGTCTGGTACGAGTGGAGCGGCGCCCCCTATCTGAGCACCCCGGTCATCTACGACGGGGCGATGTACGTGCTCCAGGACAAGGGGATCTTCGTGAAGCACGACGCTCGCACCGGCGAGGTCGTCTACCGCGCCCGCATCGCCCTCGGCGCCGCCCACTTCACCGCCTCGCCGTGGGCCTACAACGGCCTGGTCTTCTGCCTCGCTGAGGAAGGCGATACCTACGTCATCGGCACCGGCGACGAGTACGAGCTGCTCGGCGAGAACTCGCTCGGCGAGTTCTCGATGGCGACGCCGGCAATCGTCGGCGACCGGCTGCTGCTGCGCACGCAGGAGCGCTTGTGGTCGATTCGCGAGCGGCAGGAGATGCCTTGAACGCAGGCGGCGCGACGCTACTCGGCCAGCGCGGGAGGGTCGACGTCGACCCGCCTGGCCGTATCGGGGTTCACCGGCGCGGGCACGGGCGAGCGCGCCCCTGGTCGTCGGCCGCGGACTCCAGCGCCGGCGGGAGGATCTCGATGAGCTCGAGCTCCAGGTCCGGGAAGGCGGCCGGCGCCAGCCTTCCCTCGGTGATCCGTTCGATGTGCCGATAGCCCTCGCCGGACGGCTGCCGGTGGACTTCCACCGCCGCCGCCGCGAGATCGACGATCCACACCTCCGGCACGCCCGCCTCCGCGTACAACCGCAGCTTCACCGTGCGGTCGTAGGCCAGCGACGTGTCGGCGACCTCGATGACCAGAAGCGCATCGGGCGGGCCGGGAAGCGCCGCCGCGTAGTCGTCGCTGCGCGGTCGCAGGACCACGACGTCGGGCTCGGGCTCGGAGTACCGATCCAGGCGCACCGAGCTCTGGATGCTGACCGCCGCCAGCTCGGCGAGGCCTTGCACCAGCAGACGATTCAGTCGGATCACGCAGGCGAGGTGCCGGCTGCCGATGGCGTGCATCTCGACGATCTCACCCTCGATCAGCTCGACCCGGTCGCCCTCGATGAGGATCCCGGCGCGAACCATCACGTGGTACTCGTCGACGTCGAAGCGACGGCGTGACGGCACCGCCTGCACCTGTGTCTTCATGGGCTCCGATCTCCGTTCGTCGCTCCAACGATAACCCCTCTTCCCGCCCTTGCGCATCCTGCGCCACCCCCTGCGGCGCGGCCTACTCTCCTCTCTTTGTAGACGGCCACGACCTGGGCAGTTCCGCGAAAACAGCAAGCTCTTCGCGCATTTCCCTTCGGAAGGGGTGGGACGGGTTCCACGTCTTCGCACGGTGCGGCCCTTTGGTCGCCGTGATCTCTCTGGCTCGAGGTCGTGCTGGCGTAAGGTAAACTCGCGGACCAAAAGGACGCGGCGGTCGCCGCTCCGGCAAGCAAGGAGGATCCGAAGGTGCGAAGCAGCACGGCGCCTACGCGGAGCGGTACGACGATCAGCCCGGCAAGCAAGGAGGAGCCGAAGTGGCGACGCAGCCGCGTGGCGCCTATGTCCTCGGTTTCGTCTTGCCACCTGTCCGCCTCCCGCCCCGGAGGGCGTGAGTCGCGGCTGCCGTGCAAGCAGAGCCCTCGACGAGGAGCTCGTCGACGCGGCGCGCAGATGAGGCCCCGGATACTGGCGCTCGCCATGCTCTGCGCGCTCGCCGCCCTCGCAGGGGCGGTTCCGGGTGCCGCGAGCTCTCCCCTGCCCGCCGGGGCCAACGACACCCAGCTCAACCTGGGCGCCGCGCGACCCACCGGCGCACCCCCTGAAGCGGCGCAGCAACCGGCTCTCGCCCCCGCGGTCCAGGAGTTCGTGCGCATCGACGCGGCCGCCGTCGCGCTGCTGGACGTCACGGTCATCGACGGCACCGGCGCCGCGGCGCGCGACCACCAGCTCGTGCTGCTGCGCGACGGCAAGATCGAATGGGTCGGCGACGAGGCCGGCGCCGCGATCCCGGCCGACGCCGAGATCCTCGACCTGCCCGGCTACACGGTGCTACCGGGGCTGGTGATGGTGCACGAGCACATGTTCTACCCGGCCGGCGACGGCGCCTACAACCAGATGCAGCACAGCTTCCCGCGGCTGTACCTGGCCGGCGGCGCCACCACCATCCGCACCGGCGGCAGCCGCGACCCGTACGGCGACCTCAACCTGAAAGCCGCCATCGACGCCGGCCGGGTGCCGGGGCCGAAGATGGACGTGACCGGTCCGTACCTGAACGGCCCCGGCCTCGGGATCATGTTCGTCAATGCGCTCGACGGCCCCGACGACGCCGCCCGCATGGTGCGCTTCTGGGCCGGCGAGGGCGTCACCTCGTTCAAGGCCTACATGCAGATCTCGCGCGCCGAGCTCGGCGCCGCGATCGAGGCCATCGACGAGCTCGGCCTGAAGATCACCGGCCACCTCTGCTCGGTGACCTACCGGGAGGCCGCGGAGCTGGGCATCGACAACCTCGAGCACGGTTTCATGGCAGCGACGGACTTCGTCGCCGGCAAGCAGCCCGACGCGTGCGTCTCGGGAAGAGCGCGCGGCGACGCGCTGCTGGCCCTCGACGTCGACGGCCCCGAGGCGCGCGCCCTCATCCAGACGCTGGTTCAACACGGCGTCGCCGTCACCTCGACCTTGCCGGTCTTCGAGATCGGCACGCCGGGGCGCCCGCAGGCCCCGCTGGGGGCGCTCGATGCGATGGCGCCCGACGCCCGCGAGCGCTATCTCGCCAGTTGGACGCGCATCGCCGAGCGCGACGACCCGCGCCAGGCCGAGCTGTTCGCCAAGAACATGGCGCTCGAGAAGGCCTTCGCCGACGCCGGCGGGTTGCTGATCGCCGGCATCGACCCGACCGGCTACGGCGGCGTCGTCGCCGGCTACGCCAACCACCGGCAGATCGAGCTGCTGGTCGAGGCGGGCTTCACCCCCGAGGAGGCGATCGAGATCTGCACCCTCAACGGCGCCCGCTACCTGGGCATCGACGAGACGGTCGGCAGCATCGAAGAGGGCAAGGTCGCCGACCTGATCGTGGTGCGCGGCGCCCCCGCATCCCGGATCTCCGACATCCGCCAGGTTGAGATCGTCTTCAAGGACGGCGTCGGCTACGACTCCGCGAAGCTGTTCGCCTCGGTCCGGGGCACCGTGGGCATCCGCTGAGGCCTCCCTCATAATCGCCCAGAACGAAAAGTTCGCCGTGTTGTCGATGGTGAACGTCAGCGTGCACGTCGCGACTCTGTCGAGCCCGTCCACGTTGCTTTGATGTGCTCCGCGATGGCGCCCAACTCGTCCGGATCGAAGTCCGTTCGGTAGATTCTCATGAAAACCACGTGTGGCGGAGCGACTCCCTCCGATGAGCTCCTCAGGCCTGCGCTCGCGAGCACCTTGGCGGCGGAGAACATGCCCGACACCATTCGAATCCGCCGCGTCGCATCGACAGCAAGAAAGCGCCTTCGGAGCTGGTCCCGCGTCGCAACCGTCGTGTCTTTCATGGTTCTCGAAGTCGTTCGAGCTGCTCCCCGATGCCAAGCGCCGCAGCCCACCTCCGAAGGTAGTCCAAGTCCAGGTCCAGGTCCGGCGCCGCATCGAGAAGGTCACGGACATCACGCTCCTGGAGCTCCGAGGCCGACTCCCGGCCCCAGCAAAGCTTCGAAAGGACCAGGTCCTCGGGGGCAACGAAGCTCACCGGGTGCCCCTCGATCTCGATCACGCGGCGGCGCTCGAACTCGGTGATCCGGTACGGTTCGTCCTTGCGGACGACGAAATCGGCCTTGATGATCCACTCGTTGTGGATGATGTTGAACATTCCCGCCGTCGCGACGGCCGTCCGCACCGCTTCGGCGTTGACAAAGCAGTCACCCGCGAAGAGCCCGACGATCGTATCGATCTCCCTTGGGGCGATCTCGACGACGAAATCGATGTCTCGCGTCATCCGAGGCGTTGCGTAGACCGCGAGGGCTACCGAGCCGGTTACCATGTAGGAGATGCCGGCCTCGTCGAGGCGTTCGACGATCATGAGCAGAAACCGCAGTTGTTCATCCACAGGAGTACGCTAGCACGCTGGTTCTCGCCCGCGGCCAGCTTCAGCGCGACAGGCTGCGATCAGCGGGCTGCCCTCGTCCGATTCACCTCGCCATCCAGGCGTTGCTCGGGACGTCGGAGTAGAAGCGCAAGAGAAGGGCCGGAACGACCAGACGTCGTGTTCGCGAGCCCAACGACTGGCGCGCATGGACGCCCGGCTGCGCGGAATCGCTGTTCGTCGGGGACCGCCCTACCGTGCCTGTCTTGTGGCTGACAACCCCGAAAACCGTACGGATAACGGGGATCGTCTCACTCCGGGACTGGCGCCTCGCCCGAGATCTGTTACAATCCGCGCTATAGCATGATTTGTAATAGCTTGCGGAGGCGCCAGTGCCCGGACGCGACGATCACCTGCCCCTCGCCCCCCATGTCTTCGAGATCCTGCTGGCGTTGAGCCAGGGGCCGCGCCATGGCTACGGGATCATCGCCGAGGTGCGCGAGCGCACCGGCGGCGCCGTGCTGATCGGCACGTCGAGCCTCTACGCGGCGATCCGGCGGATGCTCGCCGACGGGCTGGTCGCCGACGGCCGCAAGCAGCCCGACGAGCAGTCGGGCGGGCCGCCTCGCCGTTACTACCGGATCACGACACTCGGGACCGAGGTGGCGCGGCTCGAGGCCGAGCGCTTGCGAAAGGCCGCCAAGGCCGCCGAGAAGCTCCTTGACGGGTCCTTTGCGCGGAGCCGTTCCTGACCGTGCACCCCCGACCGCCTCTCCCGGAGCCTCCCCCGTGCAACCCCGAACGCCTGTCCCCGTGCGATCCCGAACGCCTCTGCCCGTAAGACTCCTGGCCTACCTGCGCCGGCTGCTGCTGCCGAGGGAGCTGCACGCCGATCTCGGCGTCGAGATGAACGCGGCGCTCGCCGATCGCTATGCGGCGTCGCGGCGGGTGTCGCCCGTCGCGGCCAGAGCGGTGATCCGCCACGAGCTGCGCGACCTGCTCGCCACCACCATCGCGGAACGCCGAACCGGGCAGCCTGACACAGCGGTCCGCCTCATGCGCGGGGGGCGCCGAAGAAGTTTCCTCGTCGCGTCCACCCACGAATCGGGCCGACCCGTCGAACGCCGGTACCACCTCCCCTCCGACTCCTCGCGGGGCATCGGCCAGGACGGCCCGTTCGGATCGCCGCGAGAGCCCCGCCATCCGCCCGCACCCTCACCTCCCCAACAAACTCCCCGAGGAGCCACGTCCGTGATCGACAATCTCTCCCAGGACATCCGCCAGGCCCTCCGCGTCATCCGCCGCAGCCCGCTGGCGACGGCGGTGTCGGTGCTGACCCTGGCGCTCGGCATCGGCGCGGTGACCATGGCGCTCGGCGCCAGCGGCGGCACGGTCCGCCAGATGATCCTCCGCCAGGGGGTGGCCCTGGTGGCGGGCGGGGTCTTCATCGGGGCGCTGGCGGCGCTGGCCCTCGGGCGGTTCCTCGAGAGCATGCTGTACGGCGTCAGCCCCGTCGATCCGCTGACCTACACCGGCGTGATCGTCGTGCTCGCCGCCGTGGCGCTGCTGGCCTCGTGGATCCCGGCGGCGCGGGCGACCCGCGTCCAGCCGGTCGCCGCGCTGCGCGAGGAATGACACGAAGAGCGACGACACCGGCTCAATCGAGCGGGCCGGGCGGCAGGAGGATGAAGTCGAAGAAATGGTGCAGACACGTGGGGCAGATCGCTGATCCTGACAGGAGAACCTGCGGCCGAATCCTCGATTTGCGCGAGGAGTAGCGGCTCAGCGGCCGCCTCCGGCCACGTGAGAGTCCTCCGGCATCCCTCGCGGGCGACGAATCCCCACCACCGCCAGCTCTCCCGCCCGGCCTCCCCCGCCCCCCTGGTTCCGTATCACCACTGTGACCGGTTGGTCCCAGTGCGGGTGCCCCGGGTGCACGCTGTGGATCTCGACCAGCGCGTAGCGAAGGCCGAACTCGTCCGGCGGACCCCAGGCGTCGGCGGGCAGCGGGACGGCGGCCGCCGGACCCGAGCCTGCGGCGCTCGCCCAGCTCCCGGCCGGCGTCCGGACACCTCCATGGTTGTCCAGGCGATACCAGCGGTAGCGGTGGGTTAGCGAGGGGCTCGCCAGGCCGCGGGCGACCGCGAGGTTCTCGAAGCGGAGCACCGGGCCCGCCTCGCCCTGGTCCAGGCGGAATTCGTCGAGGGGGTTGGTGCGAGTCAGCCAGTAGGCGACGACCTTGTCGCGGCGACGGATCAGCAGGTCGACGAGGTGGTCTTCGGCTTCGGGATCGGTGATGCGCCCTTCCTCGACCAGGGTGCGGACCTCCTCGTCGGTGTAGCTGGCCACGATCTTCGCCCCCCAGAAGGCGTCGGCCGCGTCCATCAACCGGAACGCCGGATTGGGGATCAGCGGCCTCCAGTGCGGCGGATCGAAGTGGTCGGCCTCGATACGGCCGAGGGCGGGGTAGTCCGGATAGTCGATCTTCACGTAGGGACGCTCCCAGAGGCCCAGGCGGTAGATACCCTTGAGGATCTTGTCGGGCTCCAGGTAGTACTCCCAGCCGATGACCCGGTCCTTGGCGTCGCTGACGCCGCTGCCCAGGGTGGAGCCGAAGTCGAGCAACTGGTGGCGGACCCAGCCCTCGCCGTCCTCGCCGACGTAGGTGTCGAGGCTGTTGGTGCTCTTGGTGTCGGTGTGGTTGAGCCAGGCGGCGAAGACCTTCATCCCCCGCAGCTCGCGGCGATGCTCGTGCGGAAAGATGTCGTTGGGATCGTCGGGCCGCGTGCCCTTGTAGGCAAACGGACCGATGGGCTCGCCCTCGAGCAGCAGGCTGGCGACGGCGCGCACCCGGCCGTCGAGGTTCCGCGGCGTGTCTTCGAGCCTCTCGGCGAGATCGTGGGCGGGGTATGCCCCCTCCTCGATCTCGAGCTGCTCGGGCGCGAAGGTGACGATGTAGTTCTCCGGAACGTTGTAGCCGAAGCTGTGGAAGAACTTCGTCGAGATCACCTCGGCCGCCGACATGAGCTCGGGAAAGTCCGGGTTCTCGAGCTTGACGATGAACCTGCGCCCCGAGGCGTCTTCCATCATGAACTTCTCGCTCTTGCCCTCGCCGACGGTGCCGACGATCCGCCAGATGCCGTCGGCCGGCGGGCCACTCTCGTCGGGCCCCCGCTCCAGCGCGTTCAGGCTCTGCCGGCGCCGGCCGTGGCGATTGGTGAACCAGCTCGAGTCGGGGACCTCGTCGAGGGTGTTGACGTTCATCGCGTAGCGTCCCTCGGGGCCCCTCCAGGTGGGCGGCCGGGAGACGGACCTCTTTGCCGCCTCGGCGATCTCGTTGATCTCCTGCTCGTCGGGCGTCTTGATCGGCCGCTGGTCCGGATCGGTCATCAGCGGGTCGTCGGGAAAGAAGAGGACGTCCGTGCGCCCGCCGGCAATGCCCGGATGCCAGGGCGACGTCGCCTCTTGCCCGACGGGCGCCCCGCTTTGTTGCCACGGCGCCGATGCAAGGACCGGCGCCGAGAGCAGGAGCGCGAGGGAGACGAGCACGGGAACCTGCCGTCGTGCCCAGATCCTGGTCGCGAGAGGCGACGAGAGCTGCCGTTCAGCAGACATGGCGGACTCCCTCATTGTTGGTCCATCGAGCAAGGCCATCGATCGAGTTGCGACGAAAGGCGCGCGTCAAAAGACATGGCTGAGGCTGAAGTGGGGCTTGAGCCCCTCGCTGCTGTAGGCGATGTCGGCTCGTAGGAAGAGGGCTTCCCCGGTGTTGAAGCGGAAGCCGATGCCGTACGCGGTCTCGAGATCGTCGAAGTC
>DASWHK010000203.1:0-5336 GCA_036398215.1 Acidobacteriota bacterium | reverse complement strand
CCCTGAGGGCGAGGGCGTTGCCGATGTTGGCCCGGGTGAAGGCCTCTCCGTTGCTGCGCAGCGCCCGGGCGCCGGCCTCGAGGCACTTGGCGGCGAGGGGAACGTCCTGGGTGACGCAGACGTCGCCGGGGCCGATCCGCTCGGCGATCCAGCGGTCGGCCGCGTCCGGCCCCTCCGGCACGATGACCGTCTCGACCAGCGGCGACCGGCTGGGCCGGATGCCGCCGTTGGAGACCACGAAGACGGCGAGCCCATGTCGTTCGGCGACCTTGAGCGCCTCCTGCCTGACCGGGCAGGCATCGGCGTCGATGAAGAGCCTGACCATGTCCCACCGAAGCGTTGTCGGATCGAGCGGTCGCCGGCGGCAATTGCGACCGTTCCGGGCACCGCCCACAACCGGGATTATGATCGATCCCGCCGGCCTCGTCCCGCTTTAGGGCTAGTCATCCCTCGCGGCTCGGGATAGGACTTGACTGCGGCGCGCGGCATTCCAACCAAGCAGAATTGAGGCGTTACGTGCAGGGCTCGACGAAGTCCCGGTTGTTCCTGGTCGTCCTGGTGGGCGCGACGGCGCTCGGGCCCCTGGCGATACAGATCTTCCTGCCGTCGCTCCCCTCGATTCAGGCCGACCTCGAGGTCTCGGGCCCGGTCGCGCAATTGGTCTTCAGCCTGTCGATGGCGGCGATCGCGATCGCGATGCTGATCTACGGGCCGCTGTCGGACCGCTTCGGCCGGCGTCCGACCCTGGTCGCCGGCCTGATCCTCTACCTGATCGGCAGTCTCCTCAGCACCCTCGCGCCGAGCATCGCGGTCCTGATCCTCGGCAGAACCGTCCAGGCCGTCGGCGGCGCGGCCCCCCTCGCCCTCACCCGCACCATCATCCGCGATCTCTACGGGCGAGAGCGCGCCGCCAGCATGATCGCCTATGTCACCATGGCCATGGTGATCGCGCCGATGATGGCGCCGGCGATCGGCGGCTATCTGAACGACCTGATCGGCTGGCGGGCCAATTTCGCGTTCTGCGGAATCGCCGGCGTCCTGGTCACGGTGCTGGTGGTCGCCCGCCTGCCGGAGACCCACCGGGACCGGGTCGCCATACCGGGCATCGGCCATATGCTCGCCAGCTTCGTGCACTTGCTGCGAAACCCCGCGTTTCGCGGGTTCGCCCTGCAAAGCGCGTTTTGCCTGGCCTCGTTCTTTTCCTTCGCGGCCGCGGCGCCCTACGTCGTGATCGTGGTCATGGCGCGCAGCTCCAGCGCCTACGGTCTCTTTTTCATGGTCATTTCCTTGGCCTTCATGCTCGGCAACTTCATCGCCGGCCGCATATCCGAGCGCGTCGGGGTCGAACGCATGGTGCTGATCGGCAGCAGCCTGTCGGTCTCCGCAACGGTCTTGAGCCTGATCTGCCTCATCACGGTCGGATGGGTGCCGTGGGCCCTGTTCGGGCCTTCGATCCTGCTCGCCGTCGGCAATGGCCTGTCGGTGCCGAACGCCATGGCGGGCGCCATCAGCGTCGACCCGCGGGCGGCCGGGGCGGCCTCCGGCCTGGCCGGATTCCTGCAGATGCTGGTGGCGGCCGGCTTCGCGCAACTGGCCGGCATGTGGCAAAACGGCACGCCCTACCCGATGGTCGGCTTCATGATCGCCGCCTCGGCCCTGGCGCTCGTAACCTTTCTGGTCTCGTTTCGCGGCACCGGCGCCCTGTCGAACTCCGTCGCCGCGGATTGAGCCGGCGCGTCGTCCGGCCGGCGCGCATGCCCGCCCGCGCCACCCCGCCGCGCGCCAACCACGGCATGGGCGTGACGAGAAACGACGTCGGGACCATGGCAGCCGCTTCAGGAGCTATCCACGCCAGATTTGCGAATGAGTTGCATTCGCAGTTACGATCCGGTACAAAGCTGCAAACGATTCGCATTCAGAAAATTTCAGCGAAGGGGCGCGAGCGATGCTGATCTGGCGGACGATCGATCCGAAACTGCTGGCCGCCGTCCTGGTCATGGCCGCGCGGGCTTACGCGGACAACAGGAGGTCACGAGGCGAAGCGGCAGGCTTAGAGGGCGCATTCCCCGATCGACCGCCGCCTGGCTGACGGCGCAGGCCAAGCCCCGCGGCCGGGGCCGGGGCTCTCCGCCTCGTGGCCGGCCCCGCGTGCGTCAGGGTTCGCCAGCCTGCGGGCGCTCTCGCGAGCGCTCCTCCAGCCGGCCGGTGCCCGCGCGCCACTAACGCCACCTCAACCGGATCTGCTATCATTGCGGGCGGGAGCGAAATCCGCGATGCGCCAGTTCATTTCTATCCTTGCCGTCATCTACCTGCTTCTCGGTCTCGGAACCGGCCTGGCTTACCTCGCGGACAAGGACGAACTCGCCGGTTCGATGAACCACAAAGGCCAGCTCACCGTCGAGACCGTCATGGTCGGGCTGCTGTGGCCGTTCTATATCCTCGATATCCTGGCAGGATACGACGCGCGAAAGCTGTCCTGATCCGAGGGGTCGGGGCGGTGGCGCGGCGTATCGGCGTATCGAGGGGAAGGCGGTGGCGATGATGTCTCCTCTGTCCCGGCGCGTTCGGTCACTTCGGGTTCGGCGCGGCCCGACCGGAGGACCGCCGGCGTGATCGATGCGCGACACCGGCCGCTCCTCGTCGTCGTCGTTGCCGCCTCCATGTGGGGGCTGTTCTGGCTGCCGCTGCGCGCCTTCGAGCAGATGGGCCTGGCCGCCGGGTGGGCGACCCTCGCCCAGTTCGTCACCCCGGCTGCCGTCATCGCGCCGCTGGCGCTCTGGCGGGCCGCCCGCGGCCGGCCGACCGGGCTCGGCGAGGCGGCCACCGGGCTGCTCGTGGGCGGCGCCTTCGCGCTCTACGCCGAGAGTCTGCTGCTGACGGAAGTCGCGCGCTCCCTCATCCTGTTCTACGTCACGCCGGTCTGGGGCACGCTCCTCGAGCTGGCGTTCATGGGCCGCCGGTTCACCCGGCAGCGGGCCTTGGCCCTGGTCATGGGGCTGGCGGGCCTGTTCGTCATCCTCGGCGGCAAGACCGGCGTGCCGGTGCCGCGGAACCTGGGGGATGTCATGGCCCTGCTGTCCGGCGTGCTGTGGGCCATCGGCACCATGCGGGTACGCCGATCGACCGCAACGGGCCTGTTCGAGCACCTCTTCTCGTTCTTCGTCTACGGCGGCGCCTTCGCGCTCGGGCTCGCGCTGCTGCCGGTCGAGGCGTTCGGCCCGCCGCCGGCCTGGTCCGAGCTGGCGGCGGTCCTGCCGTGGCTCGTGCTGACCGCGGTCGCGTTCCTGATTCCGGTGATGTGCGGCCTCCTGTGGGGCTCACAGAGGATCGACCCTGGGCGCCTCGGCATCCTGCTGCAGCTGGAGGCGATCGTCGGCATCCTGAGCGCCGCCGTCCTGACCGAGGAGCCGTTCGGCCTGGTGGAGATCCTCGGGGCCGTTCTGGTGATCGGCGCCGGCGCCGCCGACGTCCTGGGCGATCGCCGGCGGCGGGCGGCCGCCGAGGGATCGTGACCCGGAACGCGCCCCTGCTCTTGCCGCGTCCGGCCGCGGCTTCCACAATCGGGGCCCGCAACCCGGTCGGCCCCAGCCCGCAGTCGCGTCATGCGCCGAGACCTCGACCCACGCTCGCTCGCCATCTGGTTCTCGCTCGGCCACTGGGCGAACGACTGCGGCCCGGGGGCGGTGTGGATCATCGCCCCGGCCATCGCCGTCGCCATGGGCCTGACGCCGGGCGAGCTGGGCCTGCTGATCGCGATCCACAGCACCGGCGCCGCGCTCGCCTACCTGCCGGCCGGCATCCTTGCCGACCGCATCGCCGTCCATGGCCGGCTGCTGCTCGCCACCTTCGTCTGGGTGTCGCTCGGCTATGCCGCCAGCGCGCTCGCGCCGGGCTACTGGAGCGTCGCCGTGATGCTGGCCGTCGCCGGGCTCGGCGATGCCGCGTGGCACCCGATCGCCACCGGGGTTCTGGTCCGCCTGCGCCCCGATCGCCGGGCCGAGGCGCTCGGCGTCCACGCCATCGGCGGGACGCTGGCGGAGGTCACCGCGCCGCTCGCCATGGGCGTCCTGCTCGGCCTGTTCGACTGGCGGGGCGCGCTGCTGTTCGCCGCCCTGCCGGCCGCCCTCATGGCGGTCGCCTTCATCCCCGTCTCGCGGCGGGTGCCGCAGGCGCGCGGCGCGCGCCTCTCGGCCGCCGACCTGGCGGCGCTGCTGCGCGCTTGGCGGCGCCCGGCGGGCCTCGGCATCGCCGCGACGACCGCCGCCTACAACATGGCCAACATGGCGATCCTCGCCATGATGCCGCTCTATCTGCAGAGCGCCCACCGCTTCCGGCCGGCGGAAACCGGCATCGCCTTCTCGGCGATGATCTTCCTCGGCGCGGTGGTCCAGCCGGCGATGGGCCGCCTATCCGACCGCGTCGGCAGGAAGCCGGTGATCCTGATCGGCAACCTGGCCGCGGCGCTGGCGGCTTTCACCGTCTGGCTATTCGGCGCCCAGACCGCCGTCGCGCTCGCCGGCTTCGCGGTGGCCATCATGAGCCTGACTGCGATCCGCTCGGCCCACCTGGCGGCGGCGGTCGACTATTCCGGCCACCGCGAGGCCACCACCCTCGGGCTCACCTTTGCCCTCCTCGACGGCGTGGGCGCGCTCGGCGCCTGGCTGGCCGGGCTCGCCGCCGATTTCGAGCTCGCGCTCGCGTTCCTGCTGGCCGCGGCTCTCTCGCTCGCCGCCGGCCTGATCAGCCTGCCGCTCGGGCGCGGGCCGACTTGGACTCGAGCCGATTTACAAGCGAAACAACCATGATAGCCTTCGCCCGATTCGTTCTGTGCGAGCGTTCGAGATGCGCGTCACGGCCGCCCAGGTTTCCGACCGGCCGCCCGTCGTCAGGACGGGCCCCATGTGCCGTTTCCTGACGCTGGCCGCCGCCCTGCTGGCCGCCGCCCAGGCGCCGATCGCGCAGTCGCAGGCGGGCGGCGGCAGCGAGGCCGCGCCCGCGGACGCCGTGATCACATCGGTCGGCCGTTTCGTCGAGACCTTCGCGGCTCGAGGCGCTGCGGTCTTGCGCGACACGTCCCTGACGCCGGAGGCGCGGGACGACGCCTTCCGCGCCATGCTGCTCGACGGCTTCGACACCTACGGCGGCGCCCGTTTCGCGCTTGGCCGCGGCTGGCCCATCGCGACGCCGGCCCAGCGCGAGGAGTTCGTCGCGCTGTTCCGCCAGGAGTTGCTGCGCAAGGGAAAGCAGCTGTTCGAGGGCTACGAGGGCGAGGTCCTCGAGGTGCAGCGCGTGCAGCCCTTCGGGCCCGACAAACTGATGGTCGAGACCAAGCTGTC
>DASWHK010000202.1:0-6576 GCA_036398215.1 Acidobacteriota bacterium | reverse complement strand
CCATCAACCTGGTGCGCGAGAACGCCGTCGACGACGTCGTCGCCGAGGCCGCCGCGACATTCCGCCGCCGCTTCGGCCGCGCCCCCGGCGCCGGGGTCTTCCGGCTGGTCGGTGGCGCCGTGATTCACGGGCTGCCGGGCGCCGCGTGAGCGGAAAACGGCCGCCCGGTTGCCCCGGTGGCTGACCATCCCCCGGGAGAGGTCGACGCGTTCGAGATACACTCGAAGCCGCCGCGAAGTGGATTGCCGACAAGCTGCAAGGGGAGCACCGGGCGGCTCGACGGAGAAGGGCACATGAAAGGCGACGACGGGCGGGATCTACGACATGGAGGCTATTCGCTTCGAAAGGCGCGCGCGGTGCTGGATCGCCGCGAGCTGATGAAGCTCGGGGCCGCCGGGTTGGGGGCGGCCGCGGTCGGGGCGCCGGGGCTCGCCGGCGCGGCGGCCGAGCGGCTCGGGCCCGCCGGGGCCTCGATCGGGCTTCCGGCCGGGCGCTCGGAGGCCGGGCGCGTGGTCCTGCAGGCGCCCGAGCTCGGCCCGGCGCCGCAGCACCCGCTGGCGGCGCCGCCGATCGACGAGGTCAGGATCGGTTACGTCGGCGTCGGGCTGCAGGGTGGCGGTCACGTGCGCAACCTGCTGCAGATCCCCGGCTGTCGGGTGGCGGCCGTGTGCGACATCGAGCCCGAGAAGGTGACGCGCTGGCAGCGGGCCACGGTGGAGGCGAGCTTTCCCGAGCCGACCGGGTACTCCGAGGGCGAGTGGGACTTCGTGCGCATGTGCGAGCAAGAGGAGCTCGACCTCGTCTACACGGCGACGCCCTGGGAGTGGCACGTGCCGGTGATGCTGGCGGCGCTTGAGAACGGCAAGCACGCCGCCACCGAGATCCCGGCCGCCTACACCATCGAGGACTGCTGGAAGCTGGTCGAGGCGGCCGAGGCGCACGGCAAGCACTGCGTGATGATGGAGAATTGCAACTACGACCGCCCCGAGATGCTTGTCTTCAACATGGTGCGCCAGGGGATGTTCGGCGAGCTGTTGCACGCCGAGTGCGGCTATCTGCACGACCTGCGGTCGATCAAGTTCGAGGACCGCAACGAGGGGCTGTGGCGGCGCGAGCACTCGATTCTGCGCAACGGCAACCTCTACCCGACCCACGGCCTCGGCCCGATCGCCAACTGCATGGACATCGACCGCGGCGATCGCTTCGATTACCTGGTGTCGATGTCGAGCCCGTCGCGCGGCCTCCAGGAGTACGCGGTGGCGAACTTTCCCGAGGGCGACCCGAAGCGCGCCGAGCAGTACGCGCTCGGCGACGTCAACGTGTCGCTGATCAAGACGGCGCACGGCCGCACGATCTATCTGAGCCACGACACCAACCTGCCGCGCCCCTACAGCCGCATCCACCTGGTGCAGGGGACCCGGGGCATCTTCCAGGGCTATCCGAACCGGGTCTACTTCGAGGGCTTCGGCCGCTCGCACCGCTGGATCGACGAGGCGGGGTACGAGTACGAGGGGCGGCGCTACGAGCTCGCCGAGATGTTCGAGGAGTACCAGCATCCGCTGATCAAGGAGCTCGAGGAGCAGGCCGAGGGCGCCGGCCACGGCGGCATGGACTACGTCGAGGACTACCGGCTGATCAAGTGCCTGCGCGAGGGTCTGCCGACCGACACCAACGTCTACCAGGCCGCCTCGATCAGCGCCGTCTGCGAGCTCACCGAGATCTCGGTGGCCAACGGCTCGCTACCGGTCGAGTTCCCCGACTTCACCCGCGGCCGCTGGCGCAGCTACCCGCGCTGGGAGGTGATCCACCGATGAGACGAGCGAAGCCGTCCCGTTGAGCCAGCCGGAGAGGTCCCGCCTCCAACACCGGCCGCTGCGCCCGGAGCTCGTCGTCGTCATTGTCATTCTCACCACCGGCTCGGTGGCGCTTTGGCTCAGCAACATCCGCCTGAACCGAGCGTTGCGGGAGGAATCGGCGCGCCTCGAGGGGCTGGCGGACCTCGTCGAGGAGGCCGAGCAGCGCAGCTTCTCGCGGGCCGACTTCGACGTGGCGCGCGGCGAGCTCGAGCAGGTGCTGACCGAGACCGAGCTGCGGGTGCGCACGCTCGAGGCGGCCGCCGACGCCCGCGAGCGGGTGATCGCCCGGGCCAGCGAGTCGATCATCTTCGTGCAGGGGAGCTACGGCTTCGTCGAGCCGGAGAGCGGCCGCCCGCTGCGCCACTTCTACGGCCGCGGGGGCCGGCCGCTGCGCCTGCCGGACGGCATGACGATGGTCACCACCGGGGGCGACGGGCCGATCGTACAGATCCTCTACACCGGCACGGGGTTCGTCGTCTCCGGCGACGGTCTCATGATGACCAATCACCACGTGGCGGAGCCGTGGGAGTTCGAGGAGAACGCCCAGTTCACGCTGCGGGCCGGCTTCGCAGCCGACCGCCGGCGCCTCGTCGGCTTCCTCCCCGGGCTCGAAGAACCGATCGACCTCGAGATCGTCGCCACCGGCGACGGCGCCGACCTCGCCGTGCTGCGCTTCGTGACCCCTACGGCGCTGCCGCCGGCGCTGGAGATCAGCGACGAGGTCCCGCATCCCGGCGACGAGGTCGTGGTGATGGGCTATCCCGCCGGCGTCGAGGCGCTGCTGGCCCGCGCCGATCCGAACTTCGCCGAGGGGCTGCTGGCCAGCGGGCCGGTGTCGTTCTGGGATGTCGGCCGGGCGCTGGCCGTCGGCGGCTACATCCGGCCGCTCTCGACCCAGGGGATCATCGGGCAGGTCACCGACGCGATGATCGTCTACGACGCCGGAACCACGCGCGGCGGCAGCGGCGGTCCGGTGCTGGGCCTCGACGGCAAGGTGCTGGCGGTCAACTCGGCGGTGCTGTCGCGATTCGCCGGCTCCAACCTCGGCGTCCCCGCGGCCGCGGTGCGGCGGCTGCTGGCTTCGCTCGGCCCCTCGGAATCGCGCTGAGGTGAAGCGGGTCAGTGGAGCAGCTTGTGCAGGGTCTTCAGGCTGAGCTTCGAGCCGGTGACCACCAGGACGACGGTCTGGCCGGTGAAGCGCTGCGGGTCGCGCAGGAGGGCGGCGATGGGCATGGCCGCGGCGCCCTCGATCAGCAGGTGCTGCTTGTCGGCAGTGGCGACGATGGCGGCGCCGATCTCTTCTTCGGTGAGCAGCACCCACTCGTCGATCAGGTCGCGGCAGAGCTCGAAGGTGATCGAGTCGTGGTCGATGCCGCCGGCGGTGCCGTCGGCGAGCGTCGGCTGCGACTCGAGGTCGAGGACGCAGCCCGCCTTCACCGACTCGTACATGACGCGCGAGTTCTCGGGTTGGCAACCGATGATCGTTACCTTCGGATCGACCGACTTGAGGTAGCCGGCGATCCCCGACGCCAGGCCGCCGCCGCCCACCGGCACCAGCACCACGTCGATCCGCTCGAGCTGGCGGCGCAGCTCCAGGCCGACCGTGCCCTGGCCGCCGATAATCAGGGGATCGTTGTAGGGCGACACGTAGGTCTGACCGCGCTCGCCGGCGAGCTTGCGGGCGCGCCGCTCGGCCTCGATGCCGTCGCCGGGGACGAGCTCGGCGTGGGCGTCGTAGGCCTCGATGGCCTCGAGCTTGGAAGTGGCGACGGACTCGGGCAGGAAGATCGTCCCGGGGATGCCGAAGCGCGTCATCAGGTAGGCGACGGCGGTGCCGTGGTTTCCCGACGACGCCGTCAGGATGCCGGCGGAGCGCTCCTCGTCGCTCAGCGACAGCACCTTGTTCATCGCCCCGCGCAGCTTGAAGGAGCCGGTGATCTGCTGGCACTCGAGCTTCAAGAAGACGTCGGCGTCGGCGAGCCGCGAGAGCCAGCGGCTGCGCTCGCGCGGCGTCTGGCGGACGTGGGCGTGGATGCGCTGCTCGGCGGCGACGACCTCGGCGGGGATGTCCAGCGGCGGCGATTCACTCATCCGGCCACCTCTGTCAAGCCATCTGAAAGGCGCGGGCGCGGTATAGGAAGTCGACGATGTTGCCCTCGTGGGGCTGCAGCCAGTTGAGGCGGATGGTCGGCACCGGCCCGAGGTTCAGGCGGTCGATGTTGGTGGCGTCCAGCAGCGCGCGGCGGAAGGCTGCGTCCTCGGTGATGCCGCTGGCGACCAGCGTCGAGCCGATGGCGCCGATCATCGCGTCCTGCGGGCAGTCGACGACGGTCACGAACGGGAACATGTATTCCTTGGAGGCCGCCGCGGCGCCGGGCGAGGCGCAGTGCAGGACGGTGGGGCGCAGGTAGTCGCAGCGCTCCTGCTGCACCAGACGGTCGCCGTCGCGGTGGCGGGCGGTCACCTCGGTGACTCCGCCGGCGGCGGCCGCGGCGTCGATGTCGGCCGAGATCGCCTCCGCCTGGCCCGGCACGGTGAACGCCGCCAGCGACGCCTCGGGGTCGTCGGGGGGCAGCGGCGCGATTGGGCCCAGCCGCTCGGCGAGCGCCTCGGCGATCTCGGCGCCGTGGCGCGACGCCCAGATCCCCGAGCAGTTGATGCAGGAGCGGCCGCTGTTGACCAGCACCGAGTCGACCATCAGGTCGAGGTGCCGCTCCCAGTCGTCGACGGCGTCGTCGCCGAAGAGGATCTTGCTGAAGCCCGGCCCGTGCACCTGCACGGATGGGTCGGCCTTGTACTGCTCGACGGTCGGCAGGCCGCCAAAGATCAGGCTGCGCGGGCAGGCCTTGAGCACCGCCGCGCCGATGTCGCCGCCGCCCGGATACACGGCGATGGCCGGGCGCGGGACGCCGGCCTCGAAGAAGGCCTGCGCCATACGCCACGGCGTCCAGGGCTCCTGCGGGCCGGGCTTGAGCACCAGGCCGATCTGCAGCGGGACCACCGGAAGCCACAGGCTGTGGACGCCCGGCGAGTTCGACGGCAGCACCATGCCGAGCACCGGCGTGATCGCCTGGTAGCTGCGCATCAGGCCGTCCTCCTCGCCGTAGCCCTCCGCCAGCAGGTCGTAGGGCAGGCCGCGGGTCAGCGCCGCGAGGATGGCGCCCATCTGATCGAGGACGAACTTGAGCTTCTCCATGTTGGCCCGGCACATGTGCTCGGGCAGGCCGGTGGTCGCCGACTGCTGGACGACGAAGTCATCCGGGCGCTGGGTGCCGTCGCCGAGCGGCAGATCGGCCTCCATGAACAGCTTGCCGGCCTCCTGCACCATCCCGATCAGCTCGGGGATCGGGACCTCGCGCAGCGCGTCGCGGGCCTTCTGCGCCTTGCGCAGGTCGCGCTCGACGAGGCCGCCATTGGCCTGGCCGACCTCCGCGATCTCCTCGCCGGTGGCGAAGTGGACGACTTTTTCGGTCTCGAGGCTCCGGTAGGGCTCGCCCCACCGGAGGATCGGGAAATGGATCACGCGTGCCTCCCTGGTCGGTGCTCGATCTTAGCAGTCCTCGATCAGGAGGGCCGGCCGGGTTGATCGGGAGCCGGGATTGGCGTTCCATTGCGGCCATGAGTGAAGCTGCAGGGGCTCCGGGGGGGCCGAAGCGTGGGCGGCGGCGAGTGCGGATGGCGATGCGGCGGCGATCCTCGATGGGCTCGTCGCCGGGGACGATACGTGCCCATCCCGATGCCGAGTCCACCCGGATTCGTGTGATTGCCTACGGTCCGGATTCGTTGGTCGAGCGCGCGCTGGAGTCCCCCGAGCAGATTGCCGAGATTCGCGGCCGCCACGCGGTCACCTGGGTCGACGTCGACGGCTTCGCCGACACCGCAGCGCTCGCCGCGATCGGCGAGGTCTTCAAGCTGCACCCGTTGGCCCTCGAGGACGTCGTCAACACCCACCAGCGCGCCAAGGCGGAGGAGTACCCCAACGAGCTGTTCATCGTCGCCCACATGGTGCACGTCGCGTCGCCGGCGGAGGGAGGCGCGGTCGGCAGCGCCGGCGGCCACGGCCACACCAGGCTCGCCACGTTCGAGCAGGTCAGCTTCTTTCTGGGCGACAACTACGTGCTGACCTTTCAGGAACGTGTCGGTGATTGCTTCGATCCCGTCCGCGAGCGCATCCGCAACGGTCGGGTCAGGATCCGCGGCGGCGGCGCCGACTACCTCGCCTACGCGCTCCTCGACGCGCTCACCGACAGCGCCTTCCCCCTCCTCGAGCGCATCGACGACGCCCTCGCCGACCTCGAGGATCGCGTCATGGAGTCGCCCGGCAAGGCGACGGCGCACGCGGTGCAGTCGATCAAGCACGACATCCTTTCGATGCTGCGCATCGCCTGGCCGCACCGCGAGGCGATGGACAAGCTGCAGCGCCGGGATTCGGACTTTCTGTCCGACGCGACCAAGCTGTACATGCGCGACTGCTACGACCACTCGGTGCAGATCATCGACCTGCTGCAGAACTACCGGGAGATCGCCTCGAGCCTGATGGACCTCTACCACTCCAGCCTCGGCAACCGGCTCAACGACATCATGAAGTTCCTGACCGTCTTCGCGACGCTGTTCATCCCGTTGACGTTCATCGCCGGCGTCTACGGGATGAACTTCAACCCCGAGGTCTCGCCGTGGAACATGCCGGAGCTGAACTGGGCCTACGGCTATCTGATGGCCT
>DASWHK010000201.1:0-15920 GCA_036398215.1 Acidobacteriota bacterium | reverse complement strand
GTCCGACCGGAGTATGATCATACTCAGAATATGATGCCACTGGAGGTGTATGAGCACATGGGCACAACCGCACGAGTTACCGTCACGCTTCCGGCCAAGCTGGTGGAAGAGATTGACCGGCTCGAGAAGAACCGCAGCAGGTTCGTACTCGAGGGCGTTCGACGGGAGCTACGCCGGCGGCGGCGCGACGCACTGGAGCGCTCCCTTCGATCGCCGCACCCGGAGACCTCCGAGCTCGCCGAAGAGGCGTTCACCGCCTGGGCAGACGGCCTCCCCGAGGAGGACGTCGCGGACCTCGTCGACCTGGAGGCGGGAACCGAGGTGCGCTGGATTCCGGACCAGGGCTGGGTGGAAGGCGAAGAGTGACGCTCGAACGCGGCACGATCGTGGTTCTCGGTCTCGATCCGACCGTCGGACACGAGCAGCGTGGCGTGCACCCCTGCGTCGTGGTGAGCGATCCAGACGTCGTGGCCGACCAGCGTTTCCCGCTCATCGGGATCGTTCCGGTCACCGGCACAGCGGGCGAGGGGGCCCTATATCCAGCCTTGAGCCCGGGCGAAAGTGGCCTGAAAAAGCGGTCATACGCTCTTGTCGACCAGGTTCGGTCTGTCGACAAGCGTCGCATCAGGCGCGCATTCGGGCCAGTGGCGCCTGACCAGCTCCGAGCGATCGACGAAGGGCTTGCTCTGTTTCTCGGCCTCGATAGTGAATCAGGGTCAGCAGGTTCGGAGTCAGCCGAGTCGAGCGCACAGGGGCCCACAAGGCGCTGAGTCAGGCACCGATGATGACGAATGCGACTCAGAGGAACTTCAGGTATTCCACCAGGTCCGCCTTTTGCGCGTCGGTCAGGTTCAGCCCGAAGTGCTGGTTGTAGTGGTCGACGACCGCCGGCAGGTCGAGCGCGCTCCCGTCATGGAAGTACGGCGCGTGCTGCCATAGGGCGCGCAGGGGCGTGGTGCGATACAAGCCGGTGGCCGAGCGGGCCGCGTACGCGGGGTCGGCGCCGACCTCCGCAGGAGAGTGCAGGAAAGGCTCGCCGCTCGGCCCGCTGCGCACGTCTGTGTAATTGGGTAGCTGGTGGCACGTGATGCACCCTGCCTCGTTGCGAAACACACTTCCGCCTCGCGCAGCGGACACCGGATCAAAGCTCCCCATCGGTGCTCGGGGGGGCTGCAGGCTCAGCTGGTAGTCGAGAAGCGCCTGCAACTTCGGTGTGACGAGATCCGGAGTCTGGACGATCGACAGGTCGATGCGCGGGTCCTCGAAGCTGCCCTGTCCGCCCATCTGCGATACGCCGACGTAGCTGTTCCAGTACGAGATCGGTCCATCACCGGTGAACGTCTCGAAGTCGACACCGAGCAGGCCGTAGATCGGCGGGATGACGACCGGGATCGACGGCGTGTTCAACGGCATGATGCTGGTGCCGTTGAACCCGTGGTGCCGAGGATCGTACTTACCGGGTCCCCACGCATTGAACTCGGCTCGGGTGGCGTCATCGAGTGCGGGCGAGAGGGCCACGATCGCGCCCACATTCAGGTCGGTATTCGCCCATCCGTCCAGGCGCCTGCCGATGCCTGGGGCGACCGAATCGTCAACCGACGAGTGGCACAGCGCGCAGGTGGTGCCGATACTGGCCAGCTCGCCTGTATCGCTCACCTGGCCGATCACGCCGACGACCGCATTCAAACGGAGCAACTCGAGCGTGACGGCCGGGTCGGTCAGATCGATCTGCCCCGCGTCCACCGCGGCGACCACCTCCGCTGGTAGCGCTTCCGCATCGACCTTCAGGCCAACGGCCAGCGCGGTTGCCGGGTCGACGGTCGCGATCACCTCGTGCAGCCGCAGGACATCGGTCCAGAGCTGTTCGTCGCCGAAGGTGTCGTAGCGGAAGATCTCACGCCCGTTTTCAACCCCGCGAAGAACGTCGCCTTGCTGTTCATTCCCCCGCGTCGCTACCTCGGGATCAGGCGCCGCGGCCAGCAGTCCGACCATCCCCACCGCGAGTGCCGCCAACGAAACCGCGACCGTCACCAACAAATAAACCCGCCGCATCGCATGTCCTCCCTCGTCTCGAGCAGGCCGGAGGGCCTGCACAACTTTTTTTTTGATCTACAAAAATGTTACGGAGCGGGGGAGTCGTTAAGCAAAGCTTTGCGGAGTCACGAATGTTGGCGAGCCAACCAATTCGATCTATTTCCCCGACCTGCCCGTTGCCCCCGACGCCGTACTGCTACTGCCCACTCGCCAGCATGCGCAGGGCCTCGTCCACCGCCTCCCTGAGCTCGCGATCGACCCCGTGTCCCCCGTAAGGGCCGCTGCCGACGGGGACAACTCTTGACTCCGACTTAGTTTATCATGATAATTCGAGTATGTTCCTCGAGCGTGCGTTGCGGCTTCCCACCCGCCCGAACACCTCTTTCTTCCTCTGGGGTCCACGCCAGACCGGCAAGAGCACCCTGCTACGGCACACGTATCCGGAGGCGCCGCGGATCGACCTCCTGTCCTCGAGGGAGTTCGCCCGCTTCGCTCGAGATCCCGGCCTTCTCCGAGAGGAAATGGAAGGTTCGCACGAGCCCCTCGTGGTCATCGACGAGGTTCAGAAGGTCCCCGCCCTGCTCGACGAGGTTCACTGGCTGATCGAAAATCGCGGGATCGTCTTCGCGCTCTGCGGATCGAGCGCTCGCAAGGTGCGCCGCGGGCAGGCGAATCTCCTTGGCGGGCGGGCGCTCCGCCATGAGCTCTTCGGCCTCGTATCGGCAGAGCTCGGCTCGCGGTTCGACCTCGGGCGCGCCCTGAACCACGGGTATCTGCCCCGCCACTACCTGAACGACGCGCCCCGCGGCAGGATCCGCGCATACGTCGACGACTACTTGAAGGAGGAGATCTTCGCCGAGGGCCTGACGCGGAACCTTCCTGCGTTCGCGGATTTCATGCAGGCGGCGGCCCTGGCGGATGGGCAGCTCGTCAACTACTCGACGATTGCGCGCGACTGCGGGGTTTCACCCTACACGGTGAAGGCGTACTTCCAGATTCTCGTCGACACGCTGCTCGGACGCTTCCTGCCCGCGTACAAGCGGCGCCCCAAACGACGCGTAATCCGCGCGCCGAAGTTTTATTTCGCGGACGTCGCCGTCGTGAACCATCTCGCCAAGCGAGGCCCGCTCGAGCCGGGAAGCGAGCTCTTCGGAGCCGCGTTCGAAAACTGGGTCTTTCACGAGCTGTCGGCGTACCGAGCCTACCGCGGCTACCGCTTCGACCTGTCCTACTGGCGGCTTGCCAGCGGCATCGAGGTCGATTTCGTTGTCGATGACGCGCGAATCGCGATCGAAGCGAAAGCCACGGCCCGGGCGCGCGCCGACCACCTTCGCGGGCTCCGCGAGCTCCAGGTCGATCATCCCGAGCTGCAGGCCCGGGTCGCGGTGACCCTCGATCCACGGCCCCGCCGCACCGAAGACGGGATTGACATCCTGCCCGCCCGCCTCTTTGCCGAACGCCTATGGGCGGATGAGCTCGTTCCCTAGCAGATATCCGGCGGATCACCTAGCGGCCGCTGCTATTCATCCCCTGCTTCGTGGCCGCGTACAGCACCGCGCCGGCGATCAGCGCCAGGCCGCCGCCGATCAGCGAGGTCATGTCGGCGCCGGCCAGGATGGCGACGCACACGAGCAGCGCCAGGCCCGGGAAGAACGGGCCGCCGGGCAGCGTGAAGGCGCCGGGGGGCGCCTCGACGCGGCGGCGCAGGACGGGGACGGCGGCGCAGGTCGCCATGTAGAAGACGATGCGGGCGACGGCGCTGGCCGCGGCGAGCTGGGCGAAGGTGCCCGAGAGCGCCAGCGCCAGAGAGACGGCCGCATAGATCAGGATCGAGGCGTCCGGCGTCCGGAAGCGGCCGTGCACGTGGGCGAAGAAGGCGGGGAGCTGCCCCTTCTCGCCCAGCGCGTAGGTGATCCGCGGCCCGGCCAGCATGGTGCCGGCGTTGCTGCCGGCGATCGAGATCAGCCCGCCGATGGCGACCAGGATGCCGGCCGTGGCGCCGAGGAAGACCGCGGCGGCGTCGGCCAGCGGCGTGGTGGAGGTCTCGAGGCCGGGGAGCGTGCCGGCGGCGACGAGCTGGACCAGGAAGTAGATCGCGCAGACGATGCCGATCGTCATCAGCAGGGCGTACGGGGCGTCACGTCGCGGCGAGCGCGCCTCGCTCGCCGGGATGGTGATCAGCTCGTAACCGCCGAAGGCGAACATCAACAAGAGCACGGCCTGGCCGAAGCCGCCGAACTGCACGTCGAGCAGGCCTTCGAAGCTGCCCACGTCGATGTAGAACAGGCCGATCACCATGAACAGCAGCAGCGGCACGAGCTTGGCGACGGTGAATACGTTGATCGCCAGCGAGCCGTAGCGCACGCCGGCGAGGTTGATCGCCGCCAGGATGCCGATCGTCAGCGTTACCACGAGACCGGCGCCCCACGGCTCGTTGGCGGCGGCCCAGAAGCGGCCGGTGTACAGCGCGAGGGCGTTGGCGAGCGCCGCCTGCGAGGCCACCCGCGTCACCCACATCATCCAGGCGACCTCGAAGCCCACGAAGGGCCCGAAGGCCGTCTTGGCGTAGACATAGGGGCCGCCGGCGTCGCGGAAGCGGGTCCCCGCTTCGGCGAAGCACAGGACGATCAGCGCGTTGGCGATGCCGGCGGCGACGTACGGCAAGGGGCTCGACGAGACGCTCACCAGGGCGGCGACGGTCGCCGGCAGCACGTAGATGCCGCTGCCGATCACCTGGTTGACGCCGACGGCGGTGAGGTCCCACCGTCCCATCGCCCGCACCAGCGCCGGACGCTCCCCGGCAACGTCCTGCGGCCCCGGCTCCACCTGTCCCACGCGAACCCCCTTTCGGCCGCGCCTTGGTACCAGCGTTCACCAGGTTGCGTCAAGAGGGACGGGCCAACGAAGCCCCACGAACCTTGACCTGCGGGTCCGTTTACGCTTCATTCTTCGCATCCGGCCGGCGATCCGCGGCAAGCCGGGGAACCGACCCCATACCGCGGTTGTCCTCAACCTCATCGAAGTTGCGTTCCGAACCGCTCCCCCCGGACCATCCCGGGAGGAGCGGCAGACGAGAAACGCCGGGAGAGCTGTCGATGAAACGACTCCGTTGGATGTCCTCGCAGGCCCCGCGCCGCGGCGGCGGGTGGCGCCGCCAGGCCGGACGCGCGGCGGTGCTGGCGGTGGCCCTCGCCGCCGCCGTCGCCCCCGTGGCGCCCTCCGCCGGGGCGACGCCGCAAGCGCGCGCCGCGTACGCGATCACCGGGGCCACCGTCATCACGGCGCCCGGCAACACGGTCGAGAACGCCACCGTCGTCATCCGCGACGGGCTGATCGAGGCGGTCGGCTCCGGCGTCACCGCGCCGCCCGACGCGCGGCTGATCGACGGCAGCGGCATGACGGTCTTTGCCGGCTGGATCGACGGCTTCTCCGAGGTCGCCATCGAGCCCGAGGCGACGGAGACCGGCGAGGCGCCGGGCCGCGGTGGCGGCCGCGGCGGCCGCGGCGGCGGCCAGCAGGCCCTGCAGATGCTCGAGCTCGGGGCACCGGGGGTCAACCAGCAGGTGCGCCCCTCCTTCGACCAGGCCGACCACATCAACGGCGAGGACGAGCAGATAGCCGGCTTCCGCAACGCCGGATTCACCGCCGCGCTGGTGGTTCCGCAGGACGGCATCTACCGGGGCAAGAGCGTGCTGATCGCCCTGCGCCAAGCCGACCCCGCCGACATCGTGGTGCGCGAGGACGTCGCCCAGGTGGTGGGCTTCTCCAGCGGCGGCTTCGGCCGCGGCTACCCGTCGTCGCTGATGGGCGTGATCTCGCTGATCCGCCAGGTGCTGCTCGACACCCAGCGCCAGGCCACCTGGGAGAACAGCTACAGCAACGATCCGACCGGCATTCCGCGGCCCGATGCCAACCCCGCCTACGCGGCGCTGCAGCCGCTGCTGCGCGGCGAGCAGCCGGTGATCTTCGACGCCAACAACACCCGCAACGCCAAGCGGGCGCTGGCGATCTCCCAGGAGTTCGGCCTCGCCGCGATCATCCGCGGCAACGGCAACGAGTACGAGATGGTCGAGACGCTGGCGAGCTCGAGCCCCGGCCTGATCATCCCCGTCGAGTACCCGGACGCGCCCACGGTGAGCGAAGACGCCGACGCCAACCTCGACGTCAGCCTCTCCGATCTGCAGCGCTGGGAGGAGGCGGCGGGCAACGCCGCGGCCCTCGAGGCCGCCGGCCTCGCCTTCGCCTTCACCGCCGACGGCATCGAGCCGGCCGACTTCGCCGCCAACGTCCGCAAGGCGATCGAGGCCGGGCTCTCCGAGGAGGCGGCGCTGGCGGCGGTGACCACGGTCCCGGCGCGGCTGTTCGGCGTCGCGGCGATCGTCGGCACCCTCGAGCCGGGCAAGATCGCCAACCTCGTGGTGGCCACCGGCCCGCCGTTCGCCGAAGGCACCGAGGTTCGCCACGTGTTCATCGACGGCATCGACCACCAGGTCGAGGCCCCGGCGGCGGGCCGTGGCGGCCGCGGCGGCACCGGCGAGGACGGCTCGGCGGATCCGCGCGGCGCGTGGAGCGTGACCATGGGAAACGGCGACTTCTCGCAGCGCGCGACCTGGCGGATCGCCGGCGGCGACGTCTTCAGCGCGCGATGATCTCGGCGACGATGACGTTTTCGGCCCTCGATGATGCGCTGCTTTTTTGCTGATTCAAACCGGAGGGGAACGATGAGAGCGACGATCACGAAGAACAGGAGAGGCGCCGGGGCGCTCGCCGCCCTGCTACTGCTGGTCGCGCCGCTGGCGCTCGCCCAGCAGCGGCCGGTCACCGAGCTGACCTGGTACACCGCCGAGAACCCCGGCGTCATCCTGGTGCAGAACGCACGGATCTGGACCCAGGGCCCCGACGGAATCCTCGAGAACGCCGACATGCTGGTGCGCGACGGCGAGATCGCCGAGATCGGCAGCGGCCTGTCGGCGCCGGCCGGCGCCATGGTCATCGACGCGAGCGGCATGGAGGTAACGCCCGGCCTCATCGACGCCCACAGCCACACCGCCGCCGACGCCATCAACGAGGGCAGCAACAGCGTCACCGCCGAGGTCAGCATCGAGGACGTGCTCAACCCCGACGACCTGACCCTCTACCGGCAGCTCGCCGGCGGCCTCACCGCCGCCCAGGTACTGCACGGCTCGGCCAACTCGATCGGCGGCCAGGCGGCGATCATCAAGCTGCGCTACGGGGTCGACGAGGGTGGCGAGCTGCTCATCGAGGACGTCGTGCCGACGATCAAGTTCGCGCTCGGCGAGAACGTCAAGCGCAACCAGAACCGCTACCCCAACACCCGCCAGGGCGTCGAGCAGACGATCCGCTCGGCCTTCCTCGCGGCGCAGGACTACCAGCTCGCCTGGGAGGAGTACAACTCGCTGAGCGAGGAGGAGCAGGAGCGGCGGGTGCCGCCGCGCACCGACCTGCAGCTACAAACCCTGGTCGAGATCCTCGAGGGCGAGCGCAAGGTGCACTCCCACTCCTACCGCCAGGACGAGATCCTGATGCTGATCCGCGTCGCCGACGAGTTCGGCTTCCAAATCGGCGCCTTCCAGCACGTGCTCGAAGGCTACAAGGTCGCCCACGAGATCGCCGCCCACGGCGCCGGCGCCTCGACCTTCTCCGACTGGTGGGCCTACAAGATCGAGGCCTACGACGCGATCCCCTACAACGGCGCCATCATGCACGACGACGGCGTCGTGGTCTCGTTCAACAGCGACAACGGCGACCTCGCCCGGCGCATGAACCTCGAGGCCGCCAAGGCGGTCAAGTACGGCGGCCTGGCGGAGGACGAGGCGCTGAAGTTCGTCACCATCAACTCGGCGATCCAGCTCGGCATCGACGATCGGGTCGGCTCGCTCGAGGTCGGCAAGGACGCCGACTTCGTGATCTGGAACGGCAGCCCGCTGTCGGTGTACTCGCGGCCGCAGATGACCTTCATCGAGGGGCGCAAGGTGTTCGACCGCGACCTCGACCTGCAGATGCGCGCCAACATCGAGGCGGAGCGCGACCGGCTGCTGGCGCTGGCCAGGAGCGCCGACGGCGATGACGAAGTCAGCGGCGCTCGCGGCCGCGGGCGCGGCGGCGCGGCGCCGGCCCCGGCCCCGGCGACGATCGCCCGCAACCCCGACGCCGTCGAGCGCCAGTACCAGCGCAGCATGCTGCCCGATCCGGGCATCGTGGCCATCGTCGGCGCCACCGTGCACACGGTAACCGGCGGCACGATCGAGAACGGCGTCGTGGTGATGCAGGCCGACAGGATCACCGCGGTCGGCGGCCCCGGCACCCAGATCCCGAGCTCGGCGTCGCGCATCGACGCCACCGGCCGGCACCTGTACCCGGGGATGATCTCCGCCGACAGCACCCTCGGCCTCTCCGAGATCGGCAGCGTCGACGAGGGCAACGACCTCAACGAGATGGGCGACTTCAACGCCAACATCCGTGCCGAGGTCGCCGTCAACCCGGAGTCGACCACCATCCCGGTGAGCCGCGCCAACGGCATCACCCACGCGGTCACCGTGCCCGGCGGCGGCTTGATCATGGGCACTTCGGCGCTCCTCCGCCTCGACGGCTGGACCTGGGAGCAGCTCACCGCGGTGGCGCCGACGGCGCTGCATATCTCGTTCCCGTCGTACCGGTCCGGCGGCGGCCGCGGCGGTGGCCGCGGCGGCGGCGGCGGTGGCGGCAACGCCGAGCAGCGCGCCAACGAGCAGGTGGCCCGCATCGAGGCAAAGCTCGACGACGTGCGGGCCTACGCCAAGGCCAAGGAGGCCGAGGCGGCGGGTGGCCCCCGTTACCCGACCGACCCGCGGCTCGAGGCGATGGTCCCGGTCATCAACGGCGAGGTGCCGGTCTTCCTACACACCACCGGCGTCGCCACCGTCCGCAAGGCGGTCGAGTGGGGGGCCAAGCAGGGCTTCCGCGTCGTGCTCGTCGACACCGGCGATTCCTGGCGGGCGGCCGATTTCCTGGCCGAGCAGAACGTGCCGGTCGTCCTGACCAGCATCCTGTCGATGCCGATGCGCTCTGACGAGCCCTATGACGGCGCCTACGCCCGCGCCGCCCGGCTTCACGAAGCGGGCGTGACGTTCGCCATCGCCTCCGGCGGCGGCAACGGCGGCGACGGACCGAACCTGCGCAACATGCCCTATCAGGCGGGCGTGGCGGCGGCGTTCGGCCTGCCGCGCGAGGAAGCGCTGAAGTCGGTGACGCTGTATCCGGCGCAGATCCTCGGCGTCGACAACGCCCTCGGCTCGATCGAGGTCGGCAAGAGCGCCAGCCTGGTGCTGACCGACGGCGACATCCTGGAGATCCGCACCAACGTGCTGCAGGAGTGGATCGACGGCCGCCCCGTCGATCTGTCCAGCAAGCACACCGATCTGTGGGAGAAGTACCGCGACCGGCCGCGGCCCGTCGGCGGCCAGTAGCGACATCGATCGACATGGAGTCGGCGGCGCTGGCCGACGAGCGGGCGCTGGAGCTCGATCCCGACGACGGCGAGGCCTCGATGAAGCGGTTGCTGCTGCTCGGGCTGGCCGGCCTCTTCCCGCTGCTCGTCGCCGGCTCATCGGGGCCCGCAACCTCGACGCAAGACGGCGAGCCCGTGCGCTTCGAGCTCGCCAACGGGCTGCGGGTCTGGGTCCAGGAGGACCACCGCCGGCCGGTCGCGCTCGTGCAGGTCTCCTACCGCGTCGGTTCTATCAACGAGGGTCCCGGCCTTACCGGCACGGCGCACTACGTCGAGCACATGGTGTACCGGGCGACCGAGAACGTCGGCAACGAGGACATCTACGGCTTCGTCGATCGCATCGGCGGCCGCTGGACCGGGGGCACCGGATCGACCGCGACCAGCTACGGCGAGACCGTTCCCGCCTGGGCGCTCGAGGAGGCGCTGCGGATCACCGCGGAGCGGATGGGGCGGGCGCTGTTCGATCCGGTCGAGTTCGAGCGCGAGCGCAACAACGTGGTCACCGAAGCGAACGGATTTTCGGACAGCGGGCCGGTCGACGCGCTCCGCGACGCCGTCATGCTGGCCTCGTTCGAGGTCCACCCCTATCGCTACAGCAGCAACACCTGGGCCCGCGACAACCTCGACCTGGCCCGCGACGCGGCCTTCGACTTCTATCGGAGCTACTACGGGCCGAACAACGCGGTGCTGGTGATCGTCGGCGACGTCGCCGTCGACGACGTCCGGCGCCTTGTGGAGAAGCACTTCGGACCGCTCGCCCCCGCCCCGCGCAGCGGCGAGGTGCCCATCGTCGAGCCCCCGCAACGGGCCGAGAAGCGCATCGCGCTCTCGTACCCCGTCGACGAGCAGCGGCTGGAGATCGTCTACCGCGCCCCGGCGGCGGCGAGCCCCGACTATCCGCCGCTGGTGGTCGTGGATCGGATCCTGGCGGGGCGGCTGCAAGCCGCCTTCGCGGCGGCCGGTGGCGGCGAGATTGTCACCAGCCACCAGGCAACGCCCTACCCGTTCGTCTATCGCATCAGCGGGCGCGCCGGCACCGATGTCGATCTCGAGCGCCTCGCGGAGACGATCCGTGGCGAAATCGATCGGCTGGGTCGCAACGGCCCCACCGAGGAGGAGCTGAGCGCTGCTCGCGCGGCTGCGGCGCGATCCGGCGATGGTCCCGCCGTTGAGGAATCGGCGGCCGCCGCGGATTCCCCCGTGCCGCCTCGCGCCTTCCCCGGGCTCACGGCGCTGGCCCGCCAGCTCGACCGGCGCGAGGTGTTCCCCTGGGAGGTCGATCCCCGGCGGCTGGCGGAGATCCGCGAGCTCGAGGCCGGCGTGACCGCCGATGACGTCCGCGGCTACGTGCGACGCTGGCTGCGCCGCTCGCAACGAACGGCCGGCCTGCTGGTCGCCGGCCCCGATGATTTCGCGCCGCAGTGGTCGGACGGACGGACGATCGCCGGCGAGCGATTGGCCGTGCCGCCGATGACGACGCCACCGGCCCGCCGCCGCACGCCGACCCCGGTGCCGGGGCGCGCGCTGGAGCCGCTGCCGCCGCTGGCGATTCCAATCGACGAGCGAACGCTGGCGAACGGCATCGTGCTTGCCGCCGCTCGCGGCGGCGAAGCGGCCGGGGCCCCTGCAGGTCCGTGCCCGAACGCCGCCCGGCGACCCCGCCGGCAAGCAAGGCCGCACGGCGCTGCTGGCGCGGCTGATCGCCGGCGATCCGCGACTGGCGCCCTATGACCCGCGCGCGGTGACGGCAACCGTCGCCAACGATGAATACTTCGACATCACCTTGCGCTTCGTGCCGGCGAGCATGGTCGCGGCGGTCGAGGCCATGGCGGCGGTCCTCGGCGCGCCCTCGTTCGACGATGAGCGTATCGAGTCAGAGCGCTCCCGGCTGGTCGCCGAGATCGAGCGCCGCCCGCCGGGAACGGGCGAGCAGGCCCGCGGCCGCGTCGTCGCGGCCGTGGCGCCTTGGCGAAGGCTCGACGACCTCGGGACGCCGGCTTCGCTCGCTGCCATCACCGTGGACGATCTCGAGGAAGCCGCCTCCGCAACCACCCCCGTGACGGTGGCCATCGTCGGGCCTGATGATCCCTCCGCGCTTCTGGAGGTCGCGACCGACGGCTTCGCCGCCCTGCGATCGCCCACGCCCCGTCCGCCATCGACCGCGGTCGGCGGCTCGCCTGCCGCGCAGCGCGGCCCGGCGCCCGAGGATCGCATCGCCGTGCCCGACGCCATCCAGGTCGCCGTCGTCGCCGGTCTGCCAGGCGTCGGGCGCGACCATCCCGACCGCCGGGCCCTCGAGCTGCTCAATTACATCGTCGGCGTCCCCTATTACGGCGGCCGGCTCGGCTGGGCGCTCACCAAGAGCGGGCTCACCTACTCGTCGGCGGCCGAGACCGTCTTCGGGGCCGCCGGCGGGCACATCCTCTTCACCACCGAATGCGACACCGCCAACCTGGCGGCGACGTTGCAGGCGATCCGCGAGGTGATCACCGGCGTCGGCGAGAACGGCGTCGAGGAGTGGGAGCTGCGCGAGGCGCAGGCGTTCACCTCGGGAAGGACCCTGCTGTACGGGCCCGGCGAGGACTCCGACGCCGCGACGCTCGCCGCCGCGCTGCTCGACGACCGTACTCCCGGCGGCGACGGCTTCGGCCGCCGGGCCTCGCAACAGGCGCTCGCCATCACCCTCGAGCAGATCAACGACGTCGCCCGCCGCCACTACCGCCCGGAGCTGCTGGTGGTCGCGGCTGTCGGGGCGATTCCTGCAACGCCGCAGCCAAGCCCCTTCGCGCCGGGGACCTTCCGCGCCCTGTTCGAACGTTGAGGCCCGATGAGCCGCAAGGGAGGTAAAGCACGAGTCCTCGCGCCGGTGGGCAAGCGGCTCGGGGAACTCCCTGCGATCCTCGCTTCGCTGCCCCGCTTATCGGAGACCGAAGCAGAAAGCTTCGCCAGGGACCTCGAGACGGCAAGGTCAGAGCTATCACGCGCCGCTGGACGTGATCCATGAGGCGGGTGCAAGGCCCGTCCGGCGCGTTGTACGATGCGCGCGCGTTGCGGTCGACGCCGCGACGATCGGCACCAAGGGAGACAACGGGAGGCAACTGATGTCGAATCTCCGCAAGAAGCCGGCACGTTCACGGTTCACGATCACGATGCTCCTGGCCGCCTTCGCGGCGATCGCGGCAGCCCCGGCGATCGCGTGGCAGCAGCCCTCGGGCGTCATCGCCATCCACGCCGGCCGGCTTATCGACCCCGAGGCCGGCACCGCCGCGACCAACCAGACGATCCTCGTCGAGGACGGCCGCATCACCTCCATCGGCGACACCGCCGCCATGACGTACCCCGCCGGCACCGAGGTCATCGACCTGTCCGGCATGTCGGTGCTCGGCGGCCTGGTCGATACCCACAACCACCTGGCGCTGACCTACAAGCAGGAGCCGGAGAGCAACGTCTACTACTTCACCTACGTGCTCGACTCGACGCCGCTGCGCGCCATCCAGGCGGCCTCCAACGGCATGCAGATGCTGTCGTCGGGCTTCACCATCGTCCGCGACATGGGCAACAACGGCAACTACGCCGACACCGCCCTGCGCGTCGCCATCGAGCAAGGCTGGATCCCGGGGCCGACGATCGTCAACTCGGGGATCATCATCGGCGGCATGGGCGGGCAGTTCTGGCCGACGCCGGAGATGGCCAACGACCACTCGATCGTCTACCCCGAGTACCTCGACGCCGACACCCCCGACGAGATCGTCAAGGCGGTGCGCCAGAACATCCTGTTCGGCGCCCAGGTCATCAAGATCTGCGTCGACTGCAAGCCCTACGGCTACACCGTCGAGGAGATGGAGCTGTTCGTCTCCGAGGCGGCCAAGGCCGGCATGAAGGTCGAGGGCCACATTCAGACCCGCGAGGGGGCGCGCCGCGCCATCGAGGCCGGCCTCTGGTCGCTGGCCCACGAGGGCCCGCTCGACGACGAGCTCCACAAGATGATGGCCGAGAAGGGCATCTGGCGGGCCGGCACCGAGACGCCGATGGCCGAGTGGAGCGGCACCAGCCAGGGCGCCTTCGACCGCCGCGTCGCGCGCCTGCGCAACGCCTACGACAACGGCGTCAACCTGACCTTCTCGACCGACGCCGACTACTACATCCCCGGCATGAACCGCGGCGAGCTGGTCATCGACTTCATCAAGACCTGGCAGGCGGCCGGCATCCCCGACGCCGAGATCCTCAAGATCATGACGATCAACGGCTACAAGTGCGCCGAGACCTACGAGGAGCGCGGCCCCGTCCAGGAGGGCTACATCGCCGACATCATCGCCGTCCCCGGCAACCCCCTGCAGGACATCGACGCCCTGCGCGACGTCCAGTTCGTCATGAAAGACGGCAAAGTCTTCAAGCGCGACGGCGTCATGACCCCGGAGGCGTTCTTCCACGCCGGGCCGGTGAACGGCTGGCGAATCCGGTAGCCTTCCGCAATCGCGCCGAGCCGGAGTCGCCATGGTACAGAGCACCGCCCATCACCAGGTGTGCCGTCGCGAGCCCGAGCGTCTGCGATCGAATCCGCGAGAGATGGCGCTGAGCGAGCTGGTCCTGGCCGCCGTGGTGAGAATCGGAACCAACCCGCGGATATTCCAGCCTTGTCCGAGCGCCCAGGAGGTGTTCGCGTTCGTCGACGCGTTGCGCTCGCCGGTCGAAGCCCGTCGGATCTCGCCCGGGTCGCGACATTGGACGATCTTCTATTGGACCGGGGCGGAACCTTGAGCAGTGGGCAAAAACGGTACGAGAACCTGATCATCGGCACGGGGCAGGCCGGCAAGCCGCTGGCGCGGGCGTTTGCGGCCGCCGGGCAGCGAACGGCGCTGATCGAGCGTGGCCACGTCGGCGGCACCTGCATCAACGTCGGCTGCACGCCGACCAAGGCGATGGTCGCCAGCGCCCGGGTCGCCTGGCTGGCGCGGCGCGCCGGCGACTACGGCGTGCGCGTCGACGAGGTCGCCGTCGACCTTCCCGCCGTGCAGGCGCGCAAGCAGCGGATCGTCGAGGACTTCCGCAACGGCTCGCGCAAGCGCCTGGAGAAGACCGACGGCATCGAGCTGATCTTCGGCGAGGCGCGCTTCACCGGGCCGCACGAAGTGGCGGTGGTGGGCGAGGGCGGTGACGAGAGAGTGCTGCAGGCCAAGCGGATCTTCATCAACACCGGCGGCCGGCCGGCGAGACCGGCGATCGACGGGCTCGAAGCGGTCGGCGCGTTGGATTCGTCCTCGATCCTCGAGCTCGAAGAGCTTCCGGGGCGGTTGGTCGTGCTCGGCGGCGGCTACGTCGGCCTGGAGTTCGCGCAGATGTTCCGCCGCTTCGGCGCCGAGGTGGCGGTCCTGCAGCGGTCGGAGCGGCTGGTGCCGCGCGAGGACGAGGACGTTGCCGAGGCGCTCACCGAGATCCTCCGCGACGACGGCATCGACGTCATGCTGGGGGCCTCGGTGGAGAGCATCAGGCGGCGGGCCCACAACGGCGTCATCGAGCTGCGCGGCACGGGCCCCGAGGGCTCGTTCGGGGAGGCGGGCTCGCATCTGCTGGTGGCCGCCGGTCGCACGCCCAACACCGAAGCCCTCGACCTCGAGCGCGCCGGCGTGAAGGTCGACGAGCGCGGCTACATCGAGGTCAACGAGCGACTGGAGACCAACGTCCCTCACATCTGGGCCCTCGGCGACGTCAACGGCGGGCCGGCGTTCACCCACATCGCCTACGACGACTACCGGATCGTCGAGGCCAACCTGCTCGGCGGCGGCGACCGAATGGTAAGCGACCGGCTTTCTCCCTACACGCTTTTTACCGACCCCGAGCTCGGCCGCGTCGGGATGAGCGAGCGCCAGGCCCGCGAGGCCGGCCGCGACATACGCGTCGCCAAGCTGCCGATGTCGAGCGTCGCCCGCGCCATCGAGCGCTCCGAGACCCGCGGCTTCATGAAGGCGATCGTCGACGCGAAGACCGACCGCATCCTCGGCTGCGCGGTCCTAGGCGCCGACGGCGGCGAGGTCATGTCGGTCCTCCAGACGGCAATGATGGGCGACCTCCCCTACACCGCTATCCGCGACGGCGTCTTCGCCCACCCGACCCTCGCCGAGTCGCTCAACAACCTGTTCCTGGCGCTCGACGAGGATTAGCCGGCGCGCCCGGGTTGGCTTGACCGAGGTCGAACACGGGTCGCGGCTCTGGTCTGGGCAAACCCGGGTGGCAAGCTCTCGTCATGGCGCAGCGGGCAACCATCCACGGCCCGCATTGGAGCGCGACGGCCGGCGCGCTATCTTGGTTGGCAGTGGCGCTCCGCCACATCCACACATCCAATCGAGGAAGAGCCATGGTGAGCGCCGACGAGCCGCGAAGC
>DASWHK010000200.1:0-5576 GCA_036398215.1 Acidobacteriota bacterium | reverse complement strand
CACCTCGGCTTCGACCTGCAGCCCGGCTACCTGCACCCGGACAGCGTCGGCGTCGATTACGAGCACCGGCTTGCGGTGCTCGCCGTCGATGCCGACACCGGCGCCATCCTCTGGGAGCGCACGGTCCACGACGGCCCCGTCTACGACAACCGCCACCGCAAGAACACCTACGCGTCGGCGACCGTCGTCACCGACGGCGAGCTGGTCTACGCATCGTTCGAGTCCGAGGGCCTCTATGCCTTCGACATGGACGGCAACCTCCGCTGGGAGGTGTCGTTCGGCGGCATGGCCAAGGCCGGACTGGGGCCGGGGACCTCGCCGATCCTCTTCGGCGACCTGCTGATCCTGCAGGGCGACCAGGAGATGGGCGCCGGCTCGTTCATCGCCGCCCTCGATCGCGCCACCGGGGAGCCCGTCTGGCGCAACGAACGCTCCAACCGGAGGAGCTGGGCGACGCCGCTGCTCGTGCAAGCCGGCGGCCGCACCGAGCTGCTGGCGTCGGGCGCCGAGGCGGTGATCGCCTACGATCCGGCGACCGGCGCCGAGCTGTGGCGCACCGACGGCACTCGCAGCCATCCGATCCCCAGCATCGTCGCCGCGAGCGGCCTGGCCTTCGCCACCGCCGGCAGCCAGGCCAAGGTGGCGCTGGCCATTCGCACCGGCCCGGGCGGCGACGAAGATCGCGTCGTCTGGCGCTACAACAAGGGCACCGCCTACGTGCCGTCGCCCATCCTTTATGGAAGCTACCTCTACCTGCTGAGCGATCGCGGCATCGTCACCTGCCTGGACGCCGAGACCGGCGCCGTCGTTTACGAGGGCGGCCGCGTCCCGGTGCCCGCCACCTTCACCGCCTCGCCGGTGGCCTTCGACGACAAGATCCTGCTGACCAGCGAGGACGGCGACACCTTCGTCCTGCGCGCCGGCCCCCGCCACGAGATCATCCGCACCAACTCGCTCGGCGAGCCGGTCTACGCCTCGGCCGCCCTCGCCGGCGGCAGGATCTACATCCGCGGAGCCCGCCACCTGTTCGCCATTCAATGATGCCGACGACGAAGCCCATCGTGACCGAATCGTTCAGACCTCGCCTACTGGCCCTCGTGGTCGCGCTGGCAACGCTATCGTTCAGACCTCGCCTGCTGGCCCTCGTGGTTGCGTTGGCAGCGCTGGTTTCGCCCGGCGCTGCCGCCGCCGAGAAGGTAGCGGTCCAGCCCGGAACGATCCATTACCAGAACATCCAGAGCGCCATCCAGTTCCTGCGCGATCACGGCGCCGGGGCGGCGGCCGACGAGATCCAGAAGACCCTCGACGACGGCAAGCTTTACGTCGACAGCGACCTGGCCGAGAACGCCGAGACCAGCGCCGCGAACAACGTCAGCCTCAACCCGAACATCGCCGGCAACAACTTGCCCTTCAACCGCGACCAGGCCTGGGACCCGGAGCGCGACTTCCAACGGATCGTCGAGCTTGCCCGCACCCTCTACCACGAGAACATCCACGCCAACCATCAGTCCTACGCCTACTGGTGGTTCAGCACCGTCACCCCGGGCGACGACAAGGAATCGGACGCCTGGCGCAAGACGCTGCACGCGATCGAGGACTGGATCACCGTGGAGAGAGACGAGCTCGACCTCTGGTATCGATCGTCGATGGCGCCGGGCGATCACCTCACCGCGTTGCAGAAGATCAACGCGAAGATCAGCATCCTCACCCAATACTTCGGCGACTACCGCGGCAACGACTACTTCGGCAAGGACGACGGCGGCTGGGCGACCTCGACGACCAACTACTGGACCTACGAGCGGGACACCTACATCACGCCGCAGATCCAGCGGCTCGAAGCGGCGGCGCAAGCGGCCGCCCAGCCGCAGCAGCCGCAGCAACAGGTCCAGCCGGCACAGCCGCAGCAACAGACCCAGGCGGGGCAACCGCAACCGACGTCCGACCCGGCGGCCGATCCCGAGCCGGAGCCCGCGCCGCAGCCGGACCCGGTGGTCTGCGACCCCTGCCGAGAGATCGCCGACCAGGTGAGCGAGGCCCGCGACGAGGTCCGCGATCGGACCCAGGAGGTCGCCGACCTCAAAGACGAGCTGTCCCGTACCCAGGCCGAGATCGACGCGCTCGACAAGCAGATCAAGATGTGGGAGCGGCAGCTCCAGCAGACGGCCGGGACCGGCGGCAGCAGCTACGATCCCGCGACCGGCACCACGATCGAGGCATACGACCAGGGCGACGGTACCGTGCGGATCACGACCACCTATCGAAACGGCACCGTCGAGACCCGGAGCCGGCCCTCCAATACCCATCGCGCCGAGACCCGGGCGAAGCTCGACGCGGCCCGCACCCGAGCGGCGACGCTGCGCGACCAGGCCACCGATCTCGAGGGCCGGATCGCCGCCGCCGAAGGAGCGGCCCGCCGCGCCGCGCTGGAGCTGGCCCGCCTGCTGCAGGCGCTCGCCGATTGCATCGCGGAGAAGTGCACCGACCAGGACGCCGACGACATCATCGGCTCGCTGGACCTGCCGTTCGAGATCCTCGACGCTCTCGCCGAGCCCGGCGCCTTCAATCCCGCGTCCGGCCTCCCGAACCCGGCGATCCAGAAGATGATCATCGACTGGGCGGAGAGCAGCTTCGGAAGCTGGCTGTTCGGCGCTGTGGCGCCGGCGCCGCCGGATCTGATGGCGGCTTTGCTCCCGCAGTCGCCCTTACGCGCGCGGTCAGGTATCGGGCCCGCCAGTCCTCGTTCCATTCCGTGGTGGCCCTTGCTGCTCGGCCCCGGGCCGGGCGCCGGATTCCAGCCTCCGCCGGCGCGCCTCGCGCCGACCCCCTTCGCGCCGGCCCCCCTCGCGGAGGCCGTCTCGACGATCGTCGCCCGCGGCCGCACGCTGATCGTCATGCCAATGGAAGGGATCGAGCTGCCGCCGGCGCTGCAGGAGGGGTCCGCCGTCAAGATCTTCCTCACCAACCTCGGCAACTCGACCGGCGAAGCGTTCGAGGCGCAGATATTCAACACCGGCAAGGCGCCGGTGCGGTTGTCGATGGACTCGCTGGTCGTCGAGCCGCTCACCGACGAGGCGACCCACCAACTGCAGTCGCTGCTGCAAGCGCAGCTCGGCCAGCTTGCCGGCGGCAACCCGCTCACCGCCCGCCTCAACGCCTACTGCCTCGAGTTCCTGCGCCAGCCTCCTTCCCCGGGAACCATGTTTCAGATCGCCGGCGGCGAGCTGCAGCAGCAATTCGCCCCGATGGGTGGCATCCTCGCGGCGAGCCGTCGGCTCCAGCAGGCCGGGATGCTCAACCCCGACAGCAACCCCGCTGGCTACTTGCACTCGATCCGCCAGTGGGCGATGTGGACCGTCGAGCAGCAGCTCGACCTGCCGCGATTCGCCGACGCGCTGGTCGCCCATACCCGCCGCATTCTCGAGAGCCAGGGCGGCAGCTTGCCGGACGGCTCCGAGACCGTCCTGAGGGAGGCGGCGCCCAACCGCTGGAACGACATCCAGCAGGTGCTGGCTCTGGCGAGCGGCCGGTAGGTGTTCTACGAGGAAACACGACGGACCTGCGTGAGGCTTCTCCATAGGGCGGCCCGAAGCCGCGAAACTCGACCGATGACCGACCTCGATCGCCAGAAGCTGATGATGGTGGCGACCACCGCCATCGCCCTGCTGTGGGCCATCACGAACCTCGGCTGACCGACCGCGACGTCTACGAAGAAACACGGCGAACCTGCCACCGTTTCCTCCATCAGGGTGTGCCGACGGCGCATGGCGGACTCACAAGACGGAGAAGACGGCGCCGCGCGGAGCGCCCCCCAGAGTAGCGACGGCGCGCCGTCGCTTCCGGCAGGCGTTACAAAGTCGCTGCAAGATCTACACGATTCCGGGGCGAACTCCGCGCCTTTCTCGAACAGCGGGGGGGGACCGCGATTGCCGGACCACCGGCCAGCTGAACACAAGGGATCTCGGGGACCGCGATTAGCCCTGGTTCGGGTCTTTGGGCTGCTAGAGGCGAGTATCTGGCGGTGCCGGGGTCCGCTCGGAGCTCTCGGACGCGGCGCCCTTGAAGGGACCCCCTTCGTAGAGCTTCCCATCTGGCACGCGCGTTGCAGCCATGTCGCAGAGGGACTCGTGTAGGCGACGACCAGAGAGAGTGAGATGCGGAACGCGCGAGAAGCTTCTTCGGCAACCCGCTGGGACCATGGTGCGATCAGGGCGATCCCGCGGGTGACTTCGCCGGCCTCGCGGTTTGTCGGCATCGTCGTGTGGTTGCTGGTTCTGACGCTGCCGGCGAAGGTGGGTGCCGACCCCCTTGCCGTGCGTACGGCGGGGGCCACGGAGCAGCCGTTGCCGCAGGAGCAAGATGCGGCTGTGGAGCAGCGCCAGGGTAATGGAGCGGCGGGCTCGAGGCTTTTCGTCGCCAGCCGGGAGGAGCTGCTCGAGTTGCTGCGAGAAGAGAAGGAGCGCCAGCGCCTGCCGGTCGGGGACGAGGGGACGATCAAGAAGACCTTCATCGATCCGGTCATGGGCTTGATGTCATCCGACCTCAAGCCGGTGATCGGCGGGGAGGACCATTCAGGCTCCGGAATCGTCCTCGGCCTCGACTGGACGAAGGAGGCGGTGGGGCACCGATACATCCAGGAGGCGGCGCCGAATCGCATCGATTTGAAGCTCAGGGCCACCGGCAGCAACTACGCCTACGCCGACGCCCTGGCCCGCATGGACGTCCGCAACCTCGGCGGGCTGCCGTTCAGCGTTGCCTTCGAGGGGGAGTACAAGCGGCACCCCCGGGAGCCCTTCTTCGGCATCGGCCAGGGCAGCCTCCTGGAGAACCGCACCACCTACCGGTTCGAGTCCTCTCGGGCGGGCGCCAGCCTCTGGTGGGATGCCCCCAAAGGCTTCCGCGTCGGCAGCGCGGTCGACGTCATCGGCATGAGCCAGGGGGCGGGCAACGACAACGACTATCCCACCACCGGCCGGCTCTTCACGGCGGAGGCGTTGCCGGGCCTGGGGTCGGCTCCGACCTTCTTCCGTTTCGGCGGCTTCGCCGATTTCGACTGGAGGGACGCGGAGGACTACCCGCAGGCCGGCGGCTACTACGCGTTGCGCATCTACGACTACAACGACAGCAACCTCGACTCCTTCGACTTCCGCTCCTACGAGATCGAGGCGCAGCAGTACTTTCCGTTCCTCCACAAGCACCGGGTGATCGCCCTGCGCTTCCTGGGCGAGCTCACCAACGCCGACAATCCCGACCGGGTGCCGTTTTTCCTCTGGCCGACCCTCGGGGGTGGCAAGGACCTCAGAGGGTTCCGCACCTTCCGGTTCCGCGACTTCAACAAGATGCTGATGCAGGCGGAGTACCGGTGGAAGGCATGGATGGGTCTCGACATGGCGCTGTTCTTCGATGCCGGCAAGGTCTTCCCCCACCGCGGAGGCTTCGACTTCGACGATCTCGAGACCGCGTACGGCATCGGCTTCCGCTTCAACACCGGGGAAGCCCTCTTCCTACGAGCCGACATCGCCTACAGCAGCGAGGGGCTCAAGCCCCACTTCAGCCTCAGCCATGTCTTTTGACGCGCG
>DASWHK010000199.1:0-50191 GCA_036398215.1 Acidobacteriota bacterium | reverse complement strand
TCGTAGGCGATGCGCGGTCGCGTCCGCCGCGCCTGCCACAGGCCGTCGAGCGCGCCCGCGGCGATGCAGGCAGCGCCGCCCAGCATCGCGGCTCGCCAGGAGAACAGGCCGAGCCAACCGGCGCCGAGCAGGGCGAGCGCGGCGGCGACCGCGGCGCTCGCGCCGGCGAGGGCCAGCACAGTGGCACGGCGCCTCCCGGCCCGTTCGAGGAACGCCTGCAGCCGCAGCCGGTCAGCGGACATCGGATGACCCCCATGGCGTGGCTCCAGTGGCTGGCTTCTCGCCCGAGGTGTCGCCCGCCGGCTGCGCGCCCCTGCTCGGGGCTTCTTTCGCCGCCGGCCGCTCGCGCCGCACCCACTGCTCGACGAGCAGCAGGCCGAGGGCGAGGAGCCACAGCCAGCGACCGTCGTTGCCGGCGGGCGCCGGCTCGGCGGCGGGCGAGCGCTCCCAGCTCCGCAGGACGGCGTCGTCGACGGCGCCCGGCTCGAGCTCGGCCAGCGCTGTCAGCTTCGTGCCCGCGGCCCGCCGCAGCGCCGCGATCAGCGACGCCGACGCCAGGCTGCCGGGCTCGGCGCCGGCGAACAGCAGGAGGCGGGAGTCGTGGCTGGCGCCGGTGATCGCGCTGCCGGCCGGCAGCGCGGCGAGCACGTCCGCCATCCAGGGCTCGTCAGGCGGGCCCGACGCGGCCAGCAGCGCGGACCGGCCGGGGGCCTGCGGCCAGACGATCGTCACGGGATGGGCCGGGGCGTTGTTGGGCACCGGCACCACGCGGCTCGCCGCGGCGGCCGCCGCGCCGGCGCCCGCGGCCTCGCTCTCGGCCGCCAGCCACTGGATGCTCTCGGCTACGGAGTCGGCGGAGGCCGGACGCTCGCTCCACACCACCGACGTCTCCCCGGCATCGAGCGTCGCCGACGCCGACCAGGCCCGATCGCCGGCACGGAGCGCCGGCAGCTCGACCACGGGCTCGCCCGCGACCTCGATCTTCACGAGACGGATGCCGGTGGCCTCCGGAACGGCGGAGAGATCTTCGGCGGCGATCGAGCCGCGTTGAAAGTCCGAGATCACGACGATCTCGGCCGCCCCGCCCTCGTCTCGCCGGGCGGCGTCGAGCCAGGCCTGCGCCGCGGCGACACCGGCAGCCAGATCGGGGGACTCGATCGACTCGATCGCCGTCGACGGCGGGGCCCCTTCCACAAGGTCCGCGGCGGCCTGGCGCGCCGCCTCCAGCGCCGGCTCGCCGCCGGCGGTGCGCCGCGCCATGCTGTCGCTGGAGTCGATGATCACGGCGAGCGCCGCGGCGCGCCCGGCCGCTGGGTCGCGCCCCTCGAGGGCGAGCCACGGCTGCGCCAGCGCGGCGACCGTGACGGCGACGATGAGGCAGCGCAAGACCAGCAACGGCCAGTCCTCGAGGCGCCGGGCCCGCACCGCCGCCGGCATCGCCTCGGGCAGGAATCGCAGCGTCGGAAACGGCAGGCGGCGGGCCCGGAAGGTGGCCAGCAGGTGCACGAGGATCGGGATCGCGATCGCCACGGCGCCGAGCCAGGCCAGCGGGTTGCCCCAGGTGAGCGCGCTCACGTGTTCACCTCCATGTCGAGAGGTGTTCGTGGGATGCGTTGGACAGGATGACGATGCCGGGCAGGCGGTTTGCGGGCCGAGGAGCCGGCGATCTCACCGCGGGCGAGCATCACATCGGAGGCGACGAGCTGTACGGCAGTAGTAGGGCTCATGGCTTGCGGTGCGGATGCCGGTGGCCGAGGCCCGCCGCTGCGTCCCGGCGCACCAGGTACTGGCGCAGGGCGCTCGACGGCGGCTCGCCGGTGACGAAGCGTTGATAGTCGATGCCGGCCCGCGTCGCCTGCCGCCGCCAGTCGTCGCAAAAGGCGGCGACGCGGTCGCGGTAGGCCTCCCGCACCTTCGTGGCATCGGTCAGCCGGCGGCTGCCGGCCTCGAGGTCGGTGAGCTCCAGCGGCCCGTCGTACGGCAGCTCGAGCTCGTCCGGGGAAATCACCTGCAGCATCGCAACCTCGTGGCCGCGCGCCATCGCGCGCTTCAGCTCCAGCAACGTCGCCTCCTCGTCATCGTAGAAGTCCGACAGCACCACCAGAAGGCCGCGTCGCCGCAGCAGCTCCGCGGCGCGGCGGATCGCCCGCGCCGGGTCCCAGCTCCCCCCCGCGTCCAGCCGCGCGAGTCGCTGCAACAGCAGCCGCAGATGGCCGCGCCCGCCGCGCGCCGGCAGATAGGTCGACCCCTTGCCGCCTACCGCCATCAGCCCGGCGGCGTCGCCGCTGCCGATCACCAGGTGGGCGAGCGCGGCGCCGACGATCGACGCGTAGCGCAGCTTCGAGACGCCCTCCGGGAAATCCATCGAGGCGCTCGCGTCGATGACGAACACCACCGACATGTTGGTGGTCTCCAGGAACAGCCGCGTGTACAGGCGGTCGGTCCGCGCCAGCGCCTTCCAGTCGAGGTACTTCAGATCGTCGCCGGGGCGGTACTCGCGGTAGCGGCTGAACTCGTGGTTGAAGCCGTGAAAGGGGCTGCGGTGCTCGCCGGCGCGCGCCCCCTCGACGACCAGCCGCGCCGCCAGGCCGAGGTCCTCGATCGCCGCCACCACCTCGGGCCTGAGGACCTGCGTGTGACCCTTGGTACGAGTCGCGACCACCTTCGCGCGCTCACTCATGGTGCGTTACGGCGAGCGCCGAGGCCGTGCTGGCGCCGCTTCGTGGACGCTGCATTCGCACGCCCGCTCATGATGCGTTACGGCCGCACGGCCTCGAGCAAGCCGCCGATCACCTGATCGGCGTCGATGCCGTCGGCCTCCGCCTGGAAGTTGAGGACGATGCGGTGCCGCATCACCGGCCCCGTGACCGCCTCGATGTCGTCCGGCGCGGGCACCGGGCGGCCGTCCATCAACGCCATCGCCTTGGCGCCTAGCAACAGCGCCTGCCCGGCGCGCGGGCCGGCGCCCCACTTGACCCAATCCCTTATCACCGGCGGCGCGGTCTCGTCGTCGGGGCGGGTGGCGCGCACCAGGCGCAGCGCGTAGTCGATGACGTTCTCGGCCGCCGGCAGGTCGCGCACCAGGGCGCGCGCCGCCTCCAGCTCGGCCCCGCTGGCGACCGGCTGCACGCGATGCTCCGCGCCGGTCGTCGTCTGGGCGAAGATCTGCCGCTCCTCGTCGGGATCGGGGTAGCCGATCACGACGTTGAACATGAAGCGATCGAGCTGCGCTTCGGGCAGCGGGTGGGTGCCCTCCTGCTCGATCGGGTTCTCGGTCGCCAGCACGAACAGCGGCCGCTCCAGCGGATAGCGAACGCCGCCCACCGTCACCTGGTACTCCTGCATCGCCTCCAGCAGCGCCGCCTGCGTGCGCGGCGGCGTGCGGTTGATCTCGTCGGCGAGGATCACGTTGGCGAAGATCGGCCCGGGGATGAAGCGGATCTCGCGCTTGCCGGTGACCACGTCCTCCTCGATGACGTCGGAGCCGAGGATGTCGGAAGGCATCAGGTCCGGGGTGAACTGGATGCGGCGGAACTTCAGATCGATGGCCTCGGCGAGCGTCTTGATCAGCAGTGTCTTGGCGAGCCCGGGCACGCCGCGCAGCAGACAGTGACCGCCGGCGAGCACGCAGGCGAACACCTCGCGCAGCACCCGGCGCTGCCCGACGATCACCTGCGCGACCTCGTGGTGCAGGCGCCCGACCAGCTCGGTGGTCTGCTCGAAGGAAGGCAACTCGACACGCGGGCGGGGCGTCGTCACGTCAAGGAGGTTCCGGCGGGGAGGGGAGGGGGCGTCGGCGAACACCCGTCACCCTACCGGGCGGCCGGACGGCGCGCAACGAGCAACTGCCGCCCGAGAGACGCCGTGGGGGCGAGGCCGGTGAGGCCGGGCCCACACCGAAGCTGCCGTGGGCCGCTGACATGCCGCCCGGGATGTGCAACCGTTGGGGTGTGGGGCCTTGCGGCCCGTTCGCCCTTTCCCCAGCCGTCGGTCAGACCATGCGCGTCGTGAGTTACAGGATCGTGTCGGCGGTACTGCTGTCGTGGTGCGCCACCGCTGCGCTCGCCGTACAGCGCGGCCCCACCAGCATCGAGCTGACGCCGGTGTACGAGACGGATGGGGCGCGCGCCGGCTCCCGCTACCGCATGGCGGTGGACGTGCAGCTCGACGAGGGCTACCACGTCAACTCCGAGGCGCCGCGCGATCCGTTCCTGATTCCCACCGAGCTGTACGCCGCGCCGCCCGACGGCATCACGCTCGAGGCGCTGGCCTACCCCGAGTCGATCCTCTTCGATCAGGTCGGCGACATCCAGTTGGTCGTGTTCGAGGAGCGCTTCCGCATCGGCCTGGCGGTCAACGTGGCCGCCGATCTCGCCCCGGGCCGGTACGTCATGCCGGTGCGACTTGCCTACCAGTCGTGCGACGAGACCACCTGCTATTCGCCGACGTCGGCCGACTTCGAGTTCCACATCGACGTGGTTGCACCGGAACGGCCCGTGTCGGCCCCGCGCGACGAGCTGTTCGCGGGACTGGTGTTCGACGACCCGCCGCTGGTGCTGGAGCCCGATGCCGTTGCCGGCACGACGGATGTCGATGAGGACATCGACATCCGGGCTCGGCTCGACGACTTCGAGGTGCTCGCCACGGCCGGCGGCTACATGCGCGCCGATGCGTTCAAGGAGTTCATCGAGGCGGCCGAGTCCGGCGAGGGCGCCGGTGGCTTCTTCGACGACCGCGGACCGCTGGCGATTCTCTTGCTCACGCTCATCGGCGGCCTGGCGCTCAACCTGACGCCCTGCGTGCTGCCGATGGTCCCCATCAACCTGGCGATCATCGGCGCCGGCTCCAGCCGCGGCTCGCGCGCCCGCGGCTTCGCGCTCGGCGGCGCCTACGGTCTGGCAATGGCGCTGGTGTACGGTGGGCTGGGGCTGGTTGTGATCCTGACCGCCGGCACCTTCGGCACAATCAACGCCTCGCCCTGGTTCAACCTCGGCATCGCGGTGCTGTTCGTGGTGCTGGCGCTGGCGATGTTCGACAAGCTGGCGATCGACTTCTCCCGCCTGCAATCCCGGCTGCGCATCGGCGAGGGCGGCAAGGGGTCGTTTCTTGTCGCCTTCGGCATGGGCGCGGTAGCGGCGCTGCTCGCCGGCGCCTGCGTTGCTCCCGTGGTCATCCAGGTGATCGTGTTCGCCAGCAGCCTGTATGCCACCGGCACCACCCAGGCGCTGGCGTTGCCCTTCGTCCTCGGCATCGGCATGGCCATTCCCTGGCCGATCGCCGGCGCCGGTCTCGCCGCGCTGCCCAGGCCGGGCGCCTGGATGAACCGCGTCAAGCACGCCTTCGGCGTGTTCATCCTCGTCACCGCGGCCTACTACGGGTACACGTCGTACGAGCTGTTCGCCCAGTACTGGGTCGACCCCGACGAGGTCGCCGGCAGCGTCGAGGAGCTGCTCGAGCAGGGCTGGCACGCCTCGCTGCCCGCCGCCCTGGCCGAGGCCGAGCGCGAAGACAAGCTGCTGCTGGTCGACATGTGGGCCACCTGGTGCAAGAACTGCCTGGTCATGGACCAGACCACGCTCAAGGATCCCGAGGTGCTCGCCGCGATCGACGACTACGTCAAGGTCAAGCTGCAGACCGAGGACCTCGGCGCCCCTCCGAACGACGAGTACGTCAGACGCTTCGACGTCATCGGCCTGCCGGCCTACGCCATCCTGCGCCCGAAGCGCTGACCTCTTGGCGTCGCCGGCGGACTGGCAGCTCGACACGCGGGCGGGGCGTCGTCACGCCAAGGCACGACGCAGCCGGCGGCGAGCGGACAAGGCCCGCGATGACCCGACGAGCTCCTCCCAGTCATCGGGCGGATTCCCGCGGCCGAGCATTCGCGCGAAAACGGCGTCCCTGTTCGACGACCGTGATCTTCAACGGCGGAGGTCGTCTCCCCTGCAGCGCGGGCGGAGGTGGCGAGCACGGAAGCGACGACGAAACACGGCGCGGCGCGACTCGAGCGGATCTGGGTAAAACTCCCGGACCCTGCTATCCTGCCCGCGATTCACCGTTCGGGAGCAACGCCATCCCCGCGTTCGACGAGGCGACCCTCCGATGATCTCGACCCCTGCTGGCAAGCGCTTCGCTGCCATCGTCCTGGCTCTCGTCGCGGCGGTGCCGCTCGGCACCGGGCTCGCCCGCGCCCAGACGCCGCCCGAGGCGGTGCTCGGCTTCCCGCCCGGCGCCGACTTCCACCTCGCCAACTACGAGCAGGCGATGGCCTACTTCGAGCGGCTCGCCGCCGAGACCGATCGCATGATCATGATGGACATGGGGCCGACCTCCGCCGGGCGGCGCATGCGCTACGCGGTGATCAGCTCGGCCGAGAACCTCGCGCGCCTCGACGAGTACAAGGCCATCATGCGGCAGCTCAGCCTCGCCGAGGTCGACGAAGAGCAGGCCCGGCAGCTCGCCGAGCGCGGCAAGGCGATCGTCTGGATCGACGGCGGCCTGCACGCCAGCGAGGTGGCGCCGGCGCAGCACCACCTGCAGCTCGCCTACGACCTGGTGACCGGCGAGGACCGGCGCTCGCAGGAGATCCGCGAGAACACGATCCTGCTGCTGGTGTTCGCCAACCCGGACGGCATGAGCATCGTCGCCAACTGGTATATGGACAACGTCGGGACCGAGTTCGAGGTCAGCTCCGTGCCCGAGCTCTACCACGTCTACGCCGGCCACGATAACAACCGCGACTCGATGCTGGCGAACCTGATCGAGACGCGCAACATGAACCGGGCGACCAGCCTGGAATGGTTCCCGGCCCTCCTTTTTAACCAGCACCAGACGGCCCCCTTCCCGGCCCGCATCTTCATCCCGCCCGAGGCCGAGTCCGCCAACCCCAACCAGCACCCGCTGGTGGTGCGCTGGAAGAACATGATCGGCGCGGCGATGGGCAAGGCATTCGAAGAGGCGGACCAGCCGGGCGCCATCTCGCGCATAAGCTTCGACAACTGGTGGCCGGGGTACGTCACCCAGATCGTCGAATCGCACAACATCCCCGGCATCCTCACCGAGACGGCGCTCTATCGCTACGCGACGCCGCGCTACTACACGCTCAACGATTTCCCAGCGCAGTATCAGGACCTCATCACCGGCAACTTCTACCCGTCGCCGTGGCGGGGCGGCTGGTGGCGGCTGCGCGATGCCATCGACTACAACCTGACGGCGTCGAAGTCGGTGCTCGAGTTCGCCTCCCGCTACCGCTATGAGTTTCTCCTCAACAAGTGGCGCATGGCGCGCGACGTCATCGAGCGGTTCGAGAGCGAGCCGCCCTACGGCTGGATCATCCCGGCCGAGCAGCGCGACCTGTCGACGACCAACCTCCTGATCGACCGCATGATGGTGCTGGGAACCCGTGTGCAGGTGGCCACCGAGCCGTTCACGCACGCCGGGCGGGAGTTTGCCGCCGGCGCCTATGTCATCTCGACGAGCCAGCCGTTCGGCCTCTTCGTCAAGAACGTACTGGAGATCCAGAGCTTCCCCGACCTGCGCAACTACCCGCATCTGTGGCAGGGGCTGGTCGACATGGTCGATCTGTCCGATCAGGCGCCGCTGGAGCCCTACGACGGGGTGGGATGGACGCTGCCCGTACAGATGGGCATCGACGCCCTCGAGATGGTGCGGCCGCTCGACGGCCCGGTGGCGCTCGCCGAGCTGCAAGAGGCCCCCCGCGCCGAGGGAACGCTGGTCGGCTCGGGCCGCAACTGGGTCTTCGCTCCCACCGACAACAACAGCTTCCTGGCGGTCAACCGGATCCTCGGCGCCGGCGGCGTGGTGCGCCGCGGCACCGGGGTGACGCTCGGCGGCGAGAGCTACCCCGACGGTTCGTTCGTCGTCGATGCCGCCGGCATCGGCGACGACCAGCTCGACGCCATCGCCCGCGAGACCGGCATCACGATGCGCGGCGGGCAGGCGGCGGGCGGCTCCGAGGCGCTGGCGCGGCCGCGCCTGGCGCTCTACAAGTCCTGGGCCGCGAACATGGACGCCGGCTGGACGCGGCTGATCTTCGAGACCTACGGCTTCGACTACCACAGCCTGACCGACGAAGAGGTGCGCGCCGGGGCCCTGCGCGAGCGCTTCGACGTCATCGTCCTACCCGATCAGGGGCGCGGCTCGATCGTCAACGGGCACCAGATGGGCACCATCCCTCCCGATTACGTCGGCGGGATCGGCGCCGCGGGGATGGCGAGCCTCAAGGCGTTCGTGCTCGCCGGCGGCACGCTGATTTGCAACAACGGCTCCACCGACCTGGCCATCGAGCTGTTCGGCTTCCAGGCCCGCAACGCCCTGCGCGACCTGGAGTCCAGCGACTTCAACATCCCGGGCGCCATCATCAAGGTCGCCTATGGCGGCGACAGCCCGGTGACCTGGGGCATGCCGGCCTCGGGCGTGGGGTACTTCGGCGGCTCGGCGCGCGGCTTCGAGATCGGCCCGTTCAGCGAGGAAGAGATGGCCGAAGAGCCCGGCGAGGCGGCGCAGCGCGGTGGTCGCGGCGGCCGCGGTGGTCGCGGCGGCCGGGGCGGGGCGCCGCCCCCACAGCTCGACGGTCCGGTCCCGACGGCGGTGGCCTGGTACCCCGAGGAGCCGTTGCTGGTCAGCGGCGGCCAGGTCGGCGAGGAGCATCTGCGCGGCAAGGTGGCGGCGATGGTGGGGGAGGCAGGCGCCGGCAAGGTCGTCATGTTCGCCTTCAACGTCCACAACAGAATGCAGACCTTTTCCACCTTCAAGCTGCTGTTCAACGCCATCTACCTGCAGTAGGCGGCCCGAGCAGAACCGCAGAAGAAGCTCCACCACGGCCTGCCAGGTGTTCTCCCTTGTGCCCCAAAACGGATCCATGGTTTCATGAACCGCCTCTTCGCCGGGGAAAGCCACGCTGCATGCGCACGTCGCCGATCGTATCGTTGATTTTGATGGCCGCGGCCTCGCTTTCCTCGATGGGCACGGCTCAGGCCGCGCCGCGATCGCCACGGAGCGCCGCGCAGCAAGGCTCCCCCGACCCCATCTACGACGGCCGCATCGTCACCAAGGAGGACGTCGAAGCGGCGAAAAGGCCGGGAATCGCGCGCCCACTTTTGCTCTTGGGCTGGCCCTGCAAGGAGCTGTTCGCCGCGATGGAGCGCGGCCTGGTCGCCGCCGAGCAGGCCAAGCTGCGCGAGCGGCTGGCCGATTTCCAGCAGCGGATTGCCGCCGCCGGCTACACGGTCTTGTTCGGGGGGCTGGGGGAGAAGACCGGGCTGGGTTTCGGCCTCACCTACGATTACCCCGCGCGCCCGCCCGGCGGCCAGACCCAAGGCGTCCCGGCCGGCCAGCCGACCGGGTTCCCCGCCGGGCTCAGGGTCATGGGGCGAGGCAGTTCGTTGGGATACCTCGAGCTCATGGCGGGCTACGGGATCTCGCCCGCCCGGAGGATCCGGTTCGCCGTCCAGGGCGACTACCAGCGGCGGCCCAACGAGCCGTTTTACGGCTTCGGGCAGGACTCGACCTTGGACGACGCGTCGAATTTCGGCTTGGAGCAGTTGTCGCTCGGCGTCGTCGGCGAGCTGCAAATCGGCCGTCGGGTAACCGTGGGCTCTGAATACAAGCTAGCGCTGCTCACCGCCAGCGACCGCGAGGGCGGCGGTCGGCCGGGAGTCGGTGAGGTTTTCGGTGAGCTGCCGGGCCTCGGCGAACGGATCGACTTCCACGGCACCGGGGTCTTCGTCGACGCGGCTTTTTTTGGGCGTGAGTACGATTGGGGCGCCGGGGCCTACGCCGGCGCCTCGTACCAGGAGAGCTTCTCGGCCGGCGACGACATCCGCTACTGGCATTACGGCGCCCGCATGGAAGGACACATGCCGGTGGCGCGCGGCCGCAGCGCCTTCGTCGGCGAGGCCCGTGCCCAGCTCGTCCGGGAGTCGAGCGGCAGCGACCCGCTACCGTTTTATTTGTACCCGCGCCTCGGCGGCTCCGCGACGTTACGCGGCTTCGAGCTCGACCGCTATTACGGCCGCACCATGCTGATGCTCACGCTCGAGTATCGCTGGGCCATCCACCCGAACTGTGAGATGCAGTTCTTTCACGACGGCGGCCAGACCTTCGACAGCGCGGCGGACTTCGAGGTCCTCGACTGGCACCGCAACTACGGCATGGGTTTTCGTCTCAAGACGGTGAACGGGACGGCGCTTCGGGTCGAGGCCGGCAAGGCGGACGAGGGCTGGATCGTGCACCTGACGTTCGGCGACCGCCCGCCGCCGCCGCTCAGCGCCCCGGTCCGCTACCCCGTGTACCGACGATGAAATGGCCGACCGCGCCGCGCATCGGGCGATGAGAAACACCACGATGTCCGCCGGCGCCGGGCATCGGGCGATGAGAAACACCACGATGGCCGCCGCCGCGATGCTTTTGCTCGCCGCCACGCTGCCGATCGCCGCCAGCGAGCCGCCTGATCCCTTGCTGCGGCCACCGATCTGGTTCGATGCCGACGACAAGCACGTTCCGGAACCCGCCGATCGCCATGCCTCCGAGCTCTTCGGCATCCTTTACAACAGCTGGTTCCGGCACCTGGACCTGCACCGCGTCGGCCTCGGCATCGCGGACCGTGCGTCGCTCAACGTCAACGCGTGGGACGAGGTTCCCGACTCGTCTTGGTTCACCAATCGCATCGGGCTACATCCGCTTGCTCCCGAGGAGGTGGCGGCGGGTTCGCCAGGGGAGGCGCCGCAGCCGGAACGCTGGTCGGTGCGGAGTGTCAAGACCGAGGGTTACACGCCAGGATTCCAGATCAGCGATGAAGCGGGGCGCCGCTACGTGCTCAAGTTCGACATCCCCGACGCCCTGGAGCGCAACTCGGCGGCCGAGATCGTCGGCTCGCGCATCATGCACGCCGCCGGCTACTGGGTGCCGCAGTACTCCATCGTCTACTTCCGCCCCGAGAACCTCGTCCGCCACGAGGAGGCGGTCCGCGAGGACCTGTTCGGCCGCGAGCGCCCGATGACTGACCAGGACCTGGCCGAGGCCGTCGCCCTGCTGGTGGAGCGCCCCGACGGCACGGTTCGAGGCAGCGCCAGCCTTTTCGTACCCGGTGTGCCCATCGGCCCGTTCCCCTATTGGGGGACGCGCTCCGACGATCCCAACGACATCATCCCCCACGAGCTCCGCCGCGAGCTCCGCGGCCTGCGGGTGATCGCCTCGTGGTTCAATCACGTCGACGTCAAGGAAGCGAACTCGCTCGACGCCTACGTTACCGAGGGCGACAAGAGCTACGTGCGCCACTATTACATCGACTTCGGCTCGTCGATGGGCAGCGGCGACTTCGTCAACGGACCCTGCCGGGTGGGGTTCGAGAACTACTACGACGGCGGCGCGATGACGAGATCGTTCTTCTCGTTGGGGATCTGGAACCGACCGTGGGAGGAGAACTGTCTGATCCTCTACCCCGAGGTCGGGCGCTTCGACCGCGAGCTGTTCGACGCCGCCAGGTGGGACGCCAATTACCCGAACATCGCCTTCCAGGAAGCCGATGCCGCGGACTCGTATTGGGGCGCCAAGATCGTGACCGCGTTCACCGACGAGAACGTGCGCGCCCTCGCCGAGGCCGCCGATTACACGCGTCCGGCGGTCACCGGGTACGTCGAGGACGCGCTGCTGACCCGGCGCGACCGGATCGGCGCGCACTGGTTCGACGTCGTCACGCCGCTCGAAGAGTTCGAGATCGATACCGCGAACGATCCCTGGGTGATCCGGTTTCGCGACCTTGGCGTCGAGCGCGGCTATGCCGGCGGGGCGGGCCGTTCGTACACCTTCGAGGTCAAGGATGCGCGCCGGTTCGAGGTCCTCGAGGCCGGGAGCTCGGATACGCCCGGACGGATCCGCATCCGCTCGACGCCTGACGTCGCTCCGGCTGCCACCGATCGCTGGGGGCGCACGCCGGTCCTGGTCGTCGAGATCCGCAGCCGCCGCGTTGACGGCGGCCCCGCCGAGCTCGTGCGGGTGATCATCGGCCGCCAGGCGGGCGAACCGCAGCTCCTGGTTCTCGGCTGGGCCCACGCGCCGCGCGACTGACGCGCGCCAATCGACCCGCCGCCCGGTTCCGTATTCGCGGCACTTGATTCCTCCGCGCAATCGTGGCGTCAACCACGGCCCCCTTCTTGACGAAGGCGCACGTCGGCCGGCGGTCGGGGCGGCTTGACCCACGTCCTGTCCGCTACTTGCGCATGGCTTCAACCGGCGCGATGCGGCTGGCGCGCCGATCTTGGAAAAAAATCAACGACATTTTTCGTGCTTGACCCGGGGAGGTCCAGCGGGTAGCTTTGCCGAAACTTTTTGCTACTCAAAAACTTTCTTCAGGGTTCAAGAATCTCCATCTTTGGGGCAGAGAATTCCATGCAAGCTTCGAGACGCGCCGCCACATCGGGATCCTATTCCGCAGCCGGCCTGCTGCTGGCCCTCCTTCTATGGCCGGCACCGGCCCACGCCCAGTCGGGAAGCACCTCGCGCACGGGGCCGATCTCCGGCTACATGGAGCTGCACCTCAACAAGCCCGTCGACGACGACATCGCGCCGACGGTGCTGGACTTCCATCGCTTCGTGTTGCTGGTGGCGCATCGCTTCACCGAGCGGATCCACTTCTTCGGCGAGCTGGAGCTCGAGCACGCCGTCGTCGAGGGCCTCGAAGAGGGCGGCGAGCTGGAGCTGGAGCAGGCCTACCTCGACGTTCTGGCGACGCCGGAGGTCAACTTCCGCGCCGGCATGCTCCTCGTCCCGGTGGGGATCATCAACGAGCGCCACGAGCCGCCGACGTTCTACGGCGTCGAGCGCCCGTTCGTCGACACGGTGATCATCCCCACCACCTGGTTCGAAGTCGGGGCCGGCGTGCACGGGACGCTGGGCGGCACCGTGCGGTACCGCGTCTACGCCATGGCGCCGCTCGACGCCGCCGAGTTCACCGCCGAGGAAGGCCTGCGCGGTTCGGCCCAGCACGGCGTCGAGGCGCAGGTGCGCAGCGTCGCCTGGACGGGCCGCGCCGAGTACGTCGGGATCCGCGGCCTGCAGCTCGGCGCCAGCTTCTGGACGGGCAACAGCAGCGTCACCCTGCAGACCCTCGATACGCCGACGGCGGTCATCGAGGCCGACGCCCGCTACTCGCGCGGGCGTTTCGAGGGGCGCGCCGTGTACGCGCACGCGTTCGTCGACGACGCGGCCGAGCTCAACGACGCGGTCTTTCGCCAGACCGGGATCGACCCCAACGTGGCGAGCGAGCTGCGCGGCTTCTACTTCGAGGGGGGCTACCGGGTGCTGCCGGCCGGCTTCCCCCACGACCTCGGGCTGTTCGTCCGCTACGAGAACTTCGACACCCAGCACCGCATGGACGAAGGCGGCGTGCCGCTGCCGCAGTTCGACCGCGACGCCTGGGTGCTGGGCGCCAACTACTGGCTCGACCCCGACGTCGTCATCAAGCTCGACTACTCGCACGTGCGCTCGCAAAGCGAGGTCGTCCCCGGCCCGCGCTCGCTCAACATCGGCCTCGGATGGTGGTTCTGATGCGGCGGGGCAAGGATGTGCATCGCATGCTCGGGGTTGTCGCTAGAGGTCGGCTTCGGAAGGTGGTTCTGATGCGGCGGCTCGCGATCGTCTTCAGTTGCCTGGCGCTCGCTGGGGCTTTGGCGTGCGTCACCATCCAGACGGCGGAGCCGCCGGCGGCGCCCGCGGGCCCGCCGCCCGACCGCGTCGTGCACCTGGTTGCCGAGCGCTTCCTCTTCACACCGTCGGAGATCACGGTCGCGGCCGGCACCCGGCTCGAGATCCGGCTCACCAGCGAGGACACCGACCACGGCTTCCGCATCGTCGGGCCCGGCGACATCGACGTGGTGATCCCGAAGCGGGGGCGCGGCGAGGCGGTGGTGGTCTTCGAGGCCAACGAGCCCGGCGACTACCGCTTCGAGTGCTCGCAGCTCTGTGGCGCCGGCCACAGCTACATGCGGGGGCGCATTCGCGTCACCGCGGCGGCCAGCGGCGGGCCGGCGGAAGGGGAGACGTCGGATACCCGACCACCCCTTTCCAAGAGCAATGTGCGAGGAGCTCGCCGTGAGGGCGGCCATCGATGAGGGTTTCCGTGAAGCGATCGGGAGGAGGCGTCCGATGAGATTCCCCGTGATGCGAGAGAGTCTCTGCGTGGTTCTCGCCGTGATGGCGATCATGGCCGCCGCGTGGCAGGCCGGTGCGCAGTCCGGGACGGTTGCACCGGGCCAGCCGATGGCCGGCGTCACCCCGCACGAGTTCGAGCGCTTTCGTCTCGGCCTGGAGGACTTCCTCGAGCTCGAGACTGCCGAGGAAGGCCTGGGCCCCGCCTTCAACGGCGCGAGCTGCGCGATCTGCCACAACATCCCGGCGGTGGGCGGCGCCGGTCTGATCGCCGAGATGCACGCCGGCATCCGCGACGACCTCGGCCGCTTCAAGCCCGCGTACGCCACCGAGGTCGACGAGGGCGGCACGCTCTTCCAGCTCTTCTCGGTGCCCGGACACGCCTGCCAGCCGGTGCCGCCGCCGGAGGCCAACGTCGTCGCCCGGCGCGTCTCCATTCCGCTGTTCGGCGCCGGCCTGGTGGAGGCCATCCCCGACTCCGCGATCGCCGCGCGCGCCGATCCCCACGACGTCGACTTCGACGGTATCCGCGGCCGGCCCGCCCTGGTGCGCGACCTGTCGAGCGGCCAGATGCGCGTCGGCCGCTTCGGCTGGAAGGCGCAGCACGCCACCCTGCGGGTGTTCGCCGCGGACGCCTACCGCAACGAGATGGGCATCACCAACGAGCTGTTTCCCGAGGAGCTCGCCCTCGGCATCCCTTACGACAGGATGCTGCTGTGCGACCGGATACCCGATCCCGAGGACGTCACCGACCCGCGAACCGGCCTCAGCGGCATCGACAACTTCGAGGCGTTCATGAAGTTTCTCGCGCCGCCGGCGCGCGCCGGCATCAGCGAGGTCGTTCGCATGGGCGAGGGCGTGTTCACCGCCATCGGCTGCGCCCGCTGCCACGTTCCCACGCTGCACACCGGACCGTCGGACAACCCGCTCTTCGACCGCCGTCCGGTACCGCTGTTCTCCGACCTGCTGCTGCACGACGTCGGCACCGGCGACGGCATCGCCCAGGCGGCGGCGGCGCCCAACGAGATCCGTACGCCGGCGCTCTGGGGGTTGCGCTTCCGCCGCGTCCTGTTGCACGACGGCTCCGCCGGCTCCGTCCGGGAAGCCATCGAGCGACACGCCGTGGAGGCGGCGTCGGCGCGCGACGCGTTCGGCGCGCTGGACGAGGGCAGCCGCCGGGCGCTGCTGGCCTTTCTGGCGTCTCTATGACCTGCGCTCTTCGATTGATTCCCGGCTGTCGTGAGCAGCCTTGAGCTCAGGCAGCCACGTCTCTCCAACCGGGGCGCGCCGCACAGATGCTGGCGAGCGTCAAGACATCGACCGCATCAGCCCTCGACGAACGTGACGTCCAGGTTGCGGCGCAGCTCGACGTACAGCGGCGTGTCCACGGGCAGCTCTACCTGCTCGCCCTTGGTGGCGGCGAAGGTGCCGCCGCCGCCCACCAGGATGCCGATGAGCGCGCCCTTCTTGCCGCCGAGGATGCCGCCGACCACGCCGCCGAGGCCGGCGCCGATGGCAACCTCCTTGAGGTCTTCCTTGACGCTGTCGCGGCCCTCGAGGCGCTCCTCGTCGGCCGTCACCACGGCATCCAGCGCCAGCACGTCTCCGTTGAGCTGCACGGTATCGGCCTCGAGCACGAGGCGGCCGCCCTTGTTGGGCCGCCGGGCGCGCTCCACCTCCGACAGGTAGCCCCAGACGCGGGTGCCGGCCGGCAGAACCTCGACGCCATCGACCCAGACGGCCTCGCCGATGCTCATCGAAAAGGTGTCGCCGACCTCGGCGTCGGCCGAGCTCAGGGGCCGGTCGAGACGCGTCGAGATGCGCGTGCCGGCGGGCACCGAGACCACGATGGTGCGCGGCTCGGCGGGCGCCGGCGCGGGATCGCGTTCGACGGCCGGCTCGTAGGCCGGCGCGGGATATCGATCGACCGGCTCCTGCCCCGGCGGGGTGCTCGCCGGCTCGGCGGGACGATCCGCGTGCGAGCCGTTTTGCGCGGGCACGTCGCGACGCGGCTCGGCGCTCGCCTCCGCGGGCTGCGGGCGGCTCACGACGGGCTCGTAGCGCGTCTCGGCCGGCTGCGAACGGGTCGGGACGGGCGCCGGCGACCACGACGCGGCGGCGTCGATGCCGGCCCGGTCGCCCTCGCCCGCTTCGGCGGCCAGCGGCATCCCCGCGACGCCGTCCGCCCTCGCCACGTCGTTCCCCGCCATCGCAGCGGCGCCCGGCGCCCTACCGCCGGCGCTGCCGTAGCCGATCGCCACGCCGGCGACCAGCGCCACGGCGATGCCCACTGACCCGAAGATCCATCCGTTTCGACCGCTTTCGTTCACGCTCACGATCCATCCTCCTGGGACCCGCTGTCGCGGCGCCCGTCAACCCCGGTGCGCGCAACGCGAGCCATGTACTCTGTAAGAGCAATGCGCGTGCCAATCCCCGATTCGCCACCAGTCCCGTGTCGAGACCCTGCCGGGGAGCGGGTTTATCCGAAAGCGACCTGCCCGGAAACCGACCGCTGACCGTCATTCGACGGCCGGTCAGCGCCAATTGTGTTCGCTATTCGTCACTCGATGGGAGAGACGAGGGAGGAACGCACCTTAACGGGCCTCGCGCCGTTCACCGTTCGTCACACCTGGCCCGGTAACCGCCACGACAACGACCCGTTCAGCCACGGCGACCCCGTGGCCACGGACAGACTGCTCGATGCGTGGGGTCGTATATCCCAGGTCGGGCAGCGGACGAAGGTCTTCGGCGACGCTGCCCTCGCGGATCGAGCGCAGGCCCATGGATCGATTCCACGGCATGGCATCCCGATCGGGGACCTGCCCGTCGAGAAGAAAGATACGGTCGTCGTGGGCGGAGAGCGCGCTGACGGTACCCAGAAGATAGGGCGCCTCTCCGGTTTCGACGCCGATCGATGCCTCCTCCACGAGCGTCGCCGTGCCGCCCCAAACGGATCCCGCCGGTGGCGCGAGCGCCGGCATCACGGGGACCGCCCTTCCTCCCCCGGCAGCATCAGCCGGTAGCGCTTCACCATGACCGTGCCGGCATCGTCCAGCGCCACCGCCACCACGGTGTCGCCATTGATAAACGGTCGGGAGACGACGGGAACGCCCTCGACGTTGCCGAGGTAGCGACCATCGCGGCCGAAGACGTCGAAGATCATCTCGCCGAACAGGCACCGCAGGTAGTCGGCCGGGTCGCGTGCCGCGGCCATCTGCTCGGGCTCCAGCGTGCAGGTGGCTGGAGGGAGCGGACCGTGGCGCATGAGCGAGATCTCACCGGAGGCGGCGGGCTGGAATCCGAAATAGGCGAGCTTGTGGTCGGGGATGTTCTCGCCGTTCCAGCTCAGGTCCGCCGGTCTGAATGCCGCGAGCGTGGCCCGCCGCCAGAAATCGGTTTCTGCCGCCGTCACGGGCACGGGATCCCAGAACCGTTCGACGACGGTGGTCCTTCCATCCGGATGGATGATGCGAAACCGGTAGCGATCCGACGCCCCGACGATCAGCGATTCATCGTAGGCGAGCGTCCAGGTGGCGGTCGCCGCGAACGGGACCTCCTCGATGTCGCGCCCGTTCGCGCGGATGACGCGCCGGTCGTACTCGATCTCCGGAACCAGGATCGGCTCGCCTACCGGTCCATCGACCGTATGGACGCGCACTCCGGTGCGGCTCGATTGCCCGTCCTCATCGACCACACGCACCTGCAGCCACTGGCGCCGCCGCCACCCACGTACCCTCGTGTCACCATCCCATACCTCCCGGCAAGTCGAGCGCCCAGCGAGACGAAGAACCCGACGCGACGACATAGACGCGCCGGATGGACGGATCGACCGCGAACCAGCGCGGTCCAACGGATGGCTCGCCGTCCCGAAGCGCCGGGTAGCGAATCCGTCGCGCTATCCTACCTGCTGCGGACCATCGGTTCGGAAAGCGCCGGACCAAACGCCGCCGAACTGCGCCGACGAGAAGGCTGCCCAGACGTGCTCGGGCGTCGTCGCCCGATCGGTCTGCTCTACCTCCTCAACGAGCTCGAGGTCCCGCACCATATGCTCGGGCAGTCGCGCGGCTACCGTTCGCTTCTTCTTCATTTCGTCTCTCTCGCTTTCATCAGCACTTCCGCAACCACGGCGGCGATGAACCCACGCCATGGCGACACCGAGCAGTCCTCCCGCGACGCCGACTCGCGGCGGCCAATGCCTCAGCCGCCGGTCAACAGCGCTGCGCAGCGGGCGCTACGCTGCCTCCGGTCGACCGCGACGATCAGCGGCCGCCGCGCCCGCCTCTCGCTCCGCCCGGCAGCGGCTTGCGCGGCAGCAGCTCGTCGCGATTGGCGGTGTGGTAGACGAACGACGCCACGATCACGGCGTTCTTGATCATGTCCTCGGCCTGGACGCGCTCGTAGACGTCCATGCTGGAGTGGTGCGTGCGGCTGTTGTACTCCACCGGGTCCTGGATGAACTGGAAGCCCGGCAAGCCGACCGCATCGAACGCCAGGTGGTCGGTGCCGCCGGTGTTGCGGATGCTCAGCGTCGTCATGCCGATGTTCGCGAAGGGCGCCATCCACGCCTGGAACACGGGCGCGATCGCCTCGTTGCCCTGCAGGTAGACGCCGCGGATCGCCCCGGTGCCGTTGTCGACGTTGTAGTAGGCGGAGAACTCGGCGTGATCGGGCAGCAGCGCCATGCTGGCGCGGTCGCCGAAGTGATCGGCGACGTAGGCGCGCGAGCCGAGCAGCCCCTGCTCCTCGCCGGTCCACAGGCCCATCCGCACGGTGCGGCGCAGCGGCAGGCCGGTGGCGGCGAGGATGCGCATCGCTTCCATCATGACGGCCGACCCGGCGGCGTTGTCGGTGGCGCCGGTGCCGCCGTGCCAGGAGTCGAAGTGGGCGCCGAGCATGACGAGCTCACCGGCGAGATCGGTACCGGGGATCTCAGCGATCACGTTGAACGCGTCGAGGTCGTCGTCGTAGAAGGTGTTGTCGACCTCCATCTCCATCACCACCGGGACGCCCTTCTCGAGGGTGCGGTAGATGCGGCCGTAGTGCTCGACGGCGAGCACCACCTGCGCGGCCACCGCCGGGGCATCGAGGTTGCGCGAGCCGCCGCTGCCGACGAACACCGTGCCGCCCGTTCCCCGGCCCGGATCGATCAGCGCGGCGACGTCTTCCTGGACGAAGAACTCGTTGCGACGGGCGGCGAAGCTGGGTCCGCCGCCGCCTCCACCGCGGCCGCCGCGGCCGCCGCGGGCGCCGCTCGGCACCGGAATTGGCGCGGTGGCTCGCGCCGACAGGTCTTCATCGGTGAGACGCCGCGCGGGCGGCTCCCACAGCGCCTCGACCGCCGGCATCGCCGAGGTCAGCACGAACTTGCCCTGCAGCTTGCCGGCCCAGGTCTCGAAGTCGTCCTCGTTATCGATGATCGCGATGACCGCCTCGCCGCGCACCAGGCCGTCGGTTCCCGGCGTCCACGCCTTCGGGTACCCGATGATCGGGTAGGGGGTGGGCTCGAGGACGTAGGCGGCGAACTTGTCGTTCGTCCAGCCGCGGCCGAATGGGCCCCACGTCTCGAGGGAGACCTCGGTGATGCCGTTGTCCCGGAGCCATTCGAGGGCCCAGTCGGCGGCGCTCTTCAGGCCCGGCGAGCCGGTAAGCCGCGGCCCGTGGACGTCGGTCAGCCAGCTCATCACCTCCATGACCTGCGAGCGCTGGAAGCCTTCTTCTTTGATCTTGAAGATGGCGTCGAGATCGACAGGCTCGGCGCTCTGGCCGGCACCGGCGACCGGCGCCGACAGCAGCGCCGAAACCAGGATCATGACGACGAGCGCCGAAAGGGCGACACGGCGCCCGGCGCGAAGCTCGAAAGATCGCATTGCGACTCCTCCCCGTTGCCTGCGGGGTCCCCGGCGGATGCGGGAAAACCCCCGCGAGAACTTCCAGAGTAGCCGGATCGTCACATCGGCGATCGCATGACCTGCTCCGTTTGGGCCTAGCCTAAAACAGGACAGGCAAATCCGCAATTAGGGCCGCGTGTTTGGGTCGGATCCATAACAACCATCGGCCTCCGGTGCGGGTAGGTGGGAAACGGCTGCAATCAGCGATCCCGCACAATCAACCGGTAGGTGGGATGCGGCTGCAATCAGCGATCCGGCAATCAACGGACCACGGAGGGGCAGGCGAGAAACCCCTCGTCGAATCGGCCCGCGCCAGCGTCAAAAGGTTAGAAGGCGCCCGCCCGCCGCGCGCAGGAGGGCAGACCCGGGCCACGCTTCGGGCGGAGGCGCGGGAATGCCCGCCCGCCGCGCGCAGGGGGGCAGAGCCTGGTGTGGCTCGTATCGTTCTCGCCCGGCCCGGCCGCTCGTCGCGTGCCGCGGGCAGAGCTCTCCGCGCCGTGCGCCGCCCAAGAAAAGGAGGAGAAATGCCCCGTCCCGCCGCGGTCTCCGCGATCCACTCGCCGCCCCGAATCGCCGAGCGTGTCGTCGCCGTCAGCGTCGCTTGCCTTCTCATCGCCATCCCGGCTTCAGCTTCGGCCCCTCCAGCTCCAGACTCCGTGTCCCAGGATCCGGGGCAGGCGGCCGCCATTCGCACGGGCTCTGTCGAGGCCTCGTGGGTGTGGGAGCCGGCGGAGCCGGTGCCGCCGCCGTCGTACGTCGAGGCCCCGGAGAGCCTCACCCGCACGGTGCCGGCATTTCCGACCGACGCGACCCGCGCCGGCGTCCAGGGCCTCGTGATCATCGAAGCAACGATCGACGAGCAGGGCCGGGTCGCCGCTCCGCGGCTGATCCGCTCGCTTCCCGACGACACGCTGAACCGGGCGGCCCTCGAGGCGCTCGACACGTGGCGCTTCCGGCCCGCGAGGCTCGGCGGCGCGCCCACGGCGGTAGACGGGATTTTCACCTTCAGCTTCAGCATCCGCGCTCCGGAGGCGGCGCCGGCGGCGGGCCTGCGCTCCGAAGCGGTCGCGTTGGGTACCGAAGGCCTCGTGGCGCCGCGCGTGCTTGCCCGCCAGATGCCGGAGTACACGACGGCGGCCCGGGAAGCGGGGATCGAGGGCGACGTGTACGTCGAAGCCGTCGTCACCGCGCGCGGGGAGCTCGCCGAGCCCGTCCTCATCCGTGGGGTCGGCGACGAAGAGCTGGACCGGCGCGCCATCGCGGCGCTCTCGAGCTGGCGATTCGACCCCGGGACCGTCGACGGGGAGCCCGTGCCGGTCCTCGCCCTCTTCACCGTGACCTACCGGATCGAGCGGAGCCGTTGAGCTTGCGGCCCACCAGGCCGACCGCTGTTCTCCTGGCGTTCGCGGCGATCCCGCTCGCCGTCGCCGTCGGATCGATGGCCGCGTGCAGCTCCATGGGCGGCGCCGACCTGGAGTTCGCCGACTGGCTGCTGCCGGTTCCCGAGGGCACGCCGATCAAGGAGTACGCCCCGGTCGCCGTCGAGGAGCGCGATCCCGACGCCGTTCGCCTGGTCGAGGACCTGGTGATCGGCGGCGACCCGTACGACGAGCAGACGCTCTTTTACGGCGCCGGAGCGATCGTCGCCTCGCCCGCCGGCGACATCTTCGTCATCGACCGCGGCAACAACCGCATCCAGATGTTCGGCCCCGACGGCGCCTACGAGAGGACCCTCGGCAAGGCGGGCCAGGGGCCCGGCGAGTTCGCCGGTCTCTACAACATGATCATCTCCGAGGGGCGGCTCGTCGTGTACGACTCGCGCAACCGCCGCTACAGCTACTGGACGCTGGATGGCGAGCACATCGGCGACCACGTGCCGACGCAGCAGGCCTCACCCCAGTCGATGGAGGCGCTCGCCGACGGCAGCTTCGTGTCGATGTTCACCGAGCGAGACGAGGATCGAACCGGCCGTCGCGTGGCAGGCTTTTCGTCTTTCCGGCGATCGAGCGGGTGAGCCAGGCGCCGCCCGAGTCGGTGCCGGTCGACGTCTATTCACCCGACGGCGAGCTGCTGGCGGCCGGCATCGTGCCACAGACCTGGACCTACGCCCGCGGCGACCACGTCTACGCCCTGCGCGGCGACGCCGACCTCGATCAAACGACCGTCGTCCGCTACCGACTCGAGGTTCGCGAGCAATAGGCGGCGCACACGCTCCCGACGCGTCGATCCGGAGCGATCGCGAGCAAGGCCTTGAAGGTTGGGGTCGGTCTTTGCGGAAGTTCGCCGGAAGCGAGGCACCCCAGCCGCTACCGGAACGTAGGTGGAAGCTCAGCGTCGGCCGAGGCGCCACGGGACGGCCTCGCCGCTGCGTACCCAGGGGCTGACCAGGGCGTCTCGCATGCGAACCACGGCGCGTCGCACGAGGCGAAGCGATCGGGGAGCGAGCTCACCCCAGATCGCCAGCAAGAGCACACGGAGCACCGCACGGTCGAGCGGGAAAAGGCGCATCCTCCGGAGGTGGGAGTGGATCCCTGGACGCTGCCCCGCCCACAGCCGCAGCAGGCCCAGCCCGGCCAGGGTCTGCGGTCGTAGCCTGGCGTCACTGTAGGCGTGCATGAGCAGCTCGGAGTAGTCCGCGCCGGACCGGAAGAGCTCTAGACAGTCCATCATCCGTTCCGAACCGGAAAAGAACGGCGTCTCTCCGCGCGCACGGGTCGAGGTCTCGTGGAAGCGATACGAGTAGAGGACATCGGGAAGCACGAGGATCGGGCCGAGCGCGGCCATCCGCAAGTAGAGGTCCAGGTCTTCCCAAAACACACAGCGGGTGCGGTATCCACCCAGCCGCGCGAAGAACGAGCGACGAAACATGATCGAGCCATGGGGGAACGGAACCGACACAGCCGGCCACGGCGCGGGCCTCATGAGAAGCCACCGGTCGCGCGGCCTCACGCGCTGGCCCGCGGCATCGATCCCCTCCCAGAGCGTCCCCAAGATCGCCGCCTCCGGACGGTTCCTGAACACGTCCCACTGGGCTCGCAGCCGGTCCGGATGGGCGATGTCATCGGCATCCATGCGGGCGCAGACCTCGGCCCGCGCTTCCCGCACCACTCGGTTCCCGGCGGCGGCGGCACCGCCGCGCTGCGCACTCTCGATCAGCCGGATACGCGCGTCGCGGCGCGCCCACCCACGGAGACACTCCCGGCTGTCGTCAGTCGAGCCATCGTCCAGGATGACGAGCTCGAAGTCGGTAAACGTCTGGCCGAGGACGCTCTCGATGCTGGCCGCGAGGTAAGGGCCGGCGTCATGCACCGGCATGACGACGCTCAGCGACGGGGGCACAGGGCCTCCAGTGCGTCTGACCGGAACCGGTGCAGCTTTTTCGAGTGCACGTGCAGCGTGGCGAGCGGAAAGGCACGCTCGCCCCGGACCACAGCCGGAACGGCGAGACCTCGCGGTCGTACGACCCGGTACCGATACCGGCTGGGGTCGTCGGCGCAACTTTCGTTGACAAAGCCGTTCGGTCGCGCCATCCCCCCGCGTCGCCACCGGATCCAGCGCAGGACGACGTTGCGATGATGAGAAGGGTCGATCCCGCCGAGATATTGACCGAACCGCGCTCCGTCGAAGAGCCATCCCCCCCGGGGCAGGGCCACGGGCACAGTGACGCACAGCAGGCTCACCGTGGCTTCGGCCTCTTCGACGACCGGCGGGAGCGTCGGCAGGTCCTGCACGAGGTCGGGGAATGAGCGTCTGAACGTCGCGAAGCGCACCATGTCATTCTGGGGGGCGGTCGGATCCTCGGCCAGTACCAGGTCCGTGAACGCGTCGAGAGCCGCGCGCGAGCCCACGTCGACGACGCCCGGGATGGCCCGCTCCGGGCTCTCGAAGACCGCAGCCAGGCGGGGCGAGCCGAAAGGCGCATCTCGCCCGATCTCCGTCAGCGGTGCATAGAGCAGGACGTCGTTCTCGAGATGCGTCAGCCGCGCGATGTCTTCTCGCTCCATGAACGCCCGAAGCACGAAGAAGCGCTCCGACGTCCGCATCCAGAACGCCCCACGGGCGTCCGGCCGGCTCCTGAAGGCGCGCAGGCGGGAGTCATCATCGAGCACGCCCACGTGATAGGTCTGGACGCCAAGCGCAGACGCGAAGGAGCGCCAGGCGGAGAGCCGCTGATCGTGGAGCAACACCACCGGCAGATCGGGGTTCGACTGCCGCGTCTGCCCAAGGGCCTCCTTCAGGTAAGCGGGCGTGCCCCCAAGCGCGACGAATGCGATCATGGCCCGGCCTCACGCAGGCGCGCGATCCGCTGCTCCCAGAAGTCGGCCCACAGCCAGGGCAGTGCGGAGGGGCGGCGCGGCGCGGCCTCCGAGAAGCGCGCGAGATCGTCGGTCGTCCAGGATACGACCTCTTCCCAATCGTCGATCTCGAGCGTGGGGATCCCCTCGGCGCGAAGCGACTCGGACCAGCACGTCCGGCGGGTGATAGGGATCGCATCAGCGTACAGCGCCTCCCAGAGGCGGTGGGTGTCGACGCCGTTGCCACGGGGCGCGGCCACGAAGCGGTACTCCCGGATTCGCTCCTGGAAGCGGTGAGGGGACACTCGATCGAAGACGTCCACACATGGCGAAGAAGCCAGGCGTTCGAGCAAGTTCACCCTCTCCGGCGTGGTGATCGCGAATGAAGCCAGAATCCGCACCCTTTTGGCCGCCACCTCGGCCTCCGTGCACCGACGGAAGTGGCGGCGAACGCCGTTTTGTCCGAGGGACTGGTTCTCGAGCCCGATCGGGAGCGGTTGCACGAGATCGCTCCTGACGAGTACGTTCTGTGCGAACCAGGTTCGTAGCTGCGGGGGGAGGCCCGCGGGCACCTCGAGGATTTCGAGGTCCGAGTTGCCGGTCACAAGGACACGACACGCGGAGGCGTGGCGCGAGTGGTCGGCCAGAAACTCCGCCAAACAGTCCGTCTTCACGAAAAGGCTGCGGGCCGTGCGCAAGGCCGCTCGGAATCGGCGCCTCGTGTCCGAGTCGTCGTCGAGGCTTGCGTCGCAGAGCGACCGGAAGAAGTCGCCCGAGAGGTAGGGGGTGTTGAGAGTCCGGCGATAACGCGAGCGCTGCCAGCGGCGCGCCAGACGGCCCACGATTAGACGGGCCCTCATGACCGCTCCGCGCTCCCCAAGAGCTGCGCGTAGAAGGGGCTCTGCCGACGTACGTCGGCGTGAGTGCCCGCGGACGTGAGCCTGCCGTGCTCCAGCACGATCACCTGGTCACATCCGGCGATCGCCGACGGCCGGTGAGTCACCACCACGACCGTGCGCGACCTTTCGGACCGCCGGGCGCTGTCGAGCACTTGGGCCTCGCCCTCGGGGTCGAGCGCCGAGGTGGCCTCGTCGAGCACCAGAAGATCGGGATCAAGGTAGAGAGCCCGCGCGATGGCCAGTCGTTGTCGCTGGCCGCCGCTCAGCCCCGAGCCGCGCTCTCCGACCAGAGTGATCAAACCGTCGCGCTGTGTCTCGACATAGTCCAGGAGTCCGACGTCTTGCAGTACATGCCTCAGACGGGCTTCGTCGCCATTGCCGAAGAGCGCAACGTTGCGTCGAATCGAGTCGTTGAAGACATACGGCTCCTGAGACACCACCCCGACGCGCGACCGCCACTCTGGACCCAAGGCGGCGAGCGGACGGCCGTCCACGAGCACTTCACCGAAGGTCGGCGACAAGAGACCGAGCAGTAGATCGACGAGCGTGCTCTTCCCGGAACCGCTGGGCCCGACCACGGCCACGAAGGAGCCCGGCTCGATCCGCACGGTGACGTCACGAAGAGCCGGGCGCCGGGCGCCCTCGTAGCAGGAGGAGACGTCGCGAAGCTCGATGGAGCAGGGTGAGCGGGAACGAGCGGCGCGGCGTGAAGGCGCCGAGCCTGGACCTTCGTGATGCTGCGTCCCCGCTGCAACCAGATCCTGAAGCACGGCATCCAGGATCGGCAGTCCGGACCGGAGCGTGCTCAGGCTCGAGGCGATCCGGGCCGCGAGAGGGTTCAAGCGCAGCATGGCGTAGCCGAAGAGGCCGAGGGTGGCGAGTAGGCCGGGCCTGTCGAGGCCCAGGCCCACGGCCGCGACCAGGAGCCCGGCCAGCACGGTCATGGAGGCGGCCTCGAGGACCAGCCGAGGCAGCTCGAGAAGCGGGGCTCGGCGGCGGATCGCCGCTCCGATGGCCTCTCGCTCCTCCCGGTAGCTGGCGACCACGGCCGCTTCATGGCCCCTGAGCGTGATCTCGCGGCGGCCGTGCAGGACCTGCTCCACGAAGGTGTAGACGGCACGCTCATGCGCGTCGATCCTCAAGCTCAGCCGGTAGAGGCGCGGGTGGACCATGCGAATGAGCAGGACGCTTGTGGCCAGGACCAGGGCTGCCGCTATCAGGGTCCCCCGCGGGGAGGCCGCCACCATGACCACGAGCACGGCTCCGATCACAAGACCGTCGGCCAGGACGACTAATGTGGGCCGCAGCACGCGTTCCACCACTTCGTTCGACAGGTGCAGGACCCGTCTTTGCAGCTCGGCGACACCTCTCGGAAGCGGGCGTACGGCATCCACACGTAGTAGGAAAAGAGGGACTCCCCGATGAAGGCGGCCGTGGAGGCCCCCGCGGTCGCGGTGGCCGCGCTCAGGGCGAAGGTGAGGCCGCCGCGCAGGAAGAAGACGGCTCCGACCACGGCCGTGGCGAGAAGGGCGGAGGTGAGCCCCGAGACCTGGAACGTCGCCCAGGGGAGCGCGACGGCCGGAGCCTCGCCTCCGGCCCCCGTGGCCACGCGGGTCATGCTCAGGATCACGGCCGCCATCAGCAGCTCGGCGGCGGAGCACAGCCCGCCGAGCACCAAGAGAGCGATCCAGCTGCGACGCAGCCGCGCGGGGAGGAGGAAATAGAGGCGCCGCGCCTCGGCCCAGGCCCGGGCCGCGGTGAGGACCGGCGGCTCCCGCCCGTTCATAGGCGCACCCATCGCTCCGGAACCACGGCGTCGTCCTCGGCACCCTGAAACCACCGGCGGGGCGCGATCACGAGGTCCGAGGGCGCGAGCCATGCCCCCCACCAGCCAAACGAGCTGTTGGCGATAATGTGGGCACGGCAGCGCGACATGAGGTAGAGGTCTTCGTGGGCCTCCCCGTCGCCCGCCATGATGCGGCGGCGGGACGCCACCAGGTGGGCGGCGACCCAGGCGGGATCGTCCGAAAAGAGGAGGAAGGTTGCCTCGGGGTGGCGATCCAGCACTCGCGCGATGGCCGCCTCGTAGTAGTCGAGCCCGCACAGGCCGTGATAGGCGCGCGTCGTTGGGACGGACGCGTAGTCGCCGCGGCGAACGTGGATCGCCACCGGATACTCCAGGCTCTCGATCTCCGCCTCCGCGCCAGCCGTCGCCGGGCCCACCGCGCGCAGCGTGAGGTCCGCGCGGATCCGGTCCGCGTTGGATTCGAAGTATCGCTCGGACTGCCAGAACCCCTCGAGCCAGGACCCGTCGGTCACGCGCGAGAGGACGTCAGAGAAGGTCGGCTCCTGATGCACGACGGGACGCATCCCCCGCATCGCCGGACGGCAGAACCAGGCCGCCCCGGCGTCCATGAAGCCCCGCGCCCGCGCGCGCCAGCCGAACCGAAGGCTCCCTCCGTGCACTCCCCGCAGGTCGCCATCCGGAACGATACGGGCCCGGATCGAAAAGGGGGCCAGACCGAAGCGGCGATCAGCGGGGGGGCGCAGTGGCCTTACGTCGAGGCCGAGATCCACCCCCAGACGATCGGCGACGCTCCGCCCCGCCGCATACTGAAAGAGCTGGTTCCCGAGGCCGCCGCACAGCTCGACGACGATCATGCCGCCCCTCCCGTCTTCACGCATCGATCCACCAGTGCAGAGAGACGGAGTCGATCCGCCTCCGCCCCGCCAGGGCCTCGAGCCGCGAAGGCAATCCCCCCCGCCTCGACCACGGGACGTTCCGGAAGGCGACCAGCCGCACGCGGTCGGGCCATCGGTGGCGGACCCACTGGCCGTACAGCTCGGTGTCCGCCATGCAGGACGGCTCCTGCGAGTCGACATGATCCAGGATGGCCTGCCACCACGCCTTCCCGCCCGCGCCGGCCTCGATCTCAGTGATGAGCACGCGGAGCAGGTCCGGCGACAGGACCATGTGGTGCGCCACCATGCTCGACCAGAGGGGGAGCGGCAGGTCCGGCAGCAGACGGCGTATCAGCCGAAAGTAGGGGTGATGGTGCTCGAGGCTGATGGCCAAGCTTGCCTGGTCGCCGGAGAGGAGGTTCTGGGGCCGGACCATCACGGTGTCGGCGTCCCAGACGAGACACGGCCGGCCGGCGTTGTGCAAGACGTGCACGAGAGACAAGAATTGCTGCCGCACCCACCCCATCCGGCCCGGAGGCACCACGCGCGCTATGGCACGCGCGAGCTCCGCCGGTAACAGGTCTTCGTCGGCCACGATCTCAGCGCCAGCGAAGGCCTGCCGGACATCCGCGACGTGGCTCGCCGGCACGGCCACGACCGTGCGGACGAGCGGGTTGACCAGATATCGCCGGAGGCTCTTGAGGGCAAGGGGCGCGACCTCGATGTCGCGGGGGCCGATCCGCAGGAAAAGCTCGAGGTCCGCGGCCTCCGCGGAGACGAAATCGCCCGCGGTGGGAAGCCCGGCGAGGTAGGAGCGCACGAGGATGTCGGCGACCCGGCGCGGCGCCAGACGCTGAGGCGCCGGATGGTTTACGGGGACGGGCCGCGCCAGCCAGCCGCCCAACAGGCGTGCGGCCGGCGGCGCAGAAATCACCCACTCCATGCCCGTGCTCGCATCATGGACGACACACCTTGTCGACTACAATCCAGAGGCTTGGAGGGTAAGGTGCCCTCAAGACCGCGTCAATAAGCGAACATCCGCCGACACGGGAGGCTCTCTGGCCAGCTATCAGCAGAAGCGACTGCACAACTACCACGAGCTTGGTCGCGGCGAGCGCTGGCGTTATCTCCTGATCGACCGCCCCCGTCTCGACGACGAGCAACGCTTCTTTTTCGAGGGCTGCCGTGCCCTCTCCGGGCAGACCTACATCGCCGACCGCCGAGCGCTCCACGATACCGTGCTCAGCGTTCGTCCCACGTGCTGTTTCGAGGTGGGCACGTTCACGGGCGGGGGCAGCACGCTGTTCCTATCCACCGCCCTTTTCAAGCTGGGCCGGGGAAGGCTCGTCACGCTGGAGGCCGACGCCGGGCTCCACCGCGGCGCGGTCGCCGCCTACCGGCGCTGGCTCCCGCACCTCGTACCCTTCGTGGACTTCATCCACGGGAACGATCTCCACGTGTTCGAGCCCTACCTTCTGGGGGCCGATGCGCCCCGGTGCGTGTTCCTCGACGGCTCGGACGACCCCTGGGCAACGCTGGAGCAGTTCCGGTTCTTCGACGGCCACTCGAGGCCCGGCGACATCCTCATGGCCCATGACTGGAACACCGAGAAGATGCACCTCCTGCGCCCCCTCCTGGAGGCGGCCCGCGGATGGCGCCGCCGCTTACTCCTCGTCGAGCCGGAGAGCGTCGGCTTCGCGGCCTTCGAGTGCATTGCGTAACGGCCTCGGTCCGAGCAGCAGCTCGGATCGACGCCGAGGCGCCGGCTCGATTCCCTCGCCCTGTATGCGGGAAACCGCCGCCTCACGGGCGCCCGCCGGTCGGCGCGACGGCGTGAAAGCGCTCCTCAGGCACGCGCGTCGTGGCGTCGCAGCTCTCCCGGCCAGTCTCGAATGCGGCCGTCAGCGGTGACCAGTGTGGCGCCGAGGCGCGAAGCGGTGGCGACGACGAGCCTGTCGGCAGGGTCATCGTGGAAGTCCGCGAGCTCGGCCGCGGTGACCGCCAACTCCCCGTCGATCCCGATCTCGACCAGTCCCTTCTCGAGTAACCCGGCGCGCCAGGCATCGACGGGCTGATTCAGCTCGATGCGGCCCCCGCGGCGCAGCATGGCGACCTCCCAGAAGCTGATCGCCGAGACCGCCAGCGTCCCCTCGGCGAGGGCACGGTCCGCCAGGCTCCTGGCCCGCGGACCAAGCCTTGCGGACCCTTCACTCAGCCAGATCAGCGCATGCGTGTCGAGCAGGGTCAACCGTTCGCCTCCCACTCGACGTCGATCGGCTCGACGATGTCGCCGACGACCTTTATCGCTCCCCGCGTCGCGCCGAAGAGGGTCCCCGGCCGCTGCCGGTACGGCACCAGCCGGCTGACCGGCTCGCCGTTCTTGGTGATGACGATCGACTCGCCGGTCGCCGCCACCTCGTCCATCAGCTTCAGACACTTCGCCTTGAACTCGGACGCCTTCATCGTTCGCAATTCAGTTTGCTCCGGGGTTCAGGTGCGGAGACGGCAACGCCCAGCCTGCGCTTAGATGACCATAGTCATGATCATAGTAACATGGCGAAAAGAGCCACCGCCGTGGTCGATGGCGGTCGCTTCGACCCCGGGCTGGCGGGTCTTCCCCCTTTGTAGATGGGCCAGCGCGTGCTTGCCGTTGTCGCGGAACCACTCGCCCAGCGCCCAGCCGGCGACGGCGCCATCCACTGGACCGCCGCCATCCACTGGACCGCCGCCGGCCACCGGATTCCGGCCGCGGAAGAAAGTTGCCCCACCATCGATCCTTCAATGCTACATTGTAGTAATGGTTCCATCCCCACAGCTCGGTGAGCTCGAGCAGGCGATCCTGCTGGCCGTTCTGCGCCTTGGCGACGGGGCCTACGGACTGGCCATCCGCGAGGAGCTCGCCGCCCGCACCGGGCGGGAGGTCTCGCACGGCGCCGCCTATGTAACCCTCGATCGGTTGCAGGCCAAGGGGCTCGTGGAGTCGTGGCTCGCCGATCCCACCCCCGGTCGCGGCGGCCGGCGCAAGCGGTACTTCCGGCTGACGGCCGCCGGGCTCGAGGCGCTTCGCTCGACCCGCGAGGCTTTGTTCAGCCTCTGGGCCGGCCTCGAGGACGTCCTGGAGGACTCGTGACGCGCCTCGCCGAATGGCTCCTGCGGCTCGCGGTGCGCGACCCGATCGCCCGCGAAGGGCTGATCGGCGACCTCGAGGAAGAGCACGGGGCAGGCCGGCAAGCCGCGCCCTTCGCCGCCCGCCTGCGCTACTGGCGCGCGGCGCTTCGGGTCGCCCTCCGCTATGGCCGCGACCGCCTGACCACCCGCCTGAAACCGCCACCCGTTCAACCCCCGGCTCCCCGTCGAGGAGACTCGCTCATGCAATCGTTCCTTCAGGATCTGCGCTTCGCGGCGCGGTCGTTGACCAAGTCGTCGGGATTCACGGCGCTGGCCGTGGCGACGCTGGCGATCGGCATCGGCGCCAGCACCGCGATGTTCGGCACCCTCGAGGCGGTGCTCATCGCGCCGCTTCCGTACGAGGAGCCGGGCAGGCTGGTGCTCGCCCGGACGACCTTCGGCGGCCGCGTCAACAGCACCACCTCGGCACCCGACTACGAGGACTACCGGGCGCGCAGCGACGCGTTCGACTCGCTCGCCGTCATGTTTTATTTCCCGGTGACGATGACGCTGACCGGGCAGCAGGAGGCGCAGCGGGTGAAGACGCAGTGGGTGTCGTTCGACCTGTTCCGGACGCTCGGCGTCGATCCGATCGCCGGCCGGCACTTTCGCGCCGACGAGGAACGGCTCGAGGCGCCGGAGGTGGCCATCGTCAGTCACGCGCTCTGGCAGCGATTGCTCGGTGGGCGTCAAACCGCGCTCGGCGAGACCCTGGTGCTGGACGGGACGGCGCACACCGTCGTCGGCGTCATGCCGCCGGGGTTCCGCTTCTATCACGATGTCGACGTCTGGCTGACCTACCGCCTCGGGTCGCCCTACGCGCGGGGCCGCCAGTTCCACAACTTCGTGCCGATCGGCCGGCTGGCCGACGGCGTAATGATGGCGCAGGCGCAGGGGCAGGTCGACGCGATCGCCGCCAACCTGCGGGCCGAGTACCCGGAGACCAACGAGAACAAGGGGCTGCTGCTGCTCCCCCTGCACGAGGCGATGGTGTCGGGAGCGAGCGACAGCATGGTGATGCTGGGCGTTGCGGTCGGCCTGCTGCTGCTGATCGCCTGCGCCAACGTCGCCAACCTGCTGCTCGCCAAGGGGGCGCCGCGGGGCGCCGAGCTCGCCGTGCGAGCGGCGCTCGGCGCGGGACGGGCGCGGCTCGTCCGCCAGCTTCTGACCGAGAGCCTGGTGATCGCGGTGCTGGCCGGTCTGGTCGGGGCGGTTCTCTCGGTGGCGCTGCAACGAGTGATCCTCGACGTCGTGCCGGTGCCTGCCCTGGGCATCGCCGAGCCCGGCCTCAGCCCTTTGATGCTGGCCTTCGCGGTGCTCGCCGCGGTGACCACCAGCCTGCTGTTCGGCACCGTCCCGGCGCTGAGCGCCACGCCTTTCGAGCTCGCCGGCCAGCTCAAGGGCAGCGCCCGCGGCGGCGGGAGCCGCGGCGCCCGGCGGTTGCGCGGCGCGCTCGTCGTTGCCCAGGTGGCGCTGTCGGTCGTGCTGTTGATCGGCGCCGGGCTATTGGTGCGCAGCTTCTTCACCCTTTCGGCGGTCGACCTCGGGTTCGACGACGAGCGGCTGCTGGCGGCGGAGGTCCGCCTTCCGGCCGGCGAGTACGAGGGCGATCGGCAGGAGGCGTTCTTTGTCTCACTGCTCGAGCGGGTAGCGGCATTGCCGGGCGTCGTCGGCGCCGGCCTCGTCAACCAGCTCCCGGTTCGCGATCCCGGCAACAACATCGGCGTCTCCGACGCGCGCATCGAGGCCATCGAGCCCGGCGACGCGCCCCTCTCGTACTCGCGCGTCGTCTTCCCGGGCTACTTCGAGACGATGGGGATCCGGCTGCTGGCCGGCCGCGACGTTGGCGCCGGCGACACGGCGGGATCACCTCCGGTCGTGGTCATCAACGAGACGATGGCCTCGCGTCTGTTCGCGGGCGAGAGCCCGCTGGGCCAGCGGATTCGGATCGGCCAAAGCCCGGACACCCACGAGGTCGTCGGGATGGTCAACGACGTGCTGATGGACGGCCCCGCGTATGGCGCCGATCCGGCCTTCTACCGTCCCTATGCACAATCGCCGCAACGCACGATGCGGCTCGCCGTGCGCACCGCCGTGGAGCCCACCGCGGTGGCCCCGTCGCTGCGCGCCGCCATCGTCGATCTCGATCCCGACATTCCCGTCCAGGACCAGGACCTCGAGACGATGGCGTCGATCATGGCCCGTACCCCGGCCGTCGCCCAGTCGCGGCTGGCGGCGCGCTCGCTTGGCCTTTTCGCGGTGGTGGCGCTGGGACTCGCGGGCGTTGGCCTGTACGGCGTGTTGGCGCAGTACGTCAGCCAACGCAGCCGGGAGATCGGCGTGCGGATGGCGCTCGGCGCCCGCCCCGTGGCGGTCTCACGGTTGATCCTGGTGCACGGCCTGCTTCTCGTCGGCGGCGGCCTGCTCATCGGCCTGGCCGCTTCACTGGCCGGCAACCGGCTTTTGGCCCAGCGCCTGTACGGCGTGAGCCCGAGCGATCCGATCACCCACCTGGGATCGGCGGCCTTCCTGCTGTTCGTCGCCCTGGTCGCCTGCATGGTTCCCGTCTGGCGAGCGGTGCGGGTCGACCCGCTCGTGACCTTGCGGGCCGAGTAATCTCACGGCGGTGCCGGCAGCTCGCGACCGAGGGATGCGCGCGACGCGATCTTCAACGCGGTTCGCCCGCTTGACAGCATACTCCGTTGAGCGGTATAACGGTGAACGGAAGATCTGAGCTCATGACGCCCGTACCCGATGTCGCCGACGAAGTCAGCCGACACCTCCCCCTCTCGCCGCGCGTGTTTCAGATCTTGATGTCGCTTGCCGACGGTCCCCGCCACGGTTACGCGGTCATCCGCGACGTCGAGGAGCGGACCGACGGCACCATCAGGCTGACCGCGAGCACGCTGTACGACGCGCTGGCGCGGCTGGATCAACAGAGATGGATCGAGGAGGTGCAGGAACCTGCGGACGCCGACGATCACGACCCGCGGCGCCGTTACTACCGGCTCAGCGAGCTGGGCCGCGAGGTGGCGCGACGGGAAGCGCGGCGCCTCGAACGCGCGCTGCAGACGGCGAGGGAACGACGGCTGCTGCCGAAACGCGCGAGGAAGTGAGCCCGTGCGCCTGTACCGCGTCCTGCTTCGCATGTTGCCGGGTGACCGGCGGGATCGCGACGGCGACCAGATGGCGATCATCTTCGGCGACCTTGCACGCGCGGCGCGTCGGGACGCCGGCCTCAAGGGGCTCGGCCTCTTGTGGATGAAGGAGACGGTCGGGATGGCGCGCTTCGCGGTGCGCGAGCGGCTCGGCCGGCGCGGTGTCCCAACCCCAGACCCATCGCGAGCCGCGCGGCCTAGCGGCGGCCCCGGCCTCGGGATCGAGCTGCACTGGGCGCTGCGGAGCCTGCGCGCGCGGGGCGGGCACGTCGTTCTGGTTGCGGCCCTCTTGGCGGTCGCCCTCGTCGCCAACACGCTGGTGTTCGCGGTGGCGGACTCCGTCCTCTTGCGCCGGGTTCCGTACCCCGACGCCGAACGCATCGTCGAGATCCTCTCGGTCCGGTCGGTCCGGCAGCAGGGGCGCCCCGGCTCGCGGCTGCTGACTCTCGACCTGTTCGACCAGTGGCGGGCGCAAACCGACCTGTTCGCGAGCGTCCAGGGTTACCTGACGAAGAGCGTCTTTCTGGTAGGCGAGGACACCACGGAGATCGTTGCGACCGCCGACATCACGCCGGGGTTGCTCGAACTGCTCGGCGTGGCGCCGCGCTGGGGGCGGTCGTTCGTCGACGGCGACACCGACGCCACCAGCGCGATCCCCACGCTCATCGGCGAGGCGATGGCTCGCCAGCGCTTCGGCCGGCCGCAATCGGCGCTCGGCGAGCGTCTCGAGACGACGGCCCAGCCCCTCGTGGTCGTCGGCGTGATGCCCGATGACTTTCGCTTTCCCCACGGGGGCATCCGGCTCTGGCGTGCCATGGACCCGCGGGGACCGCTGACCTACCGCTTCGCGGGCGTGATGTCGATCGCTCGCATGGCACCCGGGCTTTCCCCGGATGCGCTGCGCGGGGCGATGGCAGCGCGCGCCGCCGGCATCGGTGCCGCCGCCGGCTACCCGGACTTCTACGACGCGACCCCGGGGCCCTTCTACGTCGCGGCCGGCGGCGCCGACCGGCGGACTCTGTTTTTCACGCTTCTCGGGGCCGCGCTTTGCCTCCTTCTGACCGCCTGCGCGAACGCCGCCAGCCTCGAGCTCGCGGGCGCCTTCCACCGGGCCCGGACCTACGCGATCCAGCTCGCCCTGGGGGCTTCCTCCGCCACCCTGCGGCGGGTTGCCTTGATGGAGGGCGGGCTCCTCATCGGCGCCGCGGTGCTCGGCGGATCGGGCCTCGCGGCCGTGGGCCTGCGGGTCCTGGTCGACGCGCTGCCGGCGAGGATCGCGGCCGACTCGGTCAATCCGATCGATCTCGATGAGCGCGCGATCGCCTTCATGGCGGCGATCGCGGCGATCACCTGGTTGCTCTCCTCGCTGCCCGTCGTGTTGTTCGCGTCGCGCTCGAGGCTGCTGGACCTGCTGAAGACAGAAGGGGTTTCTTCGGCCCTGTCGCCCGGTCGCTCCCGATTGCGGCGCCTGCTGACGGTCGCGGAGGTTGCGCTCGCCGTGTTGCTGATCAGCGGCGGGGTGCTGTTCACGCGCACCTACCGGTCGCTGCTGGCCATCGACAAGGGGTTCGACGGCGCTGGCGTCGTCGCGCTCGACGTCGCCCTGCCGCCGCAGCTTTCCCGCGGCGAGCGGGCCGAGATGGGGAGCATCATGGCCCAGCGGGTGGCCGCCGTCCCCGGCGTGATCGCCGCCACGGAGGGCAGCGCGCCGCCGTCTGCCGGCACGGTTTTCGGGGCGGGCGTCGAGGTCACCGTCGACGATCGGCCGCCGGAAAAGCTGACCTTGCCGCTGGCGGTGCGTTCCGTCAAACCCGCCTATTTCTCCGTCCTGCGCATCGGGCTACTCGACGGCCGCTTCTTCCGCGACGACGAGCCCCCGGGTAGCGCCATCATTACCGAGGAGCTCGCCCGCCGGCTCTGGCCGGGGACCGACCCGGTCGGACGGCGGTTTCGGGCCGCGAACGTCTCCCCGGTCGACGAGTACGAGGTCGTTGGCGTGATCCACCGTCCGCGTCGCCAGGGCGAGGGGACGCCGTTTGCCGGCCGCGAGTACCTGAGCATGTACCTTCCCCCGCGGCCGTCTCCGCCGCCGGAGCCCCTGACTCCCGACGAGCTTCGCGCCGCCGCGACCGGTGGTAGCTACGGCTTCGTGAGCGTCATCGCGCGCCTCGAGAGCCGCGCCCGCGCCGAGGCGGTGCTGCAGGCCGCCCGATCCGTCGACCCTCGCTTCCGGGTGACCCTCAGCTTCGTCGAGGACGACTACGCCGAGGCCTTCGGCGACACGCTGCTCGCGACGCGCATCATCGGGGTTTTCGCGTCGCTCTCGTTTCTGGTCGCGATCGTCGGCGTTTACGGCCTGATGGCGTTCCTGGTCGCCGGCCGGCGGCGCGAGATCGGCATACGCCTGGCGTTGGGCGCTGACCGCCGCGACATCCGCCGCCTCGTGCTGGGCTCGTCGGTGCGCCTGGTGCTGGCGGGTGCGGTCGCCGGCGTGGCGGCGGCGCTGGCCGCATCGCGGTGGGTGGAGGCGCGGCTGTTCGGCGTGACGCCCACCGATCCGTCGACCTACGCGCTCGTCACGATCGCCGTCGTTGCCACCGCCGTCCTGGCCACCTGGAGGCCTGCGCGTCAGGCGGCGCGCGTGGATCCGGTGATCTCCTTGCGGGCGGAGTGACATGAAGGGTGTGCCAAGCTGGCGATGGCACTCAGACCTATTGGCCCGCCGGGCGCGCGGATTCGGGCTGGTACCGGCTGACCCGGATCTTGCCCGCCTCCTTGCGGGCCTGAGCGATGTCGTACGCAGCCTGCATGCGCATCAGCGTGTCCATGTTCACGCCGAACGCCTTCTCGATGCGCAGCGCCATCTCGCCGGACAGATCGGCATTCTGGTTCAGGAGGTTCGATAGCGCGGGGCGGGATACGCCGAGAACCTTCGCCGCGGCGGTAACAGACAGCCCGTGCGCCTCGATGATCTCGGTCCTGATGAAGTCGCCGGGATGAACCGGATTCGCCATGGCCATCTTCGTGCTCCCTTTCAATGGCAATCCTCGAGGTTGAGGTCGACGATCTCGCCATCCTCAATCCGGAACGTCAGCCGCCGGTTGCGGGTGACGTGCAGGCTCCATGTGCCCCTGCGGTCGCCTGACAGAACATGCGCCTTCCACGTGGGAAGGGCGGGTAGCTGCCCGGGGTCCTGCATCGCATCGAGGAACGCCAGCATCTTGCGGAGCTTGTCCACAATTTCGGGCCTCAGGCCCCTCGAGACGTTGTCCTCGGACAGGCGGCGCAGGCCTTTGTGGGCAAACCTCCGCACCTTCATATGATAACTGTAACGTTACGGGCTACAGGCTGTCAACGGCGCCAGGCCTCCTCAAGTTCCTCACCTGCGAAAGCCCTCGGGCGTCCCGGTTGCGCCGGAGCTCACCGCTTCTACGCCGTACTCGCGAACGACGAGCGAGAGGCGCTCCACGAGCACGCGGGTGAAAGGGGCTTGACCCGCGAGCTCGGGCGCGGCGGCGAGCCCCTGCCCGAGCGCGATGCGTTTCGAAGGACTCGGCGGCAAGTGTTCCTCAGCGCCTGGCCTCGTGCATTCCCGTTCGCGCAAGACGGGCGCTGGACGATCTCTATCGGTCTCGAGCAGCGGCAGAGAGCGAAGGCGCGACGACGGCTTCGTAGTTGGAGGTCGTTTCAAGAAAAAGGGCAGGCAACGTCCGGAAATTCTCGGGCACGAGCGTTATTATCTTCCTTTAAAGTGAGAAGGTCGCCCCCTGTCGTGGTGTCGCAATACAGAATCGAATAAGGCTGGACAACGAACAGGCTCCACCCAGGTTTGTCGGGGCGTACTTCCGGCGTGCCGGCAGCGGCGCCTCGCCACTCTTGGACTCGTAACCGACCGCTGGGATTGCGATGTCGAGCGACAGCCTGAACGCCTTGAAAACGTACCGGAACTACGTCGGGGCATACGCCGCGGCGATACGCCACCGTCAGCGCGCCCGCGGACCGGAGTGGCTTCTAGCTGGTATGGAGCAACGACGGGCTTTCTCCACGCTGCGGCCAAACAAAAGGCTTGGAGAACACGGTCAACGTGCATTTCTCCGCGGATCTCTGACGCTCGGACTCATGGATCGGATCGATACGTCTCGGGATCCAGATCTCGCTGCCGAAGCGAGCTTCTGGCTTCCCGTACAAGGCTACTACGCAGTGCACGGTTTCGGGCTCGCCGTGGTGGACGCCCGCGAGGATGGGAACCTTCCCACAAGACACTCCCGATTCCTCAATGTGATCACCGGCATCATCTGCACTTACTTCCCCGGCGTACTCGCTGCGACGTGCGCGGGCGGCCCAGAAGATGAGAACATCCGGGTGGCAGAGTTGAGCTTGGGTGTCCAGTCGATTCGGAACACGAACAACCTCACTACGCCGGACCAAGCCTTCTACCTGCCGCTGATCGGCAAGGCTCTCCTCACCACGCACGACTTGAGGCTCGAGGCGAACTTCGCAGAGGCAAGGAAGACGCCCCGCAAGAACTCGCGCGCAACCCGGCGGAACCTGAGCGCTGAAGAGAAACAGGAAATCGCAGATCGCATCGGAAAGACCGGTGTCGCACGCTTTCTCTACCGACTGAGGGCGAAGTCCAACTACGAAGATCCAGAGATCTTCCTTCAGGGCCACGAGAGCGCTCAAGACTACCTCCAGTACTACGAGGATCTGGTTCTCTTGGTACAAGAGACATGCCGGGGGCTTCGTGCAGTCCTCGTTCGCCTCGTCGGCGAAGAGCGTGTACAAGCGCTAGAACAGCGCCGCTAGGGTGCTTTGCTACAGACATCACGCCCCGTTGGAGCCCACAGCCCCCGCGTGTTAGAAGGGGTGCCGCGCGGGCAGAAGAAGGAATCGAGCGTGCGAAAATACAATTTCCGTTACCCGAACCTGGCAGAACCAGTCACGGTGCTGGCGAAATCGGGCGACCGCGTCATCGGCGTCCGAGAATGTCCATATTGTAAGAAGCGCCCGGTGTCGAACTTCGCTGGCGATCTCGCTTTTTACTCCGAGGCCGGCGGTGCCGGTTGGCCAAACGGCAGATGGACGTACACTTGTGCCGCGGAGGGTTGTAGGAGTGGCGTTGAGGTGGAGTTCGTTAGGAAGGTGTCCTAGCCGATCGAGCGCCGGGGCGCCGCCAGCCGACGCCCGTACTGCCCTTGGAGCCGCCGCCCTCGCGTGGTAGGAACCCTTGAGGTGGGCGAACGGGACAACCACAAGAGGGGTGCGATGAATCTGGAAGAACGGGTCGAGAATCTGGAGCGGGAGAATCGAAGGCTTAGGCTGACGGGCATCGTAGTCTTGACCGCCTTGTCCGGGACGGTTCTCCTCGGGGCCCTGCGACCGCAGCAGATTCAAACGCAGATCCGAGCCAGCAGCTTCGAGTTGGTGGATTCCGAGGGAAGAACTCGCGGCTTCTTGGGAGAGCGGAAGACCGCGACAGGCGAGCCGACCGGAGTAGCCACATTGGCTCTACTGGATGTGAACGGAACGAAGCAAGCCGAACTCTACGAAGGCGGCCTTCTCGTTTTCGGCGACGGAGCATCGGGAGCCCTTCTCGGTCCGACGCGTCTTGTATTCGAGGACCACGATGGCGTGCCACGGGCCAGCATCGGTCGGGTTGACATCAATACACTTTCGACGGGCGCTGAGACGACCTGCCCGGCTGCCGTCGTCCTCTTCGACGCCGACGGCAACGTGATCTGGCAAGCTCCGTGCTGACCGGGGCCAGCAATCCCCGGTTGACGCACTCTCGCGCCTCAACAGCAGCCCGGCGCTCTGCCTTCTCGAGCGTCCGCTCATCCCGCGCGCTACCCGCTGGAACACCGTAGCGGTAAGCAATCGCTGAGCGCGTAGGTCCGCGATCATGCGTCAGCCGATGAAGTCGGGACCACGCCAGGGAGAGCCGACGTAAGCGTGGCCGCAGGCCGCGACCCCTCCCTTGAGCGCTCGCGCTTTGGCGGACTCGAGCTCTGCCCTGAAGTCACTCGTCGACGCCTGCAGAGCGGCTCACCGCCGGTCGGACGAGGCCCCAACCCGAGCGCGTCTTCAGTACACTTGCCCGCCCTTCATGACAAACGCCACCCGCTGCAAGGCGCGAATGTCCTGCAGGGGATCGCCGGCGACGGCGATGACGTCGGCGGCGTAACCGGGCGCGAGCGCGCCGATCGTGTCGGAAAGGCCGAGCGATTCGGCGGCGAGCGACGTGGCGCTGACGATCGCGTCCATGGGTCGCTGGCCGCCGCTCTCCACCCGCGCCGCGATTTCACGGGCGTTCTGGCCGTGCGCGCCGGCGACGGCGTCGGAACCGAGCGGCATCCGCGCCCCGGCGCCGAGCGCCCACCGAAAAAGCGGAGCGAGCAGCGGGATCGTGCGTTCCATTGCGGCGAGGTCCTGCTCGGTGTAGCCGGGCGCGCCCAGGAAGCGCTCCCGGTGCTCGAGATAGTTCTGTAGCGACAAGCCGATGTGGGGATCGAAGTAGACACCGGCCGCGGCCATCGCGCGCAAGGCCTCATCGTCGGCGAAGGTGCCGTGCTCGACCTGGGTGCAGCCGGCGCCCACCGCCGCCAGCACGCCGTGTCGATCCTGGGTGTGAACGATCGCTCGCAGGCCCAGCGCCCGCGCCTCGCCGCAGATCGTCTGGAGCTGGACCTCGACCATGCGCCGAGCCAAGTTGCTGGGGATGACATTGGGGGCGATGGCTTTGATCACGTCGGCGCCGCGCGCCTGGTGCTCGCGCACCAGCGAACGCAGCTCCTCGCGGCTGCGGTCGCCGGGCAGAATTTGTCCCGCAGAGGTGAGCAGCCGCGGGCCGGGGACGAGGCCGTCGGCGATGGCGTCGCGCAGCGGCACGTCGAGCCGGCTGCCGAGCGACTGTACGGTGGTGAAGCCGGCGGCGAGCGTGACGCGGGCGTTCTCGAGGATCGCCGCTTCGGCTTCGGCCAGGGTTTCGGCGGGAGCGTCGGGGCGCCGGCGGAAGCGCCCGTGGGCTGGAAGCGCCAGTCGATGTGCACGTGCACGTCGATGAGTCCGGGCAACAGCGTGGCGTCGCCGAGGTCATGCGTCACGGCGCCCTCGCAAGGGCCGACTGCGGCGATCTTCTCGCCGCGCACGTGACGACGGCGTCAGCCGGCGCGCCACCCCGGCCGTCGAGCAGGCGCGCGGCGCGAATCGTCACTGCGTCGGCGGCGCAGGGCGGCAGTTGAGCCGAGGCGCCCGCGCCTGCCGTCGCCGAGTCAGGCGAGACGGCCGCGCTCGCCGCGACGGCCAGGAGGCCGGCGAGGACGCAACAGGGCTCGGTCGCCGCGGTCACGTTACGTCCGGGTTTTTCCAGGCCCGGTACAGGACCAGCGCGAGCGTCAGCGCCACCAGCGGCAGGATGACCATCGTCATGATCGTGGTGAAGCCGCGCACCGTGGCGTGGCCGATGCCGTCCAGGACGAGGTACGTCATGTAGGCGGCGAACAGGGCGACGAACAGGGCGCCCTGCCAGCGGTCGATGGCGTGGCCGCTGAAGAAGACCGGGATGCAGGCGATCGCCACCGCGATCATGATCGGGATGTCGAACGACAGCGCCACCGGGGCGATGGCGATGCCATCGACGCCGATCACCGCGGTGATGCCGAGCACCGCCAGGATATTGAAGATATTGCTGCCGACGGCGTTGCCCACCGCCAGGTCGCGCTCGCCGCGGGCAGCGGCGACGGCCGAGGTGGCGAGCTCCGGCAACGAGGTGCCGACGGCGACGATGGTCAGGCCAATCACCAGCTCGCTGAAGCCGAACGAGATGGCCAGCGTCGAGGCCCCCTCGACGAGCCAGTCGGAGCCCTTCACGAGGAGCGAAAGCCCGACGACGATCCAGGCGGCCTCCAATGCGTAGGCCAGCAACTGCCAGCGCGGTGTCGGCTCGCCGGCCTGCTTGCCGGCCAGCTCGCGCTCGAGCTGCCGGCGGAGGGCGCGTCGGACGCGCCGCGATTCCCACACCGTCCAGACCGTGTACACGACGAGCGCCGCCAGCAGCAGAAGACCGTCGAAGGTGCCGAGCACCCCGTCGAAGGCGAGCAGCAGCGTGAGGAACGAGACGCCGATCATCACCGGGACGTCGAGGATCACGACCCTCGCCGAGACCTTCAGCGGCGCGATCACCGCGGCGAGGCCGAGAATCAGCAGGATGTTGGCGATGTTGCTGCCGACGACGTTGCCGACGGCGAGATCCGCGCGGCCCTCCATGGCGGCGTTGACGGCAACGGCAAGCTCCGGTGATCCGGTGCCCCAGGCCACTACCGTCAGTCCGATGACCAGCGGAGAGATTCCCAAAGCCACCGCCAGGCGCGAGGCGCCGCGCACCAGCAGCTCGGCGCCGACCAGCAACAGGGCCAGGCCGCCGATGAATACGATGACGGCGTTGAGGCTCAATGCATGGCCGGCTCACCTCGAGCGGCGGCCAGCCGCGTGAGATTGTCCGCCACCTCGGCGCCGTCCCAAACCGATCCGAGCAGAACGCGATGCATCGAACCGTCGGGCAGGAGGATCACGCTGATCATCGCGTGGCGGAAGGTGGCGCCTTCCTGGGACTCGAACCAGAAGCCGTAGGCGGCACCGAGGGCGCGAACGCTTTCCTCGGGGCCGGTCAGCATCGTCCAGACCTGCGGGTCGACCTCCCAGAGCTCCGCGTACCCGGCGAGCACATCCGGGGTGTCGGCGGGGTCGAAGCTCACCGAGATCAGCCGCACCCGATCGCGCATCTGTTCGTCGAGCGCCCGCTGGACCTCCTGGAACCGCAGCGTCGTGGCCGGGCACATCTCGGGCATCGGACAGTTGACGTAGATGTAGGTCAGCAGCGTCGGCTTGCCGCGCAGCTCCTCGAGAAAGACCGGCTCGCCGGCCTGGTCGACGAACTCGAGGTTCGGGAGGTCGGGCGCCGGCATGATGACCTCCGGCAACGACGCATCGCCGGGAAGTGTACTCGCCGCGCCGCCCGCGCCCGGTGCGCCGGCATTCCCGGCGACCTTCGGCCCGGCGCCCTCCGCGCCGGCACCGCCATCGCGGCAGCCGCTCACGCAGAGCCCGGCGACGAGCAGCAAACCGATCAACGTGATTCCCTTCTCGGTCGCCCACTCATTCGGCGCTGCTCGTCTCCTACCGGCCCACCCGCTCATAGCCGCCCTACCGTGCGGCGGGCTTTTACGCTGATGAACGCCCGCCAGTCTCTCGAGGATGCCGGCCTGTGTCTCATCGCTGTTCGCCTCCCGCCGGTTCTTCTCCGTCTTCTTCTGGTCTTGCGTGTTCCTCTTCTCGCTCCGGCGGCTTCCAGAAATCCGTGCTCGCAGGCGCCTCGGCGGCCACCTCGCCGGCAAACAGCGCCGCGTTGAACAGCACCCGGAACGTCCCGAACGGCTGTCCGCGCCACTGGGGGCGGAAACCGATCAGGATCACGTGGCCGGCGCCCTTGCGAACGTCGAGAGCAGCGGCGAAGCCGTTCATCTTGTCGTCGCCGAGCAGGTACCCGGAAACCAGCGGCGTCCCCGTTTCCTGGTACTTCGCCAGCGCCGCCCCCTCGAACCCCTCCTCGACCGTGAACACCGGGCTGCGATCAAAAAACACGTTGGCGCGCGCCGGCATCCCCGACATTACCGGATGCGAGGGATCGACGGCGACCTCGAGGATGGAGCCGTTGCCGAAGAACTCGTCGCGCCGGGCGTCGGCGACGAGGTCGCGCACCGGCAAGCGCAGGTGCTCGATGGCGAAGGACGTGCTGCCGTTCATGCATACCAGCGTACCGCCCTCGCGCACGAAGCGGTCGAGCGCCCGCACGCCCTGCTCGCCGATGCCGCCGGCGTAGCGCCCGGGGACCGATCCCACGGCGAGACCCTCGATGATCTGGTTGCTGCCGTAGTCGGCGAGCACGATCACGTCGAAGCGTTGGCGCAGCGGCTCGGCCCGAAAGTGGTGAGGGCGCAAGCCGGTGAAATCGAAGCCGTATTGTTCGAGCAGCCAGCGGCTCCAGCCCTCGTCCATGCTCGGGCTCCAGGGGCGGAACACGCCGATGCGGGGTCGCTCGAGGCCGATGCCGCGCGCCGAGGTCCGCTCGGCGCGCAAGGCCAGCGAATCGACCAGTTGCCGGGCGGCGGCCGGGTCGAGGCCGCGAATCAGGTAGCGGCCGCTGCTTCCCGGCTGGCCGTTGGTGCCTGCCGCGCCGGGCTCCCAGGCAACCGTGGCGCCGGCCCGCCAGGCGGCATTGACGGCGCGGAAGGCGTTGTTGTGCGCCGCGTCGACGGCGAGCGCTTCGCCGGCGCCGGCGATGCCCCCGGCCGGAGGCACGATGCCGGCGGCCACCCGATTGGTGTCGAACCCGAGGCCGGGGACGCTGTCGAAAGGCGCCGCGTCGCGGCCGACCACCGCCGGTCCTTCGCGCAGCGGCTCGACCTCATACCAGCCGGCACCGGGCGCCAGGCGGGCGGCGGCGTCGATCGAATCGTTGGCGGCGCGCCAGTCGGCGGCCGCGCCTTCCACGGCTTCCAGCGCAGCGCGCGCCGCCTCGCTCAGCGGCGACGAGGCGGCGACCACCCGCACTCCCATCTGCGCCGAGAGCGTCCAGCCGGCGGCGTCGTAGGGCTGCTCCGGAGGCCCCTCGGGGTACTCCCGCAGGTCCGGATAGCGCTGGACGTCGAGCAGCTGGCGGGCCAGCTCGGCGAACTCCTGGTCCATCGGGACGATCCAGGTGCCGGCTGGATAGTCGATGCCGTCGATGGCCGCGTCGCGGCCCAGCCGGGCGACCCGGATGCCGTTGAAGGCGAGCCGGCGCAGCAATTCGACGGCGGCCACCGGATCGTGCTGGTCCTCGGGTACGACATAGGCGTAGGGCGGCTCCTGCCGGTACTTGCGGATCGTGTCACGGCCGGCCTGATAACGGTTGTACAGCAGGTCGAAGCCGTACTTGGCGGCGTAGTCGAGCGTCGCGATCGAGACAGTCTCCATGTACTCGACCGCGTCGCGCAACCGCCACCAGCCGCCCGGCCACGGGCTCGAGTACAGCGACTCGGGCCGCAGGTCCCGCCGGCCCTGCGGGAAGTCCTGCAAGGTGTACAGGCGCGGCGTCGCGTAGCCGGCCCCGGCCGTCTCCGTCCACCATGCGGCCTGGTTCTGGAGCATCGGCAGGTAGTCGATGTAGCCCGGGTACCAGGCGTCGAAGCCGGTACCCATGTGGACGGCACCGGGCTGGCGGCGTTCCTCGAGGGCAGCGGCCATCGCCATGCCGGCGAAGTTGACCGTCCGCGACATCAACGGATGCACCTGCGGCGCGATCGGCTCGGCGAAAGGCGGCAGCCAGATACGCGTCGGGAACGGCGAAGATTGGTGGTGCACGAAGATGATCTGCGGCTCCCAGTGCCGCCAGGTGCGCGCCACCACCCGCGACTCGACCTGGTTGAGCATGTAGGCGTCGCGGTTGTTGTCGTGGCCGATGTACTTCTGATAGAGGCGCGGCGGGCCCGACATCTCGTAGGGCGTCCCGAGGTTGGACTCGTACCACTCGACGACGATGTTCTGGCCGTCGGGGTTGAGCGATGGCCACAGCATCACGATGACGTTGTCGAGGATGGCGGCGATCTCGGGGTCGTCGTCGCCGGTGATCAGGTCGTAGGCCAGCTGAATGCTGTGCTGGGCGCCGGCGACCTCGGAGGCGTGCAGGCCGCCGCTGATGTCGACGATCGGCTTGCCCTCGCGGGCGAGGGCGCGCGCCTGCTCGTCGGTCAGGCCCTCCGGGTGCGCCAGCCGCTGGGCGATCTCGCGGTGGCGCTCGAGGCCGGCGAGGTTTGCCGCCGAAGAGATGAACGCCAGGTGCCAGGGCCGGCCCTCCGAGGTCCGCCCCACCTCGACGAGCGTCAGCCGCTCGCTGGCCGCGTCCAGGCGCCGGAAGTAGGCGATTGACTCGTTGTAGGTGGCGAGCTCGAAGTCGGCGCCCACCGCGAAGCCGAGCACCGAGGCCGGCGACGGGACGGGGGCCTGGGAGAAGACGGCGATCAGCGCCAGCAGGCACCCCGAAAAGGTCCGGGTGGCCGGCGCCGCGCGGCCGCACCGGCACGCCGGCCCGTTTTCCAAGAAGTCGCTACGCATGACGTGGACTCTAGCAGCCGCAGAAGCTTCCCTGGAGCACCCGAGAGCATGGAGGCGGAGCCATGGCCGTGGTGGTCGGTAACCCTGTTCTCCGAACGTGCCTCGATCGGCGCATTCGAGTGGGGAGAAGCTCCTTCGGCTGCTACCATTTCGGGTGTTCGCAAGCCAAGGAGAGCTCCCATGAGGATCAACCGCCCGATGTTCGCCGCGCGCGCCTGCCTGGTCGCGCTGATCGCCGTTCTGCTGGTCTCCGCCCTGTCCTTCGCCGTCCAGCCCGGCCAGGGGCGCGGCCAGCGGGCCGCTCCGCAGATCGGCCCGCCGAACGGAGCCCTGGTGATCGTCGGCGGCGCCATGCGAGACCCGGCCATTCGCGAGCGCTTCATCGACCTCGCCGGCGGGCCCGATGCGCCGATCGTGGTCATTCCGACAGCCGGCGGCGGTCAAGACTATGACGAGTGGAGCGCCGGCCTGCAGGGTTGGAAGCGCGCCGGCGTCACCGACATCACCGTCCTGCACACCAAGGACCGCGCCGTCGCCGACAGCGAAGAGTTCGTGGCGCCGCTGCGGCGGGCCCGCGGCGTCTGGTTCAACGGCGGCCGCCAGTGGCACCTGGCCGACTCGTATCTGGACACCAAGGCCCACGAAGAGCTGTGGGGAGTATTGCGGCGCGGCGGCGTGATCGGCGGCTCCTCGGCCGGCGCCACCATCCAGGGCTCCTATCTGGCCCGCGGCGACACCAGCGGCAACGGGATCATGATGGGAGACCATACCGCCGGGCTGGGGTTCCTCAAGAACGCGGCGATCGACCAGCACGTGCTGATGCGCAACCGCCAGTTCGACCTCATCGAGATCATCGAGCAGCGTCCCGAGCTGCTCGGCATCGGCATCGACGAGAACACCGCCATCGTCGTGCGCGGCGACAGCTTCGAGGTGATCGGCCAGGGGTACGTCTTGATCCACGACGCCAACGCCTGGGTCGACGGCGGGCCCCCGGGAGACGACGGCCCGGGCAGCGCCGGCGGCTCGTTCTACTTCCTGGCGCCGGGCGATTCCTTCGACCTGGTCAGCCGCGAGGCCAGCCGCCCCGGTCGCGAGACCCGCAACCCGATCGACCGCGTCCGCAAGAAGAACGGCGGCGGGTAGCCGGTCGCCTGGCCGAGGCCCGGCGCCCCCTCGCTCGAGCGCCGCGTGGCCGGGGTTCCCGTAGGCTCGGGCTATTGCTTCCAGTTGGGCGCCGCACCGTCGGCGCCGCCGCTGGCGCCGCCGGCGGTGAACGACTCGATGCAGTCGACCGCCAGGATAGTGACGCGCCCGCTGCCGTCGGCGTTGGTCGTCAGGACCACGACGCCGGGCCTCACCTCGTTGATGAAGTCGAGGTGCCGGCCGCCGGTGCGGGTCTTGATGGGAACCTGTCGCCCGACGACTTTCTGCAGTTCTTCTTCCACGAGCTCCCTCACAGCCAGCTTGAAGTATCAGGAAGTGCCAGTTGGTGTACAAGAGCTTAACCAGCAGCCCCTCGATTTCAAAGAGAACAAATCGCGCCGCCGCAGGCGGTATGCTGGTCCACGATGATGCTCACGCAGATGCTCCGACGCTGGCTCGACGTACGTCCGGGCGAGGCCCGGCGGTTGCTGCTGTCCTTTTTCGGCGCCTACAGCGTGATGTCGTTCCTGATCCTGTCGCGAGCGCTGCGCGAGGCCCTTTACCTGAGCACCTTCGACGTCACCACGCTGCCCTATGTGACGATCGCGGTGACGGCGCTCAGCCTGCCGTCGGCGCTGCTGTTCGGGCGGCTGATGGCGGCCGGCAACCCACGCCGGCGCTTCACCGTCTACATCGTCTTTCTCGGCCTGCTGCTCGCCGGGCTGCCGCTGCTCTTGCCGATCGTCCCCGACGTCACCAACGTCGCCTTCTACTTGATCACCGTCGTCGGCTCCTCGCTGCTGACCTCCGGCTTCTGGATGGTCTGCGCCGAGCATTTCTCGCTGCGCGAGGCCAAACGCCTGTTCGGGCTGGTCGGCGCCGGCGGCACGCTCGGCGCGATGGTCACCGGCGTCGGCCTCAGCCAGCTTACCGACTACTTCACCAGCCTGCAGCTGGCTTCGGGGCTGCTGGCGATTCTCGCGGCCAGCCTCGTCCTGCACCTGTCGATGCCGAGACTGGAGCCCCACCGCGACCACGAGGCGGAGAGCCCCGTCCTCGGCGAGGGGCTCGGCTTGATCCTGGCGAGCCCGCACCTGCGGGGCATCGCCGCGGTGGTCGTGCTTGGCACCATGGCGTCGACGGTCCTCGACTACCAGTTCAAGGAGATCGTCAGCGCGGCGATGCCGTCGAGCGCCGAGATGACCAGCTTTTTCGGCGCCTTCTACGGCTGGACAGGAGTGGTCGCGCTGCTCGTGCAGGTGCTGCTGGCGGCCCGCCTGATGGGGCGCGCCGGGATCGCCTTCAGCCTCGCCGTGTTGCCGTCGTTGCTGATCGCCGGCAGCGCTGGGATGCTCGTGGTGCCGAGCTTGCTGCTGGCGACGCTGACCCGGGGCGCCGACAACGCCCTGCGCAAGTCGCTGCACCGCTCGGTGATCGAGTATCTCTATATGGCCGTGCCCGCCGATCTGCGGCGCCGGACCAAGACCCTCATCGACTCGGTCGTCGACAACAGCGCCAGCGGCGTGGCCGCCGGCCTGCTGTTCGTCTGGGTGACCTGGGCGGGGTGGCCGTCGCGCTATCTGTCACTGCTCGTCATCGGCCTGGCGGTGGCGTTCGTGTACCTGAGCGTGCGGACGGGGGTGCAGTACCGGCGCACCGTTCGCGACCGGCTGGCCGGCGGCGGCGCCGGCCTCACCGAGCAGCTCGAGGGCAGCCGCTTCGACGCCCGCCACCTGCTGACGATGACGTTGACGCGGCTCGATCTGCAGGAAGAGCTGGCCCGCGCCGGCGTCGGGACGGGAGACGACGCTGAGGAAATCGACCGGGGTCGGAAGGAAGGGGACCCGGAGGCCGACTCCTCGGCCAGCGTCACCGACCGTCTCGAGTCGGCGGACCCCGAGGTGGTCGGTCGGGTCCTCGAGCAGCAGCGGCAGTGGCGCAAGCGCCACGTCCCGCATCTGACCCGACTGCTGGCGCGGGGCCGCTTCTACGATGCCGCGGTGAAGGCCCTCGTTTCGATCGGCACTCCCGCCACCCGTCACGCCGCCGACCTCCTGCTCGACGAGAACGCCGACTTCGTGATCCGCCGGCGTATCCCCCGGATGCTCGCCGAGATCGACACGGAGGAGGCGGACGAGGCGCTGCTCGAGGCGCTCTCGGCGGGCCGCTTCGAGGTTCGCTACCGGGCCGCGATCGCGCTGGTGCGACGCCGCAAGGCCGGGTTGGCGAAAGCGCGGGGCGACTGGCGGGCGACGGTCTGGAAGGCGGTGGAGCGGGAGGTGAGCCGCGACCGGCCGATCTGGGAGCTGCAGAAGATCCTCGACGGCTCGGAGGCCGGCACCGACGACTTCGTCAACCGGCAGCTCGACGTCCGCGGCGAGCTCAGCCTCGAGCACACCTTCCGGCAGCTCTCCCTGGTCCTCGACCATCAGGCGGTGCGGATGGCCTTCCACGGGATCATCCTCGACGACGAGGAGCTCAAGAGCCTGTCGCTCGAGTACCTCGAGCAGGTGCTGCCCGCCGGCATCCGCGAGAAGCTGTGGCCGTTCATCGGCGACATCAGCGACCACCAGCGGCGCAAGTCGCTCCGCCCGGTAGGCGACGTCGTCGACGAGCTGTCGAAGACCGGCGCGACGCTGTTCGGC
>DASWHK010000198.1:0-12771 GCA_036398215.1 Acidobacteriota bacterium | reverse complement strand
AGCCTCGCGGCGGCGTGGGCCGGGACCCTGTACTCGGTCTGGGAGGCGGTGCGGGAGCCGCCCGCCGAGGCGATGCGGCCCGAGGCCCCGGCCAGCTACAGGGTTTCGCTGGTCGAGCGGCTCGGCCTCAAGCGCTGGCTGACCCAGCCGACGCGCATGATCCTGCGCCACATCGAGCGGCGGCCGGTGAAGTCGCTGATGTCGATCGTCGGCGTCGCCTTCGCGCTCGCCATCCTGATGGTCGGGATGTTCTTCCAGGACGCCGTCGACGTGATGATCCAGGTGCAGTACGGGTTCGCGCAGCGCGAGGACATGGCGGTGGCGTTCGTCGAGCCGACGTCCTACCGGGCCTACTACGAGCTGCTGAGCCTGCCGGGGGTGCAGTACGGCGAGGTGTTTCGCGCCGTCCCCGTCGATCTGCGCTTCGAGCACCGCCGCTTTCGGACCGCGATCCAGGGCATCGAGCCGGACGGCGACCTGGGGCGGCTGATCGACACCGACCTGGCACCGGTGTCGATCCCCGCGGAGGGCATCGTGCTCACCGACTACCTCGCCGAGGTGCTCGGCGTCGGGGTCGGCGACACGTTGACCCTCGAGATCCGCGAGGGCAGCCGCCCGGTCCGTCAGGTGCCGATCACCGCGCTGGTCAGCGAGTACATCGGGGTGTCCGTGTACATGCAGCGGGCGGCGCTCAACCGCCTGATGGGCGAGGGCGACGCGATCTCCGGGGCCTATCTGGCGACCGACGATCGCTACGAAAGCGACATATACGCCGCGCTCGAGGAGATGCCGCGGGTCGCCGGCACGATCGTGCAGAAGAACGCCATCGAGAGCTTTTACGAGACGGCGGGCAACCAGTTGCTGACGTTCGCGCTGATCAACACGGTGCTCGCCGGCTCGATCGCCGTCGGCGTCGTCTACAACACGGCGCGCGTCGCCCTCTCGGAACGCAGTCGCGAGCTGGCCAGCCTGCGGGTGCTCGGCTTTCGGCGCGCGGAGGTTTCGTACATCCTCTTGGGGGAGCTGGCGGTGCTGACCCTGGTGGCGATCCCCGTCGGCTTCCTCATCGGCCGGGCGCTGTGCGCCTACATGATCGCGACCTTCCGAACCGACCTGTTTCGCATTCCCTTGATCATCGACCCCAGCACCTACAGCTACTCGGCCGCCGTCGTCATCGTCGCGGCCGCGATCTCCGGATTCATCGTGCGCCGGCGGATCGACCGCCTCGATCTGGTCGCCGTGCTGAAGGAAAGGGAGTGACGTGAGCCGCCGTACGCTCGCCTGGATCGCCGGCATCGTTCTGGTCGTGCTCGCCATCGCCTGGGGCTTCGTGCCGCGGCCGGTGACCGTCGACGTCGCCGCGGTCGAGCGCGGGCCGCTGGAGGTGACGGTGCGCGAGGAGGGCAAGACTCGTGTGGTGGAGCGGTACGTGATCTCGGCGCCGGTCGCCGGCTACGCGCGCCGGCTGGCGCTCGACGTCGGCGACGTGGTGGAGGAGAGCGAGGTGGTGCTGCGTCTCGAGGCGCTGCGCTCGCAGGTCCTCGACCCGCGCGCCCGCGCCCAGGCCGAGGCGCGGGTCGAGGGCGCCCGCGCGGCGCTCGAGGCCACCCAGGAGGAGGTCGCGGCCGCCGAGGCCGACGCCGACTTCGCCGCCGCCGAGCTCGAGAGGATGCGCGAGCTCTTCGATCGGGGTGGCGTCGCGCGCCGGCTCCTGGACTCGGCGACGGCGGACGCGCGGCGCAGCGCGGCGCGGCGGGAGGCGGCGCAACGCGCCGTCGACGTCGCCGCCTACGACCTGGAGGCGGCGCGGACCGCCCTGCGCTACTCGGCCGCCGGCGACGGCAACGCCGGCGGCGAAACCGTGCTGGTGCGCTCGCCCGTCGACGGGCGGGTGCTGACCATCATCAACGAGAGCGAGGGGGTGGTCGGCGCCGGCCAGCCGCTGCTTGAGATCGGCAACCCGGCGGCGCTCGAGGTCGAGGTCGAGGTGCTCTCCGCCGATGCCGTGAGGATCTCCCCCGGCACCGCCGTCCGCTTCGAGCGCTGGGGCGGCGACGCGGTGCTCGACGGCGTGGTGCGGCGCGTCGAGCCGGTGGGTTTCACCAAGATCTCGGCCCTCGGCGTCGAGGAGCAACGGGTGCGGGTGATCGCCGGCATCGTCTCGCCGCCCGAGCTCTGGGAGCAGCTCGGCGACCAGTTCCGCGTCGACGCGACGTTCGTCCTTTGGCGCGGCGAAGACGCCCTTCAGGCCCCCTCCAGCGCCCTGTTCCGCCGCGGCGACGGCTGGGCCGCCTTCGTCGTGGTCGACGGCGCGGCGCGCCTTCGCGAGGTCGAGGTTGGCCGCCGCTCCGGCCTGCGCGCCGAGATCCTCTCCGGCCTTTCAGCCGGGGAAACCGTCATCGCCCACCCCGGCGACCAGATCGCCGACGGCACCGCGGTGCGGCCCCGCTAGAAGCTTCCGCCTTCGAACCAGCGGCTGAAGATCTCCGCCCAGTCCTCCTCGTCGTCCTCGCGGGAGCCTTGCGGCGCCTCCTCCTCGGTCATCGCCGCCTCGAGCGCCGACCAGGCCGGCGGGCGGATGCCGTGCAGGTGCTCGACGAAGTAGTCGTAGCGCTTGTGCTGGCCGTAGTCGCCGCCCGAGGTGTGGCCGGCGCCGGGGATCACCAGCAGGTCGAAGGGCTTGTCGGCCTCGATCAGGGCGTTGACCACCTGCATGGTCGAGGCGGGATCGACGTTGGTGTCGAGCTCGCCGACGATCAGCAGGACGTTGCCCTCCAGCCGCCAGGCGTTGTCGACGTTCGAGGACTCCGCGTAGTGGGGGCCGATCGGCCAGCCCATCCACTGCTCGTTCCACCAGATCTTGTCCATCCGGTTGTCGTGGCAGCCGACCGCCGAGACCGCGACGTCGTAGAAGTCGGGGTGAAAAAGCAGGCCGCCGAGTGAGCTCTGGCCGCCGGCCGAGGTGCCGTAGATGCCCACCCGGCTGATGTCGTAGTACGGGTAGCGGGCGGCGACCGCCTGGTGCCAGAGGATGCGGTCGGGGAAGCCGGCGTCCTTGAGGTTCATCCAGGCGACGTCGTGGAACGCCTTCGAGCGGTTCGACGTCCCCATCCCGTCGATCTGCACGACGATGAAGCCGAGCTCGGCGATCTCGCGCATGCCGTTGAATTCCTGGAAGGACTTGGGGACGAACGAGCTGTGGGGGCCGGCGTAGATGTTCTCGATGACCGGATAGACCCTCTCGGGGTCGAAGTTGCTCGGCCGGAAGATCACCCCCCAGATGTCGGTGCTCCCGTCGCGGCCCTTGGCGGTGAAGGCCTCGGGTGCCTGCCAGCCGGCGGCGACCAGAGCGCTGACGTCGCCGCGGGCCAGCTCCATGACCAGCGACTGGTCGGCGGTGCGCCGCAGCTCCATGACCGGCGCCATGTCCACCCGCGAGTAGCGGTCGACGTAGTACTGCTTGTCGGGCGACAGCGCCACCGTATGGTTGGCGTCGGCGTCGGTCAACGCGGTCAGGCCGTTGCCGTCGAAGTCGATGCGGTAGTAGTGCTCGAAGTACGGATCCTGGCCCTCGATCATGCCGCTGGCGATGAACCAGATCTGGCGGTTCTCCTCGTCGACCTCGACCACGTCGCGCACCGGCCAGTCGCCGCGGGTGATCTGCTGCTTCACCTCGCCGCTGGCGCCGTCGTACAGGTACAGGTGGTTCCAGCCGTCGCGCTCCGACATCCAGATGATCTCCTCGCCGTCGTTGACGTCGTGGCGGAACTTCTTGTCGGAGTAATGGAAGAACGTCTCCATCTCCTCTTCGATCAGGGCGCGGGCGTCGCCGCTGTCGGCATCGACCTCGATGACCCGAAAGACCTGGTGGCCGCGCTGGTTGTACTCGAAGGTGAGGGCGCTCGAGTCCTCGCGCCACTCCAATCCGGAGAGCGAGTAGGCGTTGGGGAACAGCTCGTCGTCGACGTGGCGGGCGCGGCTCGCGGTGACGTCGAAGATCACCGGCATCTCCTTGTCGAGCACGTCGCCGGGCTTGGCATAGCGCCGGGTCGAGTGTTTGGGCTGGAGCTGGTCCTCCGGCGACGACTCGATGTAGTGGATCTCGCGGCGGAAGCCGGGCTTGACGCGGTAGGCGGCGAGCTTGCTGGAGTCGGGCGACCATTCGATGGAGTCGAGGTCGTAGTAGTTGGCCTCGGAGCCGTCCATGCTGAGGCGAACCAGCTCGTCTTCGCCCGGCTCGCGGACCACGACGTTGTAGTTGTTGATCAGAGCCTCCCACTTGCCGTCGGGCGAGGGGCGGGGCTCGTCGCCTTGCGGGCCGCCGCCGCCGCCGCCACCGCCGCGGCCGCCGCGGCCACCTCCCTGGCGACCGGTCGCCTGGCACGCGTAAGCGGCCAACTCGCAGCGCCAGACGTCGCCCTCGACCGTCACCTCGATCGCCTGCTCGCCATCGACGAACTCGATCGTCCGGAACGGCAGCGTGATCGCCGTGTACTCCTCGTCGAGCGCCGCCGACAGCGAGGCCGCCAGCCGCGCGTGGTCGAACGCCGGCCCCTGGGTGTTCGTGTCGGCGTCGACGAGGACGAACTCGTTGCCGCCGGCCACCGACGTGCGGTACCAGAAGCGGCTCGTTCCCTCGAGCCAGGTAGGGACGTCGGGAATCTCGACCGCGAGCCCCTCGAAGCGGTCGCTCAGCCCCATCGCCCGCTGGTAGTCGGCGATCGTCCCCTGCGCGAGGGCCGGGGCGCCGGCAAGAAGGACAAACGAGACGACAAGCGCCATGACGGCGAAACCGCGGGTAGCCAGCCTCATGAGCCTCTCTCCATGGTTCGTTCGAGAATGCGTGGCGCCCGTCAATGTAGCAGGTACGAACGCTTCTCGACCTGGAGACCGGCGCCCCGCGTCCTCGCAGCCGCCCGTGGTGAAACTCCCGCGGGGCGGCCTTCCTTCCTTCGCGCAGTCCGGGGGTATCGGGCGAGGATCCCTGGATTGCGACGCGCGTTTCATGTAAACAGTACGTACCTATTGTTAGGGATAGACAAAGAAACACACCACCCATCACGTCGACCGGTGCCCCATGCCTGAGAGCCCACCACAATGGGAGCGCGTCCGGCGCGTCTTTCACGACGCGCTGCGGCGCGACCTCGCCGCCCGCGACGAGTTCCTCGAGGAGGCTTGCGGCGCCGACGAGGACCTCTCGGCCGAGGTCCGCTCTCTGCTGGACGCCTACGAGCGGGTCGCCAGCCCGCCGAGCGAGCCGTCGTTCGAGGGCGAAGGGCGTCGCGTCCCTTCCACCGAACTCCCGGATCGGCTGGGGCCCTACCTGATCCTCGAGTTGATCGGCTCCGGTGGAATGGGAGAGGTCTATCTCGCCAAGGACACCCGCCTGGCGCGCAACGTCGCCATCAAGATCCTGCCGATGGAGCTGGCTCGCGACGCCGAGCGGGTGGCGCGCTTCAATCGGGAGGCACGGCTGCTGGCGGCCATGAACCACCCGAATATCGCCACGTTGCACGAGATCGGCGAGGCCGACGGGCTCAAGTACCTGGTGCTCGAGCTGGTCGAGGGCGAGACGCTCTCGGCACGGCTGCGCCGCGGGCCGCTGAAATACCGGGAAGCGCTGGAGATCGCCGGGCAGGTCGCCGCGGCGCTCGAAGCGGCGCACGACAAGGGAATCATCCACCGCGACCTGAAGCCGGCCAACATCAAGCTGACGGCTGCCGGCACCGTCAAGGTGCTGGACTTCGGGGTCGCCAAGATGACCGCCCCGGAGACGGAGCCGGTCGATCTTTCCGAGGTTTCGACGGCCTCGTTCGAGACCTCCCGCACCGGCATGGTGATCGGAACGGTCGCCTACATGAGCCCCGAGCAGGCGCGCGGCGCCGAGGTCGACACGAGCACCGACGTCTGGGCGTTCGGCTGCGTGCTCTATCAGATGCTCAGCGGCCACAAGGCGTTCGGCGGCGAGACCGTCGCCGACACGCTCGCCGCGATTCTCGAGCGCGAGCCGGATTGGGGACGGCTGCCGGCGAAGACCCCACCTGGCGGGCGGGCGCTGCTGGCCCGCTGTCTCGACAAGAACCCGGAGAGACGCTACGACTCGGGGAAAGCGCTGTCGGACGCCATCGAGCTGCTCTCGTACGACGCCGGCGTGCAGGCGTCGCGGCGTTCGGGCAGAAACCTCGCTGCGGCCGTGGCGCGCTTTCCTCGTGGTTCGAGCCGATGGGCTCCCTGGCTGCCGGCGGCCGCCGTCCTGGCGTTGATCATCGGCTTCGTGGCGGTGCGCAGCTACTGGCCGTCGGCGGATGCGGGCGGTGGGATGCCGATGGTCGAGTCGACGGAAGCGTTCGTCACCTGGCCGAGCCACGAGCAACACGCCCGGATCTCGCCGGACGGCAGCTGGGTGGCCTTCGTCTCGGATCGGGCCGGCCAGCTGAGCGTCTGGGTGAAGGCGCTGGGGGGCGGCGATGCACGTCAGCTCGTGCCGGGCGCCGCGTTCACGAACAGTCCGGTGTGGTCGCCGGACAGCGCCCGGATCGCCTACGTGACCGGGCGGGAGGGGGAATGGTTGCTTCAGGTGGTTCCGGTGAACGGCGGGCCCGTGGAGAGCAGCGAGCTGCTTCCGGTCGTCGAGTTCGAGCTCGTCCGCTGGATCGATCAATCCGTGTACCTGCTCGAGAGCCCCGCGGACCGGCTCGAGAGTGACACCTCGATGCTCTGGCGCTTCGATGTCGTGGAGCGCAGCTTCGATCAGGTGTTTGCGGCGGCGCCGGAGCACCCGTTTGCCAATGACCACGTCGACGTGGCGCCGAACGGTCGGAAGATCACCTATTCGATGCGCACGGGCGACCAGCAAGACGTCTGGATCGCCGACATCGACGGCCGCAATCCCGAGCGGCTGACCACCAACTCCGCCCGGGACTACATGCCCCAATGGCTCGGCGAGGAGGAGATCGTGTTCCTGTCGACGCGGGGTGGGCGGCCGGGGCTCTGGCGCTTCTCGTTGCGCACCCGAACGGCATCACCGGTGCCGAGCTCGCCGGGCAACGTCCGCGGCATCGCGGCATCGGCGGCGGGAAACAGCCTGATCCTCCAGGTCCTCGCCGAGTACGCCGACGTCTGGAGGCTCGACCCGATGACGGGCTCGGAGCAACTTCTGGCCGCCGACAATCTCCCCGAGTTTTGGCCCACGGTGTCGGATGACGGCTCGATCATCGCCTTCGAGCGCGTCAGGTCGGACGGCTTCGGCTTCGCCGACGCCGAGATCGTGGTCGGCGAGCTGCGGGCGACAGGTATCGGTTCCGAGCGAGTGGTCGTCGCCGACGGTTACTCGCCTGGCATCTCGCCGAACGGGCGGTGGGTTGCGTATCTGCTCACCGGCCCGGAGTTCTCCACGGAGCTCTGGGTCTTCGACATGCAGACGCAGCGTACCCACCGTGTGACACGCCGATTCACGAGATCGAACCGCGACCCGCTTCCGTCCGACTGGTTCGATATCAACTTCGACTGGGCGCCCGACGGCTCCACCCTCTTTTTCGTCGCTAACGGAGAGGACGAGGGCGACGTCACTCGCATCGACGAGATTCGCGCCGTCGGGATGCCCACCGAGGCAGGATCCGAGACGCGGCTGATCGTCCGAGGAGAGCCGCGAAGCGAGTTCCGTGACTTGCTCTTGTCGCCCGACGGCGGCCGGCTGGTCTACGCGGTGGGGCCGCGCGGATCGCCGGAGATCCGCATCCACGATCTCTCCGATGGCAGCGAGTCGGTCGTTTTCCACGACACCGGGGCCGCCGCAGTCCAGTTCAAAGGCTGGCTGCAGGACGGCGCGCTCGTGGTTCTTCGCGGCATCAGCGCCGGGGTCTCCGAAAATCGGGTCGAAATCCTCAACGTGGGTGAGTCGGGAGACGTTACCCATCTGGGTGAGATCAGCGGCGCGCTCGTGCACAATGCAAGGCTCGAGCCGCGAACAGAAACCCTTTACGTGATCCAGGATGAGGCGGGCATCCATAACCTGGGGGCCTATTCACTCCGCGAACGGTCGTTGCGGCGTCTCACCAACAACCTGCAGCCGCAGACGTCGTTTTCAGGCCTCGACATCACCGCCTCCGGCGAGCTGTTGTTCTCCAAGCATTCGCGTAGCCTGGATCTTTGGCATATACGCCTCGGGACCGGCGATCCGGTGCCGGAGCGCTGAACCGTCGGGTTGCCAGCGGAACGAACGCCGCGCCGCCAACCCGCCTTCAAACACGAAGGGAGCTTCAAGATGAGCGCTAAGAAGCAACGTAAGGGTGCCCACAAGGGCCAGGCAGAAGAGAGCTCGCCGCAAGGGCCGCCGGAGTCCCTTCGGGCGGTGACCTACGTCCGGATGCAGCTCGCCGACCTCGAGTTCTTGGCGATGCGAAAGTTGATGACCGACCCCAGGACGTTCGAACAGGTGAAGGGCGTCCTCGCGGAAGCGACGACAAAGGTCCTGGGCATCCAGACGATGGAATTGAGTGGCTGCACCTCCTCGGACGAGTGCGAGCTCGACGAACACTGCAAGCGGGGCGAGTGCGTCTTCGGCCCTCCCCGGAAGTGACACTGCCTGAGCGGCCGCCCCTACAGAGGGGATGTCGCGAGACCAGATAGTGTTTCGGCTGTGGGCGCCGGGGATGCTGCGCCATCTTTGTCGGATGGCGACGGGACAGAATCCACGTTTCGGCTCCGAGCGGCGAGTGCGGCGCGCCATCCTGGTCGGCGCCGATGCCGGATGACGTTTCGGCTCCGGGCGGCGGAGAAGCTGCGCTATCCTGGTCGGACCACGAAAAGGGGGGGCGCTTGGTTGCATATCTTCGTCGTTCGATAGGGTTCGCCATGGTGCTGGTGCTCGGGGCGGCGGTTCCCGCCTTTGCCCAGCAGATCTTCGTGCCGGTGGGCGACCAGCACGATCATGTACGGGTGTCGGGCTTCGTGTGGCGCGGTAAGGTCGAGGGCGTGATCCGCGCCGAGGACCTGGCCGGCGTCGCCGGCTTCGAGGAAGGGGTCGACGTCGTCGACGTGCTCGGCCTCGGCGAGACCAACAACGGCTGGCAGTTCGAGGTGAACGCCGCGCCGGGCAAGCGGCATCGCTTCGTGTTCGAGATGTCACGCATCGAGCACCAGGCGGATGCGGTGATCCCGATCCAGCTCAGCCTCGGCCCCAGCCAGCCGATCATCGATCTGCTGGTCGACGCGCGCACCACCCTGTCGCTGCGCGACGCCAAGGGCTTCTACAACTTCCTGTTCGTCGCCCGGCCGCAGGTGGAAGCCGGCGTGCTCGGCGGGATCGCCTACTTCGATGCCGCGGCGCTGGTCCAGTCCAGCTTCGGCTCGGCGCGCGCCCAGCTCGATACGCCGTACCCGATCGTCGGGGGCAACCTGATGGTCAACCCCCAGGGCCCGGTGCGCGGCTACGTCGAGGTGACTGGGTTTCCGGAGGTCGAGGTCGACGACCTGAGCGGCTGGCAAATGGACCTGGTCGCCCGCGTCGAGGTCTTCGTCGTCCGCAACGCCGGCGTGATCATCGGCTACCGCCGCTACCATTTTGTGTTCGAGCAGGTCGATCAGCTGGCCATCGACCTGATCTGGAGCGGCCTGACCTTCGGCGGCCAGGTGCGATTCTGAGCTTTCCCGGCCGCAGCTCGCCGGCGGTGCCCCGACGGGCCGGCTTTTCCATGAAGCCGATCGAGCTGCTCGTCGAACGGTTGCCGCACGCCGAAGGCCTGGCGCTTCCGGAATATCAAACGCCGGGCTCCTCGGGCATGGACTTGCGGGCCGCGCTCGGCGAGCCGGTGGTCATCGAAAGCGGCGGCCGGACATTGATCCCCACCGGTCTGAGGATCGAGATCCCGACCGGCTACGAGGGGCAGGTGCGCACCCGCTCGGGGCTGGCGGCGAGCCGCGGTGTGGCCGTGCTCAACGCCCCAGGGACGATCGACGCCGACTACCGGGGCGAGGTCAAGGTGATCCTGATCAACCTCGGCGAAGATCCGGTGACGATCGAGCGCGGCGATCGCATCGCCCAGCTCGTGATCGCGCCGGTGGCCCACGTCACGATCGCGGAGGTCGTCGAGGTCGGGGAAACGACCCGCGGCGACGGCGGCTTCGGGTCCACGGGAACGGACTGAGGGCAAGGCGGCGTGACCGTCTGCTTGGGGAGCGATCGGCTGGCAGTGGGCGGATCATAGCAGCAAGTTGCTACCATCTGTGCATGTGGGTCCCGATTGTCCTCGCCCTGGCCGCGATCTCGATGCCGCCGCAAGCCGCTCCCATCCAGCGCCACACGCTGAGCCTGCCGAACGGCGGCGAGCTGCGCTATGCGATCGCCGTGCCCGAAGGCTATGACGGCACCCGGGAGGTGCCGCTGATCCTGGCGTTGCACTTCGGCTGGGGCGAGGCGCTGCCGCCCAACTACGGCGCGGTCTTCCTCGAGATCCTCGTCGAGCCGGCGCTACGCGAGCTGGGAGCGATCATCGTGGCGCCCAACTGCCCGGCGCGCTCGTGGGTCGACGACCGCAGCGAGGCGGCGGTGCTCGCCCTTCTCGACCATGTTCGCGACGAGTACCGGATCGATCCCGACCGCCTGGTCGTCACCGGCTTCAGCCTCGGCGGCATGGGCACCTGGTACTTCGCCTCGCGCCACGCCGAGATGTTCTCGGCGGCCATCCCGATGGCGAGCGTGCCGATGATCGCGACGAGCTCCGAGCCGGGCGCCTCCGTGCAGCGCTTCGTCGAGGCCGGCAGCGTCGAATGGCCGCCCGCGATGCTGCGGCTACCGACCTACGTCATCCACAGCCGCGACGACGAGCTCATCCCCATCGCGCCGGTGGAGGCGGCGGCCGCGGAGCTGCAGGCGCTGGGAGCGCCGGTCGAGCTCGTCGCCATCGACGCCGGCATCGGCCACCACCAGACGCCGCGCTACGTGCCGTACCTGGCCCGCACCGTCGCATGGATCCGCGACGTCTGGGCGGCCCGCTGAGAGCGGTTCGCTGAAGGAGGAGCTCAGGAGATCATGCGATACCTGGTGAAAGCCCGGCTCAGGCAAGGTTGCGAGGAAGCCCTCGCCGAGGCGATCGACGACGGCACGCTCGGTCGCGGCTCAGTGGCCGAGGGTGAGTACCTGCGTAACATGGCCGAGGCGCGGTGGTTCGACGACGGCACGGTGCGTTGGGTCGAGGTCTGCTACTGCGCCACGCCGCTCGAGGAGGAGCGTCCCTACTGGGAGGAGTACTTCGAGCTCGAGCAGGTCAAGGACGCCCACGCCCGCGATCGCTGTCGCGACGAGAACGGCACCGAGCCGTGGGCATGCGGCAGCTGCGACTGCACCGAGCGCCTCGAGGCGCGCCTGCGATCGCAGGGCCGCCCGTTCCGACCGGAAGCACAGTAGCGCAACCGCGCTCCACCACGCGTTGCAAGGGTCCGGCCCGCCCGGTGCGGGAAGCCATTCCGTTGCGAACCCGAAGGATGAGAGCGGCCGTGCTTCACGCTCGCCGAGGCCGCCTGGTAGCAGGGCACCCCTTACTGGTTTCTGAGCACCACCATCGGATCGACGCGGGCGGCGCGGCGTGCCGGCAGGAAGCAGGCCAGCAGCGCCACCCCCACCAGCGAAGCACCGACGGCCGCGAACGTCAGGGGGTCGGTGGGGCTCGTGTCGTACAGCAGATAGGCGAACGTGCGACCGAGGCCGAGGGCGCCAACCGCCCCCACGGTGACGCCGAGGCCGGCGAGCAGGGCCCCTTCCAGGAGAATGGCGCCGGTGATCCTCCCCGGGCCGGCGCCCAGCGCGACGCGGACGCCGATCTCGCGGCGGCGCTGCACGACGCTGTAGGCCATCACGCCGAAAATGCCGACGGCGCCGAGCAGCAGGGCCAGGGCGGCGAAGCCGGCGAGCAGCCAGGTGGTGAGGCGCTCTTGCGCCACCGAGCGGAGGGTGCGGTCGGCGAGCAGCTCGACCGAGTAGATCGGCAGGTCGGGATCGAGCCGCCCGGCGATCTGGCGGATCGACGGGGTCAAGGCGGCTGGATCGCCGCCGGCGCGTACCACGAACGACATGCTCGAGCGCCAGTTCCATTGCCCGTACGGCCAGTACATGGTCGGTGGCGGCGGCTCGCGCAGGCCGGAGAGCTTGACGTCCTCGACGACCCCGACGACCTCGATGGCTTCCGGCCCGCCCCAGCCGGGGATGAACACCCGCTGGCCGAGGGGGTCGACGTCGGGAAAGAGGCGGCGGGCGAGCGTCAGGCTGATGACGATGACGGGCGGCGCCGCGGGGGTGTCGCGATCGGTGAAGAACCGGCCGCGCACCAGCCGCGTGCCGATGGCGTCGAAGTAGCCGGGCGTCGCGTAGCGAAACTGGGCACCCTCGGCGAGGTCGGGGTCCTGGCCGGTAATGGCGATCCCGGTGGTCTGCGAGGCGAAGAACGGCAGCAGGCCGATGGCGCCGGCGGCCTCCACGCCCGGCAGCCGAGCCAGCCCGGCCTCGAGCTCGCGGACGAAGGCGCCGGCCGCTTCCATCGTGTCGTAGCGGCTGGCCGGCATGCTCACCCGGAAGGTCAGCGCGCCGTCGGCCACGAAGCCACGCTCGACGCCTTGCAGCTTCATCAGGCTCTGCACGAAGAGGCCGGCGCCGAGCACCAGCATGACGGCGAGGGCGATCTCGGCGACGACCAGGCCGCGGCGCAGCGAGCCCGATCGCCAGCGTCCGGTCTGTTGCGCGGAGCCGCTGCGCATCGCCGCGTAGGTGTCGGTGCGGAC
>DASWHK010000197.1:0-2686 GCA_036398215.1 Acidobacteriota bacterium | reverse complement strand
ACTCCTCGGCCATGGCGCGGGTGATGATCGCGCCCTCGGTGCCGGGCTCCATGTCGCGCCGCTCGAAGGTCCTGCCCTCGACGATCCGCATGCCGAGGGCCTCGAAGAGACCGGGGCCGGCGAACAGCGTGTCCATGTTCGCGTTCTGCTCCGCGCCGCCCGGCAGGTCGGCGAGCCCGTTGAGGTTGTCCAACGGGCGCGAAACCAGCGGCAGCCCGGTGATGACGCCGGCGGTGGTCACGCCGGAGAGGGCGCGGATGCGCTCGGTGAGCTGGTCGAAGAACCGGAAGGTCGCCTCGCCGCTCTCGTACTTGACCGGCGAAAGCGACACGGTGAGGGTCAGGACATTGGCGGGCGAGAAGCCCGGATCGACCGACCGCAGGTTCAGGAAACTGCGCACCAGCAGGCCGGCGCCGGCCATCAGGACCAGCGCCATCGCCACCTGGGCGACGACCAGGCCGGCGCGCAGCCGCAGCCGGTTACGATCGCCGCTTGCTCGGCTCCCGTGCGCGAGATGGGCGGCGAGGCCGGCGCCGCCGTGCCAGGTGCTGGAGCTCCCCAGCACCAGCGCGGCGCCGGTGACGGTAACCAGCGCGACCAGCAGCGCCGCGGGGTTCAAGCCGATCTCGTCGAGCCGCGGCAAGCCGGCCGGCGCCGCCACCACCAGCGCCCGCACGCCCCCCCAGGCAACCAGCACGCCGAGCAGGCCGCCGGCCGCCGACAGTACCGCGGCCTCCGAGAGCGAGTAGCGGAGCAGCGCCGCACGGTTGGCGCCCAGCGCCGTGCGAACCGCCACTTCGCGGCGGCGCCCCTCGGAGCGCAGCATGATCAGGTTGACGACGTTGGCGCAGGCGATGATCAGCACGATGCCGGCGGCAGCCAGGACGATCCACAGCAGCGTGCGGACGTTGCCGACGCGGTCCTCGAGCAGGCTGCGGACCACGATCTGGAAGCCGCTGTTCTCCATGAACCCTCGTCCGTACGCCGCCGGCATGTCCTCGGCGAAGCGCTCCATCAAGCGGCCCAGATCGAGGCGGGCGTCCTCGATGTCGACGCCCTCGCGCAGCCGCGCGATGCCCTCGAACTGGTGCGAGTTCACCGGCGGCGCCGCGGGATCGAGTCGCCACGGGAGCCAAGCGTCCGTGCGCGACGAGGGGAAGCGGAACGTTGCGGGCATGACCCCGACGATCTCGCGGGGCGTCCCGTCGAGCGAGATCGTCCTGCCGAGCACCGCGGGATCGGCGCCGAAGGCTCGCCGCCAGAGGCCGTCGCTGATGATCGCCACCGGCGGCGCTCCGGGCACATCGTCGTCGAGCGTGAAGGGACGGCCGAGCTCCGGGTTGACCGCCATCGTCGACAGCACGCTCCAGGTGACCCGCGTCGTCGGCAGTCGCTCGGGCGGGCCGTCGCCGGTCATCACGCTGGAGCCGCCCGAGTAGACGCCGATGTCGGCGAGGCTCGGCGCGTGCTCGCGGAAGTAGAAGTAGCCGGCCTGCGACAGGCCCCACTCGCCGCTGGCGATCCTCGGGGCCGCGTGGGCCACGACGATCAGCTCATCCGGCCGCGGATAGGGCAGCGGCCGCAGCAGCACGGCGTCGACGACGCTGAACACCGCGGTGGTCGCGCCGATGCCGAGCGCCAGCGTGACGACGGCGATGAGGGTGAAGACCGGCCGGCGCAGCAGGGCGCGGCCGGCGTGACGGAGCTCGCGGACGATCGTTTCCATGAGTTCCAGACCTCGGACGGAAGGGGGGGCGGAGGAGTAAGGGGGGGCAGAGGAGTATCGATGGGAGTTGCGGAGAGCTGCGGCCGGACTCGATCCGGAACGACGCCGTGGGCCGTTGGCCGTGTCCGTGGCTGTGCCGGAAGAGGACCGCCGATCGCTGCGGAGGGCTTGCACGCGGCGCTCGTCAGCCCGCGAGCGCGCCACGTCGACCAGCAGCCAGACGACGTACCCGCCGGCGCCGCGCCAGCCGCCGCGCCGGCGCCATTCCCCGATCGCGGCGGCGAGGATCTCCTCGCGGTGAGGCCGGCGCACGCGCGGCGGGTAGAGCGCCAGCAGCCCCCGCAGAAGGAACCCGGCGACCCGGGGCAGCCGGTTCATCGGCGTGACCATCCGAGCGCCCGGAGAACGAGGCTGGTGACCAACGGCAGCGCGGGCATGGGCGTGGTCATTCGAGCCCCCGGAGCAGAGAGCCGGTGATCCTCGGCAGCACGGTCATCAGCGTGATCGCTCGTTCGCTCATAGGCGCGGGTGGGGTCAGGCCTTCCGCACCGCGGCCTCGCCGTGCGCGACCAGCTTCTTCAAGCGCTCGACCTCGGCGCCCATGGCGGCGCGGCCGAGGTCCGTGAGGCGGTAGTAACGGCGCCGAGGATCGTCGTCGCCGGAGGGAGGATCCGCCTCCGCCAGCAGGCCGGCCTCGACCATCCGCCGGATGGCGCCGTACAACGTCCCCGGGCCGATGCCGACGCGGCCGTCGCTGCGCTCGTTGACCTCTTGCATGATGGCGTAACCATGGCGAGGCTCGCCGGCGACGGCCAGCAAGACGTGGAAGACGGTGGGGGTCAGCGGCAACAGGGAGTCGACGTCTCGGCGGGTCTCGGGCATCGGCGGAGTTCCTGCAAGCGGAGCCGCTCGAGGAGGCTCCCTCGGAGCGTCCCGCGGCTGCCGGCTATTACGTCCACA
>DASWHK010000196.1:0-16678 GCA_036398215.1 Acidobacteriota bacterium | reverse complement strand
CTGACCGCCGCCGAGCCCGTCGACGACTTCGCCATCGGCATCGGCATCTTCAACCGCGACGGCGTCTGCTGCTACGGCACCAACACCGACATCGAGCGCTTCGAGGCCGGCGAGCTGGCCGGCAGCGCCACCGTGAGCATCGAGGTCCCCGAGCTCAACCTGATCGAAGGGATCTACTACCTCGACCTCGCCGTCCACAAGCTGGACGGCTACCCCTACGACTACCAGCGCGGCCTCGTCCAGTTCCGCACCACCTCGCCGATCGCCGACGTCGGCGTCGCGCGCCTGCCGCACCGCTGGAGCTTCGAGGGCGGGATCGAGTGGAAGAAGCCCGGCGGCACCGGCGGCGGCAACGTTGGTTGAGCCGGAGAAATCGTCCGCGGAAAGCCGATAGACCGCCGGCCCGGAAGACCGTCTGGGCCGGCGCTCCGTATCGTCATCGCGCATGTGGAGTCGCGCTTCGGCCTGTCGGGGCGCGAAGACCGCGGAAACCGTCCGTCGGTGGCCGTCTCATCTGTGTATCGAGGCGCGCGTTCGCGCCTCCGAGATGAGATATAGGTTACTGCTGCCCCGTATCTCCGCGTTCTGCGGCATGGTCATCTACCTCGTAGGAAGCACCGGGTGAGAAGCACCGGCGATTGACTGTTGATAATAGTATGGAATAGAGTCCACACCATGGAGAGGATACAAGTGGTTCTCGATGAGGATCTGCTGCGGGCGGCCGATCAAGCGGCCAAGCGAGCGAAAACGAACCGGTCGGCGCTGATACGTGACGCCCTGCGGGGGCACTTGAAATCGCTTCACTACCGGGAGCTCGAGCGCCGCGATCGCCAAGGGTACGAGAAGCAGCCGGACAGCGGGGAATTCGCCGAATGGGAAGGAGTCGCGGCGTGGCCGGAGGAGTAGAGCGCGGCGAGGTTCGTCTCTACCGATTCCGGCCGCCTGACAAGGGGAGGCCGGTCTTGATTCTCACCCGGAGCTCCGCGATCCCGTATCTGAATACGGTAACCGTGGCGCCGATAACCTCGACGATCCGCGGGGTTCCCTCCGAGGTGATTCTCGATGCCGACGACGGCATGAAGGGGCCGTGCGCCGTCAACCTCCATAACATCGTCACCGTCGCGAAAGCCGGTCTCGGGCGGCGGGTCGCCGCCGTTGGCGAAGGCCGAATGCGCGAGATCTGCGGCGCGATCGCCTTCTCGTTTCGCTGCGAGGGATGAGAAGCAGGGGGCTTGTGCTGCGCGCCGTCCGACCATTAATCTGACCATATGAGCAAAACAATGACCGCTAGCGAAGTGAAGGCCAAGATCCTCGCCCTCCTCGACGAGGTGTCGGCCGGCGAGGAGGTCGAGATCACCAAGCATGGGCGTCTCGTGGCCCGGCTGGTGCCCGCGGCCGGCCCGTGTGCCCTGGAGGGGAGAATGGCCGGCGTGGCGATGAGCGCCGCCGACGATGAGGATCTCTTCACTACTGGTCTGTCCTGGGACCTTCCGTGACCACGGTCTTGCTCGACACCCACGTGGTTCAGTGGTGGTCCGCCGAGCCCGATCGACTCAGCACCGCCGCCGCGCAGGTGGTGGCGTCCGCCGACGAGCTCGCGGTGGCCGCAATCTCCTGGTTCGAGCTGGCATGGCTGGCCGATCACGAGCGCATCGTCGTGACCATTCCCATCAGGTCCTGGCTTGACCAGCTCTCCGAAGGGATTCGAACGATTCCGCTCACCCCGGCCATCGGTGCGGCCGCCGTGGCGCTTCCATCGACCTTTCCGGGAGATCCCGCTGACCGGCTGATCTACGCCACCGCCATCGAGCAAGGCTGCCGCCTCGTTACAAAGGACCGTCGACTCCTCGCCCACGCGCATCCCCGCGAGGTCGCAATCTGGTAGGGTCCACCACGATGCGCGCAGCTCGGACAGCGCCCGATCCCGGGCGCGGTGCTGTCCGCGGCGTTTGACATGACGCCTTGTTCAGTACTACTGAACACGAGATTACATTGAACAAGGCGGAATGGAACCAGCTCGTCTTCACCGAGCCTCCTGGCGGGCCGACGGCGCGTCGCTCCGCCGGCGGCGTGGCACACTGCGAAGGAATGACCCCCGGCGGAGGGAGTCCGTCGGGGGATAGGTGCGTTTGCCGGCCGGTCGCCGGCCGACCCAACCCCCCGTGGACCGCGCCGGACGGCCTCCGCCACGCGGACGCGCGAGATCGTCATGCTTCGAGCCGTCGCCCAGATCGTCGCCCAGCAGGCCGGGTTGTCCACGGCGACGGTGGAGCTAAGCACCGGCAAGACGGTCGTCATCGAGGGGCTGGCGGGCAGCCACCGGGCGGCAGTGCTGGCGCGGATCCAGGAGGAGGCCGGGCGGCCGCTCGCGGTGGTGTTGCCGGAGGGCGTTGATCACGAGGCGATGCTGCTCGACCTGCGCGCCTTCCATCCGGCGGGGGGGAGCCACGGGCGCGTGGTCGCCTTCCCGGAGCTCGGCGTCGATCCCTACGGGACGCTGACGCCGCACCCGGACGTCATCCGCGAGCGCATCCAGACGCTCGACCGCTGCGCCCGCGGCCGCGCCGACATCGTCCTGGCGCCGGTGCACTCCTGGCTCGAGCGGCTGCAGGCTCGCGCGCGCTTCGCCGCCAGCACGCTGACGGTGACCGCCGGGGAGTCGCGGCCGCCGGAGGAGCTGGTCGCGCAGCTCGCCGCGGCCGGCTACCGGCGGGTATCGCTGGTCGAGTCGCTCGGCGAGCTCGCCGTGCGCGGCGGCATCGTCGACGTCTTCCCGCCGACCCGCGAGCACCCCGTGCGCATCGAGTACTTCGGCGACGAGATCGAATCGATCCGCGAGTTCAACTCCCGCGACCAGCGCTCGATGCGGGCGATCGGCTCGGTGGTGTTGCCGCCGGCGCGGGCGCGCTTCGCGCTGGGAACGTCGGTCGTCGGAGAGATCGACGGGGTGCTCGGGGTAGACGCCGGTCTGTCAGGCGGCGGCCACGGGGGCGGGAATGCCGTCGTTGCGGGCGGTGGCGGGGAGGCTGCCGAAGGCCGGCCTGGGAGCGGAGGCGAGCCCAGTGCCGCCGACGGCGGCCGGGGTGGACAGCCCGCCGGTGCCAGCCTGGCCGACTACCTCGTCGATCCGCTCTGGGTCGAGATCGAGCCGGAGAGCCTCGCGGAGGAGGTCGCGAACTGGACAGCCCACCTCGACGAGCACTACCACCGCGCCCTCGCCGACGGCCGCGACGCGGCGATACCCGAGGAGCTGTACGGGGAGCTCGACGAGTCCCTGCGGCGCAACCAGCCGGGGCCTCGGCTCCTGCTGCGCGAGCTGGCGACCGCCGCCGGAACCGACGCGAAGGGGACGCCGACCACGATCCGGCTCCTCGCCCAGGCGGCCCCGTCCTTCCAGGGCCGGATGGCCGACCTCTCCGAGCAGATCGCCAAGGCCCTGGCCGCCGGCGAGCGGGTCTGCCTGGCCATGAGCCGCCCCGGCGCCGCCCACCGCCTCGCCGAGGTCCTGGAGGAGTACGACATCCCGGTGGCCCTCTCAATGGTGGCAGAAGAGGACGATCGCCACACCGGCACCTCCACGCTCGACCCCGGCACCTGCTGGGTCACCTGCGCCGACCTCTCCGCCGGCTTCCGCCTCCCCGAGCTCGGCCTCTGGCTGGGCACCGACGCCGAGGTCTTCGGCCGCACCCGCGTTCGCGAGCGGCGGCGGCGCTTTCATGGGGACGCCTTCCGGGCCGACTTTCGCAACCTGGCGCCCGGCGACACGGTGGTCCATGTCGAGCACGGGATCGGGCGCTTTGTCGCCGTCCGCAGCCTCGACGTCGGCGGACAGGCGCGGGAGCTCATGGAGATCGCCTACCGCGGCGACGACCGGCTGTACCTGCCGCTCGAGCAGCTCCACCTGGTGCAGCGCTACCAGGGCGTCGAGGGCGCCTCCCCCAAGCTCGACAAGCTCGGCGGCACCGCGTGGGGCAACGTCAAGAGCCGGGTCAAGAAGGAGCTGCGCGAGATGGCCAGCGAGCTGCTCGAGCTGTACGCGGCCCGCAAGACGATCCCGGGGCACGCCTTCGGCGAGGACACCCCCTGGCAGCGGGAGATGGAGGACGCCTTCGAGCACGAGGAGACCCCCGACCAGCTCACCGCCATCGCCGAGGTCAAGGCCGATATGGAGGCGCCCAAGCCGATGGACCGGCTGCTGTGCGGCGACGTCGGCTACGGCAAGACCGAGGTGGCGATGCGGGCGGCGTTCAAGGCGGTGATGGACGGCAAGCAGGCGGCCGTGCTGGCACCTACAACAGTTCTCGCCCACCAGCACGCCCGCACTTTCTCCGAGCGCCTCGGCGCCTTCCCGGTCAAGGTCGAGCTGCTCTCCCGCTTCCGCTCGCCGGCCGAGCAGAAGGAGGTGCTCGCCGGGCTGGCCGACGGCAGCGTCGACATCGTCGTCGGCACCCACCGGCTGCTCTCGAAGGACGTGCAGATCAAGGACCTCGGTCTGCTTGTGGTCGACGAGGAGCAGCGCTTCGGCGTGCAGGACAAGGAGCGCCTCAAGCGGCTCAAACGGCGGGTCGACGTGCTGTCGATGACCGCGACGCCGATCCCCCGCACGCTGCAGATGTCGCTGATCGGCGTTCGCGACCTGAGCGTCATCGAGAGCCCGCCCCGCGACCGCTTCGCGGTGGCCACCCACGTCATGGTGTGGGACCCCGAGGTGGTGGCCGCGGCGATCCGCGCCGAGCTGTCGCGTGACGGGCAGGTCTTCTTCGTGCACAACCGGGTCGAGACCATCTACTCGATCGCCGAGATGCTGCGGGCGCTGGTGCCGGAGGCGCGCTTCCGCGTCGGGCACGGCCAGTTGCCGGAGCACGAGCTCGAGCGGGTGATGCTCGACTTCGTGCAGCACGACGCCGACGTGCTGATTTCCACGACGATCATCGAGAACGGCCTCGACATCCCGCGCGCCAACACGATGATCATCCACCGCGCCGACCGCTTCGGCCTCGCCCAGCTCTATCAGCTCCGCGGGCGGATCGGCCGCTCCGACCGGCGGGCCTCGGCGTACCTTATGATCGCCCCGCCCGACACCCTCTCGGACGTCGCCAAGAAGCGGCTGCGCGCCATCCAGGAGTTCGCCGACCTGGGATCGGGGTTCCGGCTGGCGGCGCTCGACCTGGAGATCCGCGGCGCCGGCTCGCTGCTGGGCGAGCGGCAGCACGGCCACATGGCGGCGGTCGGCTTCGAGATGTACGCGCGGCTGCTGGAGGAGGCGGTGCACGAGCTGGAGGGCGAGCCGATCCCCGCCGAGACCCGCGCCCAGATCAACCTCGGCGTCGGCTTCACGATCCCGGTGAGCTACGTCGAGGACCCGCTGCAGCGGCTCATGGTCGCCAAGCGGCTGGCCTCGGCGCGTGATCGCGCCCAGCTGGAGGCGCTGCGCGACGAGGTCCGCGACCGCTACGGGGCCCTGCCGCGCGAGGTCGAGGAGCTGTTCGCCTACGCCGAGCTGCGGCTCGACGCCGAGACCCTCGGCATCGTCGCCGCCGACCGCGTCGGACGGCGTTTCGAGCTGCGCTTCGGCACCCAGGGCGACCTCGACCTACCGGCGCTGGTGGCGCGGGTCCAGCAGGAGCGGGGCTGGAGCATGAAGCCGCCCGACCGGCTGGTGATCGAGCCGACGGATGGCACGGGGGCCGGGGCCCGGGAAGGCGGCGGGGGCGCGGCGGTGTCGCCGATCCTGGCGCTGCGGGCCATATTCGACAGCCTGCCCCAGGCGCCCGCGTAGGGCCGACCGGCTGGCAGCGACCGGCATCCGTTCACCGGGGGTCTTCACCCGCCCGCGTGAGGGCAGCCTCGATCGAGATCGAGGACCGGCGCCCCACGCCGGGGCCCGCATGCGCCCGCGTGAGGGGAGTCTGATGACGCAGGCGCGAGCCCGAGGCGGGCACGCAGGCGACGCAGGCGGCCCCAGGTGCAGGGCTCGGGGAGCCCGTGATACCCTCGAACCTGGTCTTCCGCGCCAGTTTCGCAGCCCTGGCCGTCTAACATGAATGAAGACGGTCCATCCCCATCCCATGCCCGAGGAGTATCGAATGTGGCTGGCTGAGAGGCTCCGGCCGCTCCATCTTGAGTTGATCGCGACGGCGCTCGCCGCCCTCGGCGCGGCCGCTCTCGCCGGCCCGGCGGCTGCCGGGCCGGGGCAGGTTGCGGCGCAGGGAGTGCAGCCGGGCGGAGGGCAGGTAGCGCCGCAGGCCGGGGCGCAGGGAGTGCAGCCGGGCGGAGGGCAGGCAACGCAGCAGGCCGGGGCGCAGCAGGCCGGCGCGGCGGCCGCCGCCGGAGCCAACCAGGGCGGCCTCATCGACCGCATCCTGTTGCGGGTAAACGGCGACGCGGTCCTGCACAGCGAGTTCGAGGCCCGCTTCGCGGCGTCGCTGGCGACGTTTGCCGGCCAGATCCCCGCCGACGAGCTCGAGGCCCAGTTGCCCGACCTGCGGATGAGCGTCCTGGTCGGGATGGTCCAGAGCGCCGCCCTCCAGCAGCACGCCGAGGACCTCGGCATCACCGCCAACGCCAACGACATCGACCGCGCCATCGCCCGGGTGCGGGAGAATCAGGGCTTGCTCGACGACGAGCTGTGGCGGCAGGCGCTCGCCGAGAACGGCATGACCGAGGCCGAGTTCCGCACCGAGCTCTCACGCAGCATCGTCATGCAGCGGGTCATGACCGAGATCACCCGCAACGTGCTGGTCTCGGAACGCGAGGCCGTCGCCTACTACGAGCAGAACATCGACGAGTTCACCTCGCCGGAGCAGGTGCTGTTCGGCCAGATCATCCTCGTGTTCCGCGGCGCCGACCGCGCGCCGATCCGCGAGCGCGCCGAACAAGCGCTCGCCGAGCTGCGCGCCGGCGGCTCGCTCTCGGCGGTGGGCGCCAAGTACGCCATCCCGCCGAACGACCAGGTGCTGGCTCCCGACGCCGCGAGCTGGCTGTCTCCCAACGACCTGCAGCCGCACGTCGCCGCGACGCTCGCCGAGATGACGCCGATGAGCTCCCCGGAGATCGTCGAGGGCCCGTTCGGCTACTACATCCTGCAGCTCCTCGACCGGCGGGAGAGCACGACCCGCCCCTACGAGGAGGCCGCCCAGGAAGTCAAGGCGCGGCTCCAGGACCGCAAGACCAGCGAGCGGCTCGACGGCTTCTTGAAAGAGTTGTTGCGGGACGCCTACATCGAGGTCTACGCCGAGGAGTTCGAGCAGCTCCCGGCGATCCTGCAAGTAGAGAACAACGGTGCACCAACCGGTCCTTCCCGATAGCGAGGCCAAGCGCTACGTCGTGGACCTGCGGGTCGGCGAGCGCGTCGACACCAACTTCCTGCTGCGCCGCTGCGACCTGCGCACCCGGCAGGGAGGCGAGCCCTACCTGGCGCTGCAGCTCGGCGACAAGTCCGGCAACGTCCCCGGCCGCATGTGGGACAACGCCGCCGCCGCCGCCGGCACGGTCTGCGAGGGCGACTACGTGCGGGTCGTCGGCGCCGTCGAGACCTGGCAGTCGTCGCCGCAGATCAAGGTGGAGCGGCTCGAGCCCGCCGATCGATCGCAGATCGACGCCGCCGACTACCTGCCGGTCTCCAGCCGCGACCGCGACGAGATGTACGACGAGCTGCTGCGCATCGTCGGCACCGTCGAGAACCCGCACCTGCGAGAGCTGCTGACGGCCACGTTCGCCGACCCGGCGGTGGCCGACACGTTCCGCCGCGCCCCGGGCGGCGTCGTCCTGCACCACGCCTACGTCGGCGGCCTGCTCGAGCACACGCTGTCGGTGGTGGGCCTGGCGATGCGGGTCGCCGAGCACTACCCGGCACTCGACCGCGACCTGCTGGTCACCGGCGCTTGTCTGCACGACCTCGGCAAGATCTGGGAGCTGGCCTACGAGCAGGCGTTCGACTACACGGAGGAAGGCCGGCTGGTCGGCCATCTGCTCCTGGAGAGCAACTGGCTGGCCGCCCGCATGGACGCGATCGACGGCTTTCCGGCGCCGCTGCGCCACCACGTGCTGCACCTGCTCGCCAGCCACCATGGGATCCACGAGCACGGCGCCCCGGTGATGCCGGCGACGCCCGAAGCGCTGGCGCTACACTACGTTGACGATCTGGACTCGAAAATGGGCGCCATGGACGCCGCGATCGCCGAGGCTGCGGCCTCAGGGGCCACGACCGTGTACAGTCGGTCGCTGGGCCGCCGGGTGCTGCGCCGGCGCTGGAACGAGGTGGAAGATTGAGCGAAACGAACGCGACCCGACGACCGGATGGTTTGCTGGCCGCCGTCATCTGTCTTGCCGTGCTGGCGCTCGGGGCCGCCGTCGTGGCTTGCTCCAGCGGCACCGCGGAAACCGCCGAGCGGCCGCCGGGCTCGGCGGCCACCGCCGCCGATTCCGGCGCCGGCTCGAGCGCCGCGGCCGCGCCTGCCGCGCCCGAACCCGAAGGAGATCACGCCCACCCGAGCGCGGCAGCGGCGGCGACACCCGCCACCGCCACGACCGCCCAGACCGCCATCAGGCAGTTCCCGCCTCAGGACCACCTCGAGAAGGTCGTGCGCGCCTACCGGGTGGCCAACCAATATCCCGAGCTGCTCACCGGCCTGCCCTGCTACTGCCCCTGCGAGCTGTACGGCCATGGCGGCGTCATCGACTGCCACCGCTCGCAGCACTCGGCGATGTGCAACATCTGCATGGACGAGGCCATCGAGGCCGCGCAGATCTATGAGTCGCAGATGCAGGCGGGCGAAGCCAGCATCGCGGCGGCGCAAGCGGCCATCAAGGACCGCTACCGGCGCGCCCTGGTGGCGCAAAAGGCCCAGGAGCTGCCGATGATGAACACCCAGCAGGGCCAGGCGTTCCTGCAGGTGTGCTCCGACTGCCATCAGCCGCCGTCGCCGGCGATGCACACCAGCGTCGACTGGGACCGCTCGCTTGCTCGCATGGAGCAGTACGCGCGCCAGAGCGGCACGCTGCCGCCGGATGCCACCTGGCAGGCGGCGGTCAACTACGTCAAGAGCGTCGCCGCGCAGGTCCCGCCGTCGACGGTGACCCAGGTCCGCCAGAGCCTCGCCGACACGGTCGAGCACCTCAAGCACGCCGAGGGCGACGCGGCGTACTACCCGAGCGTCCGCGACGAGGTGCTCGAGCCCGCCTGGGCCGAGCGGATGGCGGCGGCCTACGCCATGGCCCGCGAGCTACCCGCCGAGCTCCTCGCCAGCACGCCGACCAACTGCCAGACCTGCCTGGACGCCGGCCACGGCAATCTGCTGGCCTGCCTGAACTCATGGCACGCGATCACCTGCGAAACCGCGATCGCCGAGGTCGAGAAGCTGGCCGCCGGCGACCGTTAGGGGACAACTGCTGCCGGCCAGGTGACGCAATCATGCGAGCCCGATCCAGTATCTTGCGCCGGACGCTTGCGAGAATGTTGCGCGGGATGCGAAACTCGCGCCGGCACGGAGCCCCCCCCCCCCCTCTCCCCGGAAGCTGGTACGATCCCGACAGGAATCGAACGGTAGACCCTGGACGAGATGCCCAGCCGACCCATGCGTATCACCATCCCGCAGAGCCAGAAGGCCGCTTTGCAGGTTCTTCTCGGATACGGGAGTGAGAAGTTGCAGGCACTTCGCTCAGCATTGGCGAGCCTAGAACCCGAGTTGTGGCCAGGATCTTCGATTCCCCGTTTGGCAACCGCCCTTGATGCCAGTTCGGCTGAGGCAGAGGAAGTTCTTTACCTCCTATTGGGCCTCTCTACGTTCCGAGAGCAGGCAGCAGTAGATAGCGGCGAACTAGCGGAGAGCCTCGCTACCGCGATGAAAGACGAACCCGCTGAGTTTCGCGGCGATATCGATGAAGTCAGCAGGTTTCTGGAGGAAGCACTACGAGGAGGTGACGCTCTTGAGGTCACCGCAAAAGCACTCACCGTTCTACAGGACAACGAACGGTATTTCATGCAAGCGCGCATCTTGACCGACCTACGTCCCGTTTTTCGAGCGGACGCACAAACGCCGGCCGCCCATGTGATCGTTCACAATCTGAAGTTGAGCTACCGATCCGGTTTTAACTTAGAACAACGCGACTTCTTCATTGCTCTAGATCACAAAGGCCTCGATACTCTGACGGTGGTACTCGAGCGGGCCAAGAGCAAGGACGCTGCGCTTGAGAAGCTTTCAGAGAAGCTCGATATCCCCGTGCTGAAGGTGAGAGAATGACAACGCTTGGAGCAGCGTGGAACTTCTCCCCATTAGTCGACAGATGGCGCGAGAGAGATCCTCTCCGCTCGTTCGAATGGATGAGCAAGCCCTCTCTCCTCCCTCCTGCTCAGTGGAGTCAGCCAATCCCGCACTTCGTTGAGGCTTCTCAGCGCCAGGTGGCCAGGAGCCGCTTTCTTGTAGAGATTGAAGAAGCGATCCGCTTGTCCGAGGAGATCTTCGAGTTGAGGGACAACTGGGACGGGGAAGGTGCCCCGGGATACACGCGCGACACTTGGGAGCGAGCGATTAAGTTCGTTCGCACGAGCGCCGAGATGGTTGACCGTCGATACGGGCTTTCGTTCCGGGCTCCGAACATCAATCCAGGACCCGACGGGAGTATCGACGTCCATTGGCGAACAGACGATGGAGAACTCCTTGTTAACATTCCCGCGGAGCCCGGTGCCCTGGCGGAGTTCTATGGGGACGACTATGGTCAAGCAGTCATTAGGGGCAAGTTGAACCCTGCCCGCTCAAATCATGAGTTGATCCTTTGGCTTATCAGTAGCCAGCGGTGAGTTCCCCTGCTGAGGAGATACCTGACGAGGATGATCTCTTTATGCGCGTCCACCAGAATGGCCTGAAGCCAAGGGGTGAGCTACACGCGGGCGTCTTCCGAGGGCGCAAAGGGGGCATGTCCACTGATTGGTCACGGTACGCGACTCCAGAGGAAACACGCCAACGAGCGACGTCCCCGCCCGAGCACAATGGGGTAGTTGGTCTCCCCGTTGGCGGAGTTCGTGAGATTCAGGGTTTGAGGGTCGTGCACGACCCGAAGGATGACAACCAGGCACATACCGAGGTTCGTGGCGGCGTAGCTCGGGCGGAGGTTAGGCTAAAGCTGCTGCGCATCTGCGAAGTGTTGATCGCCGTACCTTGGCCTCCCGAAGAGTGAAGAACCTGCTTCGCCAGGGGCCGGCGGAGAGAGAGCTACGAACCCAACTGATGCTAGCCTGGCCGTTCGGTTCCGTTGTGAGACCGCGGCCGCCGAGGTTGAAAAGCTGGCCGCCGGCGATTTCGGGAAGGGTTCGTGACAGCCGGCGGGTCACCGGCGGCGGCGCGACGATCCCACCGTCCCCTCTAGATTAGGCCAGTTGGCCGCCCAGTGTGGCGGCGACCGCCCATCGGTCGCGGTACTCTCCGCGAAAACTCAGGGTTCTCCAAGGCGGCTGCCGTGGACGGCGATCGTCCGGCCGCCGTAACCTGTTTCTGCCTGTCTCCCCAGGCCACGACGCCGACGCCCGCGTTGCCGGGCTCGACACCGACAGGAGCGCGTCAGGATGGCGAAAACCGATCGACGGTCTGTCCTTCACGCTGCGGCGGGAACCTGCGCCGCGCTGCTCGGCACACCTCCGCTCACTGCGGCGCCGCGCCGCCCGCAATCGCAAGTGACAAGGCCCGAGCCGCTGGCCGCGGACCTCGTCTTCGAGTTCGTCAAGGTCGCCCACACCGACCTCGACGCGACGCGACAGTTGCTGCAGGGTGAGCCGCGCCTGATCAAGGCGACCTGGGATTGGGGCGGCGGCGATTTTGAAACCGCCATCGGTGCGGCCGGGCACATGGGGCGGCGGGACATCGCCGGCTTTCTGCTCGACAGCGGCGCGGCGATCGACCTGTTCGTGGCTGCGATGCTCGGTCGGATCACGGTCGTGCAGGCCGCGTTGGAGGGCCAGCCTTCACTCTTTCACGTCCCGGGACCGCACGGCATTCCGCTCATCGCCCATGCGCGAGCGGGCGGGGAGCCCGCGGCCACGGTTTTGGAGTACCTCACCGAGTTCGAGTCCTCGCGCGGCTGATCGAGCTGGCGAGGCTTCGATCCTCTGCCCATCATCGTCGGCGCGCTTGTGGTCGTCAGCTTCGCTGCGCTGGCCACCGTGGGCGCCGGCCCGACGCGCTGCGGGCATCGACCCGATGGAAGCGCTCGCGGCCGGGTAGAGGCGATCTTGTGGAGGTAGCCTGGCCCTGCGCGCTGTACGCTGGGAGTTACGTCAACCGCGTGGCCGGACGCGGTCGAGCTCAGGGAACTCGGACCAGGTTTCGCGCGGCGGGTTGGGCTCGACGGTGACCCGCACGCCCTCGACACTGGGGTGCATGGGCCGCACCTCGACGGGGAACTGCCTGGACAGGCCGCGGAGGTCGAGGCCGGAGACGTCGATCGGCACTCGCTGGGCCGACAGCACCTGGTTGTTGGCGTCGAGCTGCTCGACCAGGACGGTCAGCCGGTTGAGCGAGGCTTCCGTGTTCTTGACGACTGTGACGTCGAGGTAGAGGTAGGGGGAGGGGCCTTCGGCGTCGCGGTCGATCCACGAGGAGAGGCGCACCTCGAACTGGTTGCGGGTGGCGAAGATGTCGGCGACCAGCTCCTCGGCCGACGGCGGCGCGCAGGCGACGGCGGTGGCGGCAACCAACAGGGCGATCAGAACAGGCCGTGGGGGCAATTCCCATCCGGTCCGAAGAACGGCGCGCGTGCGCATCGGGGCTCCTTGCTCTGCTTTGCTCTTCCTCACTCTTCCCCTTCTTTCACCGCGGAGCACCGCGCCCGTCCGCAAAGCTTGGCCCTGCTCTACCGCAGCCCGGCCTTCAACCCCGGTCCGGCGAACAGCTTCTGAAACGTTACTCTTCCTCGGACGCGGGATCGTCCCGGCCGTCCGCCAACAGGACGCGGTAGATCTCGCGGCGCGACACGCCGCTGTCGGCGGCGAGCTGCTTGCGGGCGTCGGTGCGCGACATCCCCCCGGCGAGCATCGCTTCGTAACGACGGCGTACATCGTCGCGGTCGAGGGCCGCGATCGCGGCGGCGATCTCGCCGCGCGCCTCGCTCGTTCCGACCGCCGACCCACGGCCGGCGACGCACACCGTGACCTCGCCACGCGCGGGCTCGCCAGCGAAGTGGCTCGCGACCTCGGGGAGGGTGCCACGAACGACCTCCTCGTGCACCTTGGTGAGCTCGCGGGCGACGGCCGCCGGCCGCGGCCCGAGAGCTTCGGCGGCGGCCGCCAGCGCCGAGCCGAGCCGCCGCGGCGACTCGAGGAACACCACTGTGCCGGGCTCGGCGGCGAGATCCTCGAGGACGCGGCGCCGTGCCGTCTTCTTGCGCGGCAGGTAGCCGATGAACAGGAAGCGGTCGGTGGGCAGCCCGGAGGCGGTCAGCGCCGCCAGCACGGCGCTCGGCCCCGGCACCGGGACCACCGTGACGCCGGCGGCGATCGCCGCGCGAAGCAGCGGAAAGCCCGGGTCCGAGACCAGCGGCGTGCCGGCGTCGGAGACCAGGGCCATGGACTCGCCGGCCAGCAGCCGGGCCACCAACCCCGTCGCCTGGGCTTCCTCGTTGTGCTCGTGAAGCGACTGCAGCGTCTTGCGGATTTCGAAGTGGCTCAACAGCTTACGGGTTCGCCTGGTGTCCTCGGCGAGGATCAGGTCGACCGCCGAGAGCACCTCCAGGGCGCGCAGCGTGACGTCGTCGAGGTTGCCGATGGGGGTGGCGACGACATAGAGCTTCGCGGTCATGGCGCACGGTCGCTGCCGGTGGCTTGCGGCGGCCACCGCGTCGAAAGAAGAAACTGCTCTGAGAGGATAAACCGCCGGTGGTGGCGGCGGGGCGGGCGCCGGGGCGGCCTGCTAGAGTTACTCACTTGACCTTCAGCGGAGGGAGCCACCTGTGATCGACGGCGTCAAGCTGGTCCCGCGCATCCGTCATGCTGATGACCGCGGCTACGTGACCGAGGTCCTGCGCGCGGACGAAGAGCATTTCCAGAAGTTCGGGCAGGCCTACGTCACCGCCTGTCACCCGGGCGTGGTGAAGGCCTGGCACAAGCACAACACCCAGACCGACTACTTCTACGTGGTGCGCGGAACGATGAAGGTGGGCCTGTACGACGACCGCGAGGGGAGCGCGACGCAGGGCCAGTACGGCGTCGTCATCCTCGGCGAGAACGGACACGAGGCGCAGTTGGTGATCCCGCCGGGGATCTGGCACGGCATGATGGCGCTGGGCGACTTCGCGGTGATGCTCAACATTCCCACCGAAGTCTACGACCGCGACCAGCCCGACGAGATGCGGGCGGCCTGGGACGCCTTCGACGACATCTGGACGGTAAAGAACCGCTAGGCTGCTAGGAAGCGCATGGGCAGCCTATGGGAGCCCTTCACCATGGCTGCTGATGTAGAACGACGGTTTGTCAACTGCCGAGGCAACGCCGCAGAGTCTCCAGAAGATATAGGAATATAACGGAATATCAAGGATCTGGCGCCAGAGGCTCGGTGCCCGCGACGGTCCCGATTGATGCCGGAGGATCGCCGACCGCGACGGTTCCAATTGACGCCGGAGGACCGGTGTTCCACGACGGATCCAACGGTTCCAGCCGATGAACGTCCCCGAAAGCCTTACCCCGCCCGACACGATCCGCGTCCGCGGCGCCCGCACCCACAACCTGCAGGCGATCGACCTCGACATCCCCCGCTACTGCCTGGTGGTGGTCACCGGGCTGTCCGGCTCCGGCAAGTCGTCGCTCGCCTTCGACACCCTCTACGCCGAGGGGCAGCGGCGCTACGTCGAATCGTTGTCGGCCTACGCGCGCCAGTTCCTCGAGCAGATGGAGCGCCCCGACGTCGAGAGCGTCGAGGGGCTGTCGCCGGCGATCGCCATCGAGCAGAAGACCACCTCGCGCAACCCGCGCTCGACGGTAGGCACGGTCACCGAGCTATACGACTACCTGCGGCTGCTGTACGCGCGCGTTGGAACGCCGCACTGCCCGCGCTGCGGCCGGCCGGTGCGCTCGCAGAGCAGCGGGCAGATCGTCAAGCAGGTGATGGCGCTGCCGGAGGGCTCGCGGCTGCAGATCCTCGGGCCGATCGTCCGCTCCCGCAAGGGGGAGTTCAAGGCCGAGCTGGCGCGCCTGGCGCGCAGCGGCTTCGTGCGCGCCCGCATCGACGGCAAGGTGACCGAGATCCACCGGCCGCCGGCCCTGCGCCGCCAGCAACGCCACGACATCGAGGTGGTCGTTGATCGGGTAATTCTGCGGCCGGGCATCGAGAAGCGGCTGCGCGACGGCATCGAGAAGGCGATGCAGCTCGGCGATGGGGTGGTGATCGTCAACGTCCTGGGCTCCGCCGACCACCTCTACTCCGAGAAGCTGTCTTGCCCCCGCTGCGGGATCAGCGTCCCGGAGCCGATGCCGCGCTCGTTCTCGTTCAACAGCCCGCGCGGCGCCTGCCGCCGCTGCGAGGGGCTGGGGATCCGCTGGCAGTTCGTCCCGGAGCTGATCGTCCCCGAGCCCGAGCGCTCGCTGCCCGGCGGCGCCATCGCCCCGTGGCAGGGGTCGGCCTACCCCGAGCACTTTTTCCGCGCCTTCTGCCGGGAGCTCGAGGTCGATCCCGACACGCCGTGGGGCGAGCTGCCCGAGGCCGTCCGCCGCCTGGTGCTCGAGGGGCCGCCCGACGGCGAGCCGCTGGAGATCGAGGTGAAGGAGGGTCTGCTCGACAAGCGCCTCGGCCGCGATTTCGAGGGCGTCATCCCGATCCTCGAGCGTACCTACGAGCAGGCCGACGCCGAGAGCCGCCGCACCCGCAAGATCGAGCGCTACATGCGGGAGAGCGAGTGCGGCGCCTGCGGCGGCAAGCGGCTGCGGCCGGAGAGCCTGGCGGTGCTCATCGGCGGCCGCTCGATCGCCGACTTCACGGAGCTGGCCGCCGACGAGGCGCTCGAGGCGATCGCCGCCGTGAAGGTCGCGAAGCGCCTCGAGCCGGTGGCCGGGCCGCTGCTGAAGGAGATCGGCGAGCGCCTGCGCTTCCTGCAGCAGGTGGGGCTCGGCTACCTGAGCCTCGATCGGCCGTCGGGATCGCTGGCCGGCGGCGAGAGCCAGCGGATCCGCCTGGCGACCCAGATCGGCACCCGGCTGCGCGGCGTCATGTACGTGCTCGACGAGCCCAGCATCGGCCTCCACCAACGCGACAACAAGCGCCTGCTCGCGGCGCTCTTCGAGATCCGCGACCAGGGCAACACGGTGATCGTCGTCGAGCACGACGAGGACACCATCCGCGCCGCCGACTGGGTCGTCGACCTCGGCCCCGGCGCCGGCGAGCACGGCGGCTGGGTGGTGGCGGAGGGGCCGCCCGAGGCGATCGCCGCCAACCGCGAGTCGCTCACCGGCGACTACCTGTCGGGGCGGCGCGGCATTCCGATTCCCGAGGCCCGGCGGCGGCCGCTGTCGCCGCCGCCGGAGACCGGAGGAACCGCGAGCTGCGCGGGGCCCGGGGCCGCGCTCGGCTGGTTGACGGTGCGCGGCGCCCGCCACCACAACCTCCAGAACATCGACGTCGCCTTCCCGCTCGGCTGCTTCACGGTGGTCACCGGGGTGTCCGGATCGGGCAAGAGCAGCCTGGTGCAGGACATCCTCTAC
>DASWHK010000195.1:0-5806 GCA_036398215.1 Acidobacteriota bacterium | reverse complement strand
CACGCGGGCTCGATCGACGTCGGTCACGAAGAGCCGCGCGACGCCCTCCCAGACGGCGAAGCCGTCGATGTTGATGCCGGCTTCGCCGAGGATGGCGGAGATCTCCCCCAGGCGCCCCGGCTCGTCGGCGTGGCGTACCCGTAATTCCCGGCCAGCCGCCATGTCGACCTCCTCTGCTCGAGCGCGGCGTCCCGGCGCCCACGCGACGGCGGGCGGTGGTACCCCCTGGCGCAGGGGCTGGAGCGCCACCGACGATAATCGTAGGCTATGCGGGCGAACTTACCAACGGCCGCCGGATGGCGCGCAGCCTGCCACCGCCGAATCCGGGGCCGCGACCGGAGAGGCACACCATGCATGAGCGATCGTTTTCGGCCCACCGAGGATCGTTTCCACACACCCGCCGCCGGGCACTGTCGAGGATGACCGGCGTCATCGTGGCGGCGGCTTTGCTCACCCTGCTTGCCCTGCCGCTGGCCTCGGCCGCGGCGCCGCAAGGCCCGATGCAAGGCCGCCTGACGCTCGAGCACTATCCGCGCGTCGAGGGCGTCGCCAGCCCGCAGATCTCGCCCGACGGAACCACGATCCTCTACAGCCGCAGCTTCGTCGACCTGCAGAACGACGGCCGCCGCTCCGAGGTCTGGATGATGAACGCCGACGGCACCCGCAAGCGCAAGCTGATGGACGGCGGCTCGCCCGTCTGGTCGCCCGACGGCAGCCGCATCGCCTACGTGACCGGCGGCGAGCCGCGCGGATCGCAGATCTTCGTCCGCTGGATGGACGACCTCGCCGCTGAGCCGAGCCAGATCACCAACGTTGCGGAGTCGCCCGGCGGCATCGAATGGTCGCCGGACGGCACCCAGATCGCCTTCACGATGCTGGTCCCTCCGCGGCAGGAGGAATGGCAGATCGACGTTCCCGTCGCCCGTCCCCAGGGCGCCGAGTGGACGGCGGCGCCGCGTATCGTCGAGGAGGCCGTCTATCGCCGCGACCGCCAGGGCTTCCTCGACGACGGCAACCGGCACATCTTCATCGTTGCCGCCGACGGCGGCACCCATCGCCAGGTGTCGGAGGGCGACTTCAGCTTCGGCTCGCCGAGCTGGAGCCCCGACGGCGCCAAGCTGTACTTCTCCGGGCTGCTGGTCGAGGACGCCGAGTACCGGTGGCGGGAGTCCGATATCTACGCGATGGACGTCGCCAGCGGCGAGGTGACGCAATTGACCACGCGCCAGGGGCCCGACTCCGGCCCGGTGCCCTCGCCCGACGGCCGTCTGATCGCCTTCACCGGCAACGACTACACCGAGCAGACCTATATCGAGCGCCAGGTGTACGTCATGAACGCCGACGGCTCGGCGCCGCGCAGCCTGACCGCAGGCCTCGACCGTTCGGCCGGCATCCTCGGCTGGGCCGCCGACAACAGCGGCGTGTACCTGGGGATCGCCGAGCACGGCACCCGCAACCTCTGGTTCGCCCCGGTCAACGGCGAGCCCCGCAAGATCACCGACGGCAACCACCAGCTGAGCGTCTCGAGCATCAGCGACACCGGCATCGCGGCGGGTACCCTGGAGACCTCCTACCGGCCTTCGGAGGTGATCGTCTTCCCGCTCGATGACCCGTCGAGCATCACCCAGATCACCGACCACAACGGGCCGCTGTTCGCCGGCTTGAAGCTCGGCGAGGTGGAGGAGATCTGGTACGAGTCGGTCGACGAGCTCGACATCCAGGGCTGGATCATCAAGCCGCCGGACTTCGACCCCTCGCGCCAGTACCCGTTGATGCTGTCGATCCACGGCGGCCCCCACGGCATGTACGGGGTGGGCTTCAGCTTCTCCTGGCAGGAGCACGCCGCCAACGACTATGTGGTCCTGTACACGAACCCGCGCGGCTCGTCCGGCTATGGCACCGACTTCGGCAACGCCATCAACCGCGCCTATCCGGGCAAGGACTTCGACGACCTGATGAACGGCGTCGACGAGGTGATCGCCCGCGGCTACATCGACGAGCGCAACATGTACGTGTACGGCTGCTCGGGAGGCGGCGTGCTGACCGCCTGGGTGGTCGGGCATACCGACCGCTTCGCCGCCGCGTCGTCGAACTGCCCGGTGATCAATTGGCTGTCGTTCGTCGGCACCACCGACGGCATCGGCTGGTACCGCAACTTCGACAACTTCCCCTGGGAGGATGCCGGCGAGTATCTGCAGCGCTCGCCGCTGATGTACGTCGGCAACGTGACGACGCCGACCATGCTGATGACCGGCGTCAACGACCTGCGCACGCCGATCTCCCAGACCGAGGAGTTCTATGCGGCGCTCAAGGTGCTGCGGGTGCCAACGGCGATGATTCGCTTCAACGACGAGTTCCACGGCACCACCTCGAACCCATCCAACTTCATGCGCACGCAGCTCTACCTGCGCCACTGGTTCGAGCGCCACATGACCGACGACGCCGCGCCCAAGCAGCTCCGCCAACGGGCGATCACCACGGGCGGCCGAAACTGACGCGGCGGCGCTGATCCGGGGCTCAGGGGGCGGCGACGCGCGGTCGAGGCGGGCAGGCCCGGGGGACCAGCGCGGCGGGCAGCCCGGGGACGAGCGTGGCGGGCAGGCCCGGGTACGAGCGCCGCGGGCAGGCCCGGGGGACCAGCGCGGCGGGCAGGCCTGGGACGAGCGCGGCGGGCAGGCCCGGGGACCCCGAGGGCAGGGGCGGGATCCTCGGGCGATGAAACGTTGTAATCAAGGGTGTTGCCCGGCCCGGGGCGAACGACAAGCTCCTGATCGCTGGCGCGCCCGTCTTTTTTATCGGTCTTTTGGATATTCTCGTATTCCCTGAAGCCGCTCGATGTGGTATGAGTTTTCTCGTCTAGCGGCGTTCTGCCGCTCGACAGGGTTTCCCCAACCCTGCGCTCGGGCCGAGCGCGTGAATCGGATATTTGGAGTGCCCCATGCCTGCCGCGACGCTCGCGGGCGTGATCTTTCTCGCCGCTGCCGCATCGTTGCCTGCTGTTCAACAGCAAGCCTCCACGGACTCGGTGCCGAACCCGCCGGCGGCCAGCGCGCCTCCGGCGTCCGACATCGAGAATCGTATCGTCGCGCTCGAGGCCGAGCTCGCCGAGGACCGTGGCGTCCAGGCCGCCTGGCTGGCCAGGGTGGCGCTGGCGTTCGCCTCCGGGTCGACCGCCGACCTGGAGGAAACCCAGCGACAAGTCGCCACCCTCTTGCGGCTGCGCGGAGCCCGGCTGGCCGGTGAGCGGCCGGATTGGCCCAACGCCCAGGTTGACTCGCTCCTGGTGATGTTGCTGATCGATCCGCGGCGCTTCGTCTACGACGCCGACTTCCGCGATCACGTCTTCCCCGTGCTTCTGGACGGCATGGCGCCGGAGGTGCCGATGGCCGCCCGCGAGCGCCTGTTGAACCAGCTCAACATCATGCCGGGCTTCGACTTCGGGATGTCGGAGAAGGTCGAGGTGGCGTGGGGCGTGGTGCCGCGCGCCAGCCGCTCCCGCGAGGTGCTGTTCCGGTCCTTCGGCGACCGCTTCGGACAGTCCACGGCGATCCGTGCCTCGATCTACTCGCTGCCGGGCTACTTCGACTACGAGGAGGCCGCCGCCTTCCTGCGCGGCGTGCACGACTTCGCCCCGCAACGCGACGTGGTGGTCTTGAGCAACCGGCCGCTCATCGACCGGCTGCGGCCGCTGGCTGGCGAAATACGTCTCCACCTGATCGATACCCACGGCCGCCGATTCACGCCCTGGCCGCGCGATCCTTTCGCGGTCGTCAACTCCCCCGACGGTCCGGTCACCTTCGTCGTTCGACCGAACCTGCAGGCGCAGCGCGAGCACGACGTCTTCATGCCGCGCGAGATCGTCCAGGGGCTTCCCGAGGAGCTGGACGAGGCGTGGGGCGGTGTGCAATGGACCATGGCCCCGGTGCCATTCCACGGCGGTCACCTGATTGCCACGCCTGGTTTCACCTGGGTCAGCGTCCACACGTTGCTGCCGCGGATCAAGGAGATCCTGGGCATCGAAGGGCCGATCGACGTACCGGCTCTGCGGCGGCCGGAAGATCGAAAGCGATTCCTCGGCGCCCTGCGGCTGGCGACCGACGGGTTCGAGGCCGTGTTCGGCCAGCCGCTGCGCTTCGTGCACGCCATCCCGCGCCTGGAGGCCGGCGATGAGGATCTCGACGCGTTCGAGACCGTGCTGCACGGCGGCGACACCAGCGACCTCGACTCGCTCGTGACCCTCTTGCCCGGCCCGGGGGGTGCGATGTCGGCGCTGGTCGCGGACTTCACGCTGGGCAAGCAGGTCGTCGCCGAGGCATCGCAAGCCGAGCTCGACGAGCTGCAGCGAGTCTATGGCCTGGCGACCCCCGACGGCGGGCTGCGTCTGTCGCTCGCCGCCGCCCAGGCCACGCCCCACGCCGAGGTCTTCGACGCCTTTCTCGACGCGGTGACAATGTTCCTGAGCTCCCAGGGGATCGATGTCCAGCGGCTGCCGATCCTGCACGTGTCCGGAAGGCTCATGCCCGAGGCCCTTCGCTCACCCGATGGGTTCCTGATCAACTGGAACAACGTGGTCCTCGAGATCGAGGATGACGGGGCACGCGCCGAAGGATTCAGCAGCGGCCTGGCGCGGATCGACGAGCGGGTGCGCCAGACCTTCGCCGACGCCGGCTACGAGCTCCGCTATGCACCGCTGCTGCCGCGCAGCGTGATGCGCGGCGGCGGCTATCGCTGCGCCTCCAACCACGTCCGGTAGGTCAAGGCGTTGCGGCGATCGGGCCGCTCACCGTCGCCAGCCGTGCGCAGCGAACCCGATCCCGGGCGCGGTGCTATCTTGCCGGCGTGCGACTGCGGGTGAAGGTCAACGCCGGCGCCCAGAGCGAGAGCGTCCGCCGCCTGGCGGACGGCTCACTGCAGGTGCGCACGCGCGCCCCGGCGACCAAGGGCAAGGCCAACAAGCGCGTCGTCGAGCTGCTCGCCGAGCACCTCGGCGTCGGCCCCTCCGATATCGAGATCGTCGCCGGCCACACCAGCCCCGTGAAGCACGTCGAGGTGCGCGGCCGCTGACCCGCCCTTGGGCGGGCTCGCGATGACCGCGTCACGCTCGATGAGAGCGCGCTGCGCCAGGCCGCCGCGATCCGCTCCAACTCGACCCACGCTCGCGCCATCGTCGCCGCGATCCGCAGCAACCCGGCGCACGCGCGCGCCATCCCAGTACTCGTCGTCGTTCAGGCGACAGTGGCCGGCAATCCGCGCCACCGGCGCCTCGCTCAATCCGTCGCGTTGATCCGTGCCGAGCTCCCAGTACAAGGCGTGCGGGGCGCGGCCGACGCAACGAATCCAGCCGTCGTGCAGTGCTCGGTGATGGAACGCACCGGCGACCCGCTCCGCGAGCTGTAGCGCGATATCGATCTTGCCGAGCAGTTCGGCGGGAACCTCGAACCGGTTTTTGTTGCTTCCTCGCACGATCTGGACGAGGAACGTGCGCCAACCGCGAAGGCGGTCGAGGCCGCAACGAACAGCGTCGACCTTCGATCGATACGTCGATCGCGATGACGCTGAATGTTGCGGCGCATACGCCTATTGGCATGTTGCCCGGACGCCAGGCAATCAAGAGGGACGAACGTGCGCCAGCCGCGCAGGCGGTCGAGCCGCAACTGAGTCACCCGGACGCCAGGCAATCAAAAGGGACGAACGTGCCTCAGCGGCGCAAGCGGTCGAGGCCGAGGAAGCCGATCGGCAGGGCGCTGCGCCCCTCCAGCGCCAGGTCGGCGAGCGCCTCGCCGATCACCGGCGCGAACTTGAAGCC
>DASWHK010000194.1:0-5348 GCA_036398215.1 Acidobacteriota bacterium | reverse complement strand
GGGGGGGGGGGGGGGGGCGCGGCGCTTCCGGCGGGCCAAAAAAAAGGACGATGCGGATGACGCCGGATCCGAACAGGTGCCCGCCTGGCCGGCGGCGACCCCGCGCGGGGCGACGAAGCCACCTCCGGCCGCGGGTAGGCCTCACCACTGCGGCCACCGGGCGGAGCCGATAGAATCCCCCTCGACCCGATCGCCCTGCCGCGCCCGCGGCCGAGACAGCGAAGGCGAGACCATGCCCGACGACCCACAAGCAGCCGAGCCCCTGGTGGGCGCCGCCCTCGGACGATCGCTGGCCGAGGAAGATCCCGAGATCTTCGCCACGATTCGCCGCGAGACCGAGAAGCAGGCCCACAAGCTGGTGCTGATCGCCAGCGAGAACTACGCGTCGGAGGCGGTGCTCTCGGCGTGCGCCTCGGTGATGTCCAACAAGTACGCGGAGGGCTATCCGGGGCGCCGCTACTACGGCGGCTGCGAGTTCGTCGATCAGGCCGAGACCCTGGCGATCGAGCGGGCCAAGGCCCTGTTCGGCGCCGAGCACGCCAACGTCCAGCCGCATTCGGGCACGCAGGCGAACATGGGCGTCTACTTCGCCGCCGTGCAGCCCGGCGACACCATCCTCGGCATGGAGCTGCCCCACGGCGGCCATCTCTCCCATGGGCACAAGCTCAACTTCTCCGGCCAGCTCTACAACGTCGTCTCCTACGGCGTCGACAAGGAGACCGAGCTTCTCGACTACGAGCAGATGGCGGCGCAGGCCGAGGAGCACCGGCCCAAGCTGATCGTCGTCGGCGCCTCGGCGTACCCGCGGACGATCGACTTCGCCCGTGTCCGCGCGATCGCCGACGCGGTCGGCGCCCGGGTGATGGCCGACATCGCCCACCCGGCCGGGCTGGTGGCGGCGGGCCTGTTCCCCAACCCTTGCGAGCACATTCAGTACGTCACCTCCACGACCCACAAGACGCTGCGCGGCCCGCGCGGCGGCCTGATCCTCTGCAAGGAGGAGCACGCCAAGGAGATCGACCGCAAGGTCTTCCCGGGCGCCCAGGGCGGGCCGTTCATGCACCTGATCGCCGCCAAGGCGGTGTGCTTCAGGGAGGCCGCCACCCCCGGCTTCAAGGCCTACGCCGCGCAGATCATCGCCAACGCCAAGGCGCTTGCGGCCGCCCTCACCGAGCGCGGCTGGCGGATCGTCTCGGGCGGCACCGACAGCCACATCGTCCTGGTCGACGTCGGCGCCGGCGGCCTCACCGGCAAGGACGGCGAGACCTGGCTCGACGCCGCCGGCATGATCGTCAACAAGAACACCATCCCTTTCGATCCCAACCCGCCGCTGGTCACCTCGGGGCTGCGGCTGGGCACCGCGGCGGTCGCCTCGCGCGGCATGAAGGAGCCGGAGATGGCGCGGATCGCCGACTGGATCCACCGCGTCCTCGAAAGCAAGGGCGACGAGGCGGCGGGCGTCACCGTCCGCGCCGAGGTCGACGAGCTGTGCGCCGGCTTCCCGATCTACGACTGGCGGCTGGCGGAGATGGGCGAGGTCGGTTGATCACTAGCAGGCCGTGGTGGAGCCCACCCTTCTGGGCCAGCTCGCGCTGCACTGGGGGCAAGATTTCGGAGGCGATCGAGTGAACTGCTACTTCAAAACATCATGATAATTTGAAGTACACGTTCAACCGGCGCTTGCTACGAGTCGCACGGCTTGACCGCCGGGGGCGCCCGGCGACCCGTGCTAAACTACCGCCGCTCGGACCGGGCGGGTCGCTGCGACCGTTCAGGAATCGCGCCGCCCGGCCAGCGGCGGTATCTTCGGGGCAAGGGGCGAGGCGGGGCTGAATCGGGGCGCGCGCAGGCGACGCGACGGAGGCGAGCGATGAAGTTTTTTCTGGACACTGCGAATGTCGACGAGATCCGTGAGGCCGCCGGCCTCGGCCTGATCGACGGCGTCACGACGAACCCCTCGCTGGTCGCCAAGGCCGGCCGGCCTTTCGAGGAGGTCGTCCACGAGATCTGCGAGATCGTCCAGGGGCCGGTGAGCGCCGAGGTGGTCTCCTTGGAGGCCGACGAGATGGTCGCCGAAGGGCGCCGCCTGGCGGCCATTCACGAGCACGTGGTCGTCAAATGTCCGCTGATCAAGGAGGGGCTCAAGGCGACCCGGCGGCTCACCGACGAGGGCGTCCGCGTCAACGTCACGCTGTGCTTCTCGCCCAACCAGGCGCTGCTCGCCGCCAAGGCCGGCGCCGCCTACGTCTCGCCGTTCGTCGGCCGCCTCGACGACGTCAGCCAGGACGGCATGGAGCTGCTCCGGCAGATCATCGCCATCTACGAGAACTACGGCTTTCCCACCGAGGTGCTGGCGGCCTCGATCCGCCACCCCAAGCACGTGCTCGACGCGGCGTTGATGGGCGCCGACGTGGTAACGCTCCCCTACAAGGTCTTCGACGCGCTGTTCAACCACCCGCTCACCGACAAGGGCCTGGCGGCCTTCCTCGCCGACTGGGAGAAGGCCCGCGACACGGTCGCCCCGGAAGCCGTCAAGGCCTGACGGACAATGGCGAACCCCTGATGCGCGGGCCCGTGCTGAACCCATGACGGGATGGCTGCTGTATGGAGAGATGAGGGGAAGCACATCTCTCACATACAGGGTGCCCAAGGCCCCCTGCGGGCGGCGCTGCGGGGCGCCGAGCCGGCCGCGGCGTCGGCCCTCACCCCGCCGGCAATGACCATCGCCGACCGTCTCGACGAGCTCGCCTCCCGCGAGCAGCAGGCCGGCGAGGGGGGCGGCGAGGAGCGGGTCAAGCGCCAGCACGACGCCGGCAAGCTGACCGCCCGCGAGCGCCTCGAGCTGCTGCTCGACCCCGGGACCTTCGAGGAGCTCGACCGCTTCGTCGTCCACGGCTGCAACGACTTCGGCATGGACGAGCAGCGCATCGTCGGCGACGGCGTGGTCAGCGGCCACGGCCGCATCGACGGCCGGCTTGTGTACGTGTTCGCCCAGGACTTCACCGTCTTCGGCGGCAGCGTCTCGGAGGCCAACGCCGCCAAGATCTGCAAGGTCATGGACCTGGCCATGAAGATGGGCGCGCCGGTGATCGGGCTCAACGACTCCGGCGGCGCCCGCATCCAGGAAGGCGTGGCGTCGCTGGCGGGCTACGCGGAGATCTTCCTGCGCAACACGCTGGCCTCCGGGGTGGTGCCGCAGATCTCGGCGATCATGGGGCCGTGCGCCGGTGGCGCCGTGTACTCGCCGGCGATCACGGACTTCGTGGTGATGGTCGAGAACAGCTCCTACATGTTCCTGACCGGCCCGGACGTCATCCGCACGGTCATGCACGAGGAGGTGACGGCGCAGGACCTGGGTGGCGCCGAGGTCCACAACAGCAAGAGCGGCGTCGCTCACTTCGCCGCCGCCGACGACGGCGCCTGCCTGGCGCTGATCCGCGAGCTGCTGGCATACCTGCCGTCCAACAACCGCGAGGACCCGCCGCGGCTCGAGCCCTCCGACGACCCGGCGCGCGCCGACCCCGGGCTCGACAAGATCGTCCCCGAGGACCCCAACAAGCCCTATGACATCGTCGATCTCATCCACGGCGTCGTCGACCACGGCCGCTTCCTGCAGGTGCACGAGCGCTTCGCCCGCAACATCGTGGTCGGCTTCGCGCGGCTGCACGGGATGCCGGTGGGGATCGTCGCCAACCAGCCCGACCACCTGGCCGGCACGCTCGACATCGACGCCTCGGTGAAGGGCGCCCGCTTCGTCCGCTTTTGCGACGCCTTCAACGTCCCGCTGCTGGTCTTCGAGGACGTCCCCGGCTTCCTTCCCGGCACCGCGCAGGAGTTCGGCGGCATCATCAAGCACGGCGCCAAGCTGCTGTACGCCTTCGCCGAGGCCACGGTCCCCAAGCTGACGGTGATCACCCGCAAGGCCTACGGCGGCGCCTACTGCGTCATGGCCTCCAAGCACATCCGCACCGACGTCAACTTCGCCTACCCGACCGCCGAGATCGCTGTCATGGGCCCCGAGGGCGCGGTCAACGTCCTTTATCGGCGGCAGCTGGCGGAGGCCGACGACCCCGAAGCCCTGCGGGCCGAGAAGGTACGCGGCTTCCGCGACAAGTTCGCCAACCCCTACGTCGCCGCCGAGCGCGGCTGGGTCGACGCCATCATCCGCCCCCGCGACACCCGCCCGAAGCTCATCAAGGCGCTGCTCGCCCTCGACACCAAGGTCGACCGCAACCCGCCCAAGAAGCACGGGAACATCCCGCTGTGAGGAAGCGCAGCCTTCCCCGCCGGCGCTCGATAGCTCCCGCCCGTGGCACGGAGCCGCGCCACCATGGCCGCCGTTTTTCCCCGCCCGCCGCCTCGCGGCGCGGCGGCCATCGCTGACATCGTGTTCGGACGAGGCGGCAGGTGATCGCCGGGAAGAAGATCTTCGTTACCGGCGGCGGCGGCTTCATCGGCTCGTCGTTGATCGAGCCGCTGATCGAGCGCAACGAGATCGTCGTCTACGACAACTTCAGCCGCGACTCGCTGCAGCACCGGTCCTACCGGGGGCACTCGAACCTGACGGTGATCGAGGGCGACGTGCTCGATTTTGAGGCCGTGCGCGGTGCGATCCGCGGCGCCGCGCTGGTGGTGCACTGCGCCGCCATCGCCGGGATCGACACGGTCATCGAGAAGCCCGTCGCCACCATGCGGGTCAACATGATCGGCTCCGCCAACGTCCTGCAGGCGGCGTCCGAGCTGCCCGGCTGCGAGCGGGTCGTGTGCTTCTCGACCAGCGAGATCTTCGGCCAGCGGGCCTTCCGCTCCGACGAGACCGACCCCGCGGTCCTCGGGCAGGTCGGCGAGGCGCGCTGGACCTACGCGGTCAGCAAGCTGGCCGAAGAGCACCTCGCGATCGCCTACCACCGCGAGCAGCGGCTGCCGACCACGGTGGTGCGGCCGTTCAACATCTACGGCCCGGGGCAGATCGGCGAGGGGGCGCTGCGCACCTTCATCCGGCGGGCGATCAGGAACGAGACCATCGAGATCCACGGCGACGGCACCCAGATCCGCGCCTGGTGCTACGTCGACGACATGGTCGAGGGCACGTTGATCGCGCTCGAGCACCCCGCCGCCGTCGGCGAGGCCTTCAATATCGGCAACCAGCGGGCGGTGGTCACCATCTACGGCCTGGCCAGCGCCGTGGTCCGGGTCCTGGAGTCGAAGTCCGACATCGTCTTCACCCGCAAGGACTACGCCGACGTCGAGCTCAGGATCCCCTCGGTCGACAAGGCCCGGCGGCTGATCGGCTTCGAGGCCAAGGTCGACCTCGAGGACGGCATCCGGCGCACCGCCGAGTACTACCG
>DASWHK010000193.1:0-11079 GCA_036398215.1 Acidobacteriota bacterium | reverse complement strand
GCTAGGCCCGCCGCGCGGTGATCAAAGTGGCGGGGGTGTCGAGCTCCTGGCCGTTCACCTCACCGAAGCCCGCAGCATGCAGCCAGGCCTTGATCTCCTCGAGGCTGTAGCAACGCCCGCGCTCGCTGGTGACCAGCATGGCGATCGCGAAAAGCGCGGCCTCGGTGGGTCGCGTGCCGGACTCGTCGACGAGAAACTCACGGATCGCCACCTGGCCGCCGGGCTCGAGCACGTCGTGGACGCGGCTCAGGAGGCTGGCGTTCTCTTCCGGCCCCTGTAGATGGAGCAGCGACGACAGCAGCGCCAGATCGTAGCCGCCGGGGGGTGAGCCGGCCAGCGGGATCCCTTCGGCGTTGAAGTCGCGCGCGACGAGCACGACGCGCTCCTCGATCAGCTCCGCCGGCAGCCGCCGTCGTGCCACCGTGAGCACCTCCGGGCGGTCGACGAGGACCACCTGCGCGTCCGGGAGCGCCATCGCCAGCGCTTCCGTGAAGGTCCCGGCACCGCCGCCGATATCGATGATCCTTTTCACCCCGTGCAAGTCAAGGCGCTCGACCAGCAGCTTGCCGACCTCGAGCTTGCCCTGATGCATCGCCAGGGTGAAGTCTTCGATGATCTCCTCGGTCGGCCCGCGGCCGCCAGCGGACGCCCCTTCTCGGACGATCGCGGTCAGGTTCGACCACTCCTTCCACCACCAGTTGGCGAGCCGGACGACGGCGCTGCGGTCGCCCGGAGAGGTGGTGTCGAGATGCCGGCGTGCGGCGGCCGTCGAGACGAAGCGCCCTTCGTCCAGATCGAGGAGGCCGATGGCGACCAGCGCCTTGGCGAGCAGGTCGATGCCGCGCTCGTCGGCGCCGACACGGTCGGCGAGCTGCCGGGACGAGAGCGAATCGCTACCCAGCGCGGTGAACAAATCGAGCTCGACGGCGGTGAGCAGGATGCGCGGCGACCAGTACCCACGCGACAGCTCGGCGATCGGCTTGAAGACGCCGTCACCGGCGTCCTCGTGGCCGTTGGGCTGCTCTTCCACCGACTTGGCGTCGTCAGGCAAGCTCGGCAGCGCCTCCATCGCGGCCTGCAAGGTTCGTGCGCGGAGACCCGGCCGCTACGCGGACACACTCCGACCACGGCCTGCTAGACCACGAGGGTCGAATCAAGTCTGACGCTGTCGCGGAATCGCGCGGGGAGCGATTCGAGCCTATACGCTGTCGAGCTTGGCGATGATCTCGCGCATATGCCACTCGACGACTTCGTCGTAGTAGGCTTTGATCGACTCCATCGTATCCTGCCGCTCTTCCGGCCCGGAGGCCTGACGGTAGGCTTCGATGGAATGCCGGAGCTCGTTGCCCAGGCTCTCCACGTCCGAGACGATTTCGGGTCGGTTGGTCACCGACCACTCACGAAATTCCTGCCAGCGTGTGATGTAGTTACGCAGCTTCATGGAGATCCCTATCGACGTGAATATACCACCGCGCGGCGGACGTGAAAACGGGGTGGGCGGCTCTCGCGCCGCCGGGCCGTTGAGCATCGCCGTCGTTCTGTGCGTTACGTTCGCCGGCTGCAGGCTCGAGCTCGCGGTCGACCCCGGCAACCTGGCGCCATCGATCAACGAGGTCCGGACGTTGTTGGAGCAGGACCGGGTGCGGCTGGCGCTCGATCGCGCCGTGGTTCTGGACGATCTCTATCGCGGTCCGCAGGCCGATCTGGTCCTCGGTTGGGCGCTGTGGCGGAATGGCCACCTCCGCGACGCCGAGGCTCGCTTCCGGCGCGCGGCGGGCGCCGGGCTCGACGAAGGTCAGGTCGGCATGGCGGCGGTTCGTGCCAGCGCCGGCGACTGGCAGGCGGCCCGCGAGCTGGCGACGTCGGGCCTGGCCGCGGCGGAGCCGGCGGGTCCCGCCCATGCGCTGCTGGCCAGCGCCGCGTGGCGAAGGGGAGACCGCGTGACCGCGGTCGGCGAGCTGCGCGCCTGGAGTCGTGCGGCGACCGGCACGGCCCGGGCTCGCGCCGCCGAAGCGATGGCGACGGCCCTGGAGCGGCTTCAGGGGCCGATACACGAGTGGAGCGGCGAGGCTGCCGACCTCCTCCTGGTCGAGCTGGACGACGGCACGCTCGCCCTCGAGGCGAAGGTAGGCGGAGTCACGGCGCTGCTAGCGGTCGACCTGACGTTCCGTCAGAGCCTGATCTCTGAGCGGCTTGCGGCGTCGGCGGGTCTTGCCATCGCTGGGGCGCCCTCGCCCGGAACCCGCGGGCCCAGCGCCCGTTGGCCGGCGATCCTGGCGCCGCGGCAGGCAGCCTGCCCGCGGCTCGAGCTCGGCGGGCTGGCGCTGAGCAACGTCGTGCTGGCCGTCGGCGAGGCGCCCGCCGGGGTCGACGGAGTCCTCGCCATCGACGTGCTGGGCGGCGTTCGGTGGAGCCTCGATACCGGCGCTCGATCGATCGTCCTGGCAAGGAAGGACACCCTGGAGAGAAACTCGGCCCACCCCGTGGCGTGGCTGCAGACGCGGCTCGTGCACGAGGGCCTCGCCGTCCAGATGCTGCTGTTCCCCCGGGTCGAGGACCGGGTGGTCGCCGCCGGCCTGGACCTGGCGGGCGGCTCGCGCCTCGACTCCGATTTGCTGCCGGTGTCGGCCGGGAGCGGGGCGGCGCCGACGCGGGTGCAGCTCGGAGGGTGGCGGGGAGAAGTCCTCTGGCGGCCGGCTTCGCTCAGCGGCTGGGCAATCGACGGCGGCGTCGCTCCCACCGCGGTGCTCGGCAGCAACCTGCTGGGCGGCTGGCGGCTGAGCTGGTACCCGGAATCGGGGCAGATCCGCATCGACGAGCCGACCCGCTCGGCGGCGCGGCCGATACAATAGGCCAATGGGACCAACGAGCGCTCTCTCGCAGAAGCTGCTGCACAAGATCGTTTTCGAAGGGCTATCCGGTGACCAGACGATCCGCGCCATCATGGCCGATTTCATCGACGTCGCGCGGCGTCTCACCGACAGCGACTACGGCAGCATCTACGTCCTCGAGCAGGACGACGACGAGCTGCGCGTCGTTTCCGCCCACGAGGAAGGCGAGCTGCTCGACGAGCTTCCCAACCTGCTCGCACAGGACACGGAATCGCCCGGAATCATCACCTGGGTCTACCAGAACAACGAGCCGTACCTGAGCAACGACGTCGAGAACGACCCCTACTACTTTCCGGCTTTCAAGGGGTCGGAGGCGAACCTGGTGGTGCCGATCCGGCTGCAGGGGAAGCCGATCGGAGTGCTTTCGGTAGAGTCGGTTCACCGCGGCCACTATACGAGCGAGCATCAGAGCCGTCTCGAAGACCTGGCCGAAGCGGTATCGGTCTTCGTATCCCGGCAGTGGCTCTCGGAGTACTCCCGGCGCCGGGGCTACGACGTCGAGATCGTCGGTGCCTCGGAGCCGATTCGCCGCATCGAAGCGCTGATCAAGCGCGTCGCCCCCACCCGCGAGCCGGTCCTCTTGACCGGCCATAGCGGTGTCGGCAAGGAGTTGCTGGCGCACGCCATCCACTACTTTTCGAAGCGCCGGGACCACGACCTGTTGATCGTCAACTGTGGCGCCTTCGCCGAGGATCTGCTGGCCTCGGAGCTGTTCGGGCACGTCCGCGGGGCATTCACCGGCGCGCACCGGGACAAGGCAGGCAAGTTCGAGCTCGCCGACGGCGGCACGCTGTTCCTCGACGAGGTGGAGTCGATGAGCCCGCGGCTCCAGGTCATGCTGCTGCGGGTGTTAGAGAACGGCGAGGTGCAGAAGGTCGGCGAGGACCGCGGCTCGCGACGCACCGATGTCCGCATCATCGCGGCCAGCAACCATGACCTCACGAAGCTGGTCGAAGAGGGGTCGTTCCGCGAGGATCTCCTCTTCCGGCTCAACGTCTTCGACATCCGCGTGCCGCCGCTCGCCGACCGCCGCGAGGACATCCCGCTGCTGGCGGAGCACTTCGCACGCGCCTTCCGAGTCAACAACGGCGGCGGCCCGGTCCGCTTCTCGGCCGCCGCCCTCGAGCGTCTACAAGCGTACGACTGGCCGGGCAACGTGCGCGAGCTGCGTAACGTCGTTCATCGCGCCGCGGTTCTCGCCGAGGGCGACGTGATACGCCGCCGCGACCTGCCGCCGGCGATCGGGGAGTTCGACGAGGGCGCCGCGGAGCGCCCCACGAGCCCCGTCTCGCCCGCGACCCCGAGGCCCCCGGCAACCCTCGAAGAGGAGGACGCCCTGCGCCTCGATCGGCATGTGGCGGCCCACATCCGCCGGGTCCTGGCCGCCGCGGGCGGCAACAAGTCGCGCGCCGCCGAGCTGCTGGGGATTCCGCGAACGTCGCTGTACCACAAGCTGCGCAAGTACGGTATCGAGGCCGGCGGGGAAACCGGAGATAGCGGCGGCGCATGACCTCATGAGGTCATCGTCGTTCATTCGTCGTCCGCATACCGTCACATCGGGGATGGGCCTGGCATCCGCCGGCCCAGGAGCTCGGGAGCGTGCTCGGGGCCAGGAACGTAAGCTCCGACCAATAGGGCGTAAAATGTTCCATTCCTGGCCTTTTCTCTCCGCGGGCTCGCCTTGGCATCGCCCTTGCTTTTGTCTCGAGGTGACCAGCGCCCGTCGGGCTGGCTCGCCAATCCGGGACGACCGTTGGACGGAAGGGGAGAAACCAGGGGACCCCTCGCTCGAGTCCCGGGCCGGCTTGCTGGCCCGACGGGCGCTCGTCTTGCGTGCACCACGGCCTGCCATGGTTGGCTGGGGGCGCTGACGAACCTCGCGCGGCTGGTAGGATCCTGTCGCCAGCGCTCTTCCACACGTCGCGTGCCGCAGAGCCGGCGGTAATTACCCGTTGAGAATTGCGGCCCAATCGGGGTCCTCACCCCGGCTTGCCAGAGGGGCACGATGCCGGTTGTCGATGCTGCCGCCCGGGTGCACCGGGATGCCGAGCTCGCCGATGACGTAGAGGTCGCCGCGGGCGCGATGATCGAATCCGGGGTGGTCGTCGGCGCCGGGGCCCGGATCGGTCCCAACGCGCTGCTCTTTGCCGGCACGCGGGTCGGCGCCCAGGTCGACGTGGGTGCCGGAGCGGTGCTCGGCGGAACGCCCCAGGACCTCAAGTTCCGGGGTGGCGAGAGCGGCGTCACGATCGGCGATCGCACCGTGATCCGCGAATACGTGACGGTCCATCGCTGCGTCGCCCCCGGACGCGACACGGTCGTGGGCAGCGACTGCTTGCTGATGGCAACCTCGCACGTCGCTCACGAATGCGTCCTTGGCGACGGGGTGATGGTCGCCAACGGGGTGATGATGGCGGGCCACGTCGTGGTCGGCGACGGCGCGTTCTTGTCAGGTAACGTCGTCGTCCACCAGTTCACCCGCATCGGCCGCCTGGCGATGATCGGTGGCGGCAGCGCCGTGCGCCAGGACATCGTGCCGTTCTGTCTGGCCGATGGGCACCCGGCTCGGCCCAGGGGTCTCAATACCGTGGGCCTGCAGAGGTCCGCAGCGTCGAAAACCAGCATGCGCATGCTGAAAAGGGCGTACCGGATCCTGTTCGGCCACGGGACGTCGCTGGCCGGGCGGCTCGACCTGCTGCGGGACCTGGCCGCAGCAGAGCCGGGCGCCGAGGAGATCGCCGAGCTGGTGCGCTTCGTGGCGAGCTCGGAGCGGGGCTTCGCGCGCCCTCGCTGATCGGCCTAGAAGTCCCAGCTGATCATCCCGGCGAGCCGGCGCATCGGGAACAACCGATCCGAAAAGCCCTCCGCGTCCAGGTCCAGGATCACCTGCGCGAAGCGGACATCGGCTCGAAAGGCGAGCTTCGGCCTGACGTAGAAGCGAACGCCGCCTCCGAACTGGATGAGTGGCGCCGTCTCGCTGATGGGCTCGGGCTGGATCCCGAGGCTGTCGAGCACCTCTTGGGTTGCTTTCGGCAGGTTGGTCTTGGCCTGTAGGTAACCGCCGCCGAAGGCGACGTAGGGCACGAACTTCGAGGTCCGGGCGCCGGCTTGCAGGACGAAGCTCCCCATCCCCTGGGCGACGCGGCCGCCGGGCCCCAACGTCGCCGTGCCCTCGACCTCGAAGCCGAAGTTGGCCTTGGCCCCGAAGAAATAGGCGAACGCGGCGCCGGCTTGAAAGGAGCTCGACCCGGAGAACACCGACCCTCCCATGATCGAGAACACCGGTCCGTCGGCCGGGTCTACGACCGGCGGCGGTCGCTCCGGCTCCTGCTGCTGCGGCTGCGCGGACGCCTGCAACTGCGCGATCAGCGGCGCAGTGGCGCCGGCGATCATCCCGTAAGGCACTGGCGACGCCTCGGCGGCGGCGCCGGGCGCCAGTAGCAGCGCCGCCAGAGCCGCTGCGGTCATCGCGCCGCGCCCGTTGACCATCAGAAGATCACCGCCGTTCCGCTCGGGAAGTCTGCGACGCGGTTGGTCAACGCGATCGTCTCGCCGCCCACCACACTGCCGGGCAGGGTGGCCTCGAGGATCACCAGCTGCGATGGGTCGGAGGTGTCGTCGAGTATCGGCTCCAGGGTGACGATCAGGCGGGCGCCGGCGAGGTTGGCGGGAAACGTCACACCCGCCGGGGCGTTGACCAGGAAGTCTTCGCCAGGGAAGGCGGGCGCTGGCTCCGAGCCGCTGTAGAGGTTGATGAAATCAGCGGCGTTGGGGGAGAGGAAACGCCCCATGGTGAGCGTGACGCCGTCGATGACCATGTAGTGCTCGTAGGCGTACAGGTTGTTCAGCGCCGGCAGCTGCAGCAGCGGGCCGCCGGCGACGCTGGCCGCCCAGACTCCCGAGCCTTCGTTGGTACCCGGCCCGTCGGTGGGCGTGAACACGCGGTAGCTTCCCTGAGCTCCTTGGACCCCCTGCGGGGACGGCACCGTCAGCTGCGCCACGCCCTCGATGACCGGCCCCTGTAGGATCACCGCCGACCCCGGGGAGCCGCCGACGGCGCCGAAAGGCTCGATCGTGATCAGCACGCTGACGGACTTGAAGAGATTCTGATCGGCGACGAACCTCTCGATGAGGTCGCCGTTCTCGTCGATCGGCCGACCGTTCTCGTTGACCCGGAAGCGCCCCAGCCCGACGATCTCACCGCGCTCGAGGTTGATCCAGGCGGCATAGATGCCCTCGCCCTCCTGCAGCGGCAGCAGCCCTTCGAAGCCCATCGCCACGCCGCGGATATCGCCGAGGGCCGACGGCAGCGGTCGGAAGGCCGTCGGCGTCTGGCCGCACGCCTGCAGGAGGACCGCCAGCCCGAGGGCGAAGAGTACACCTCGCTTCATCCTCGAGAGGCGCTCCCTTCGAGGATCTCGAGCATCAGGGCATACAGGGCCTCACGGTCGGTGCAGCCGTTCTGCGCACCCTTTCTCAGCGTGTCGAGCACGCGCTCGTCGGAGACGCCTCTTTCGCGTAGCCAGACGCGGCAGTCTTCCCACGTCGGCAGCCAGACGAAGTTCTCGAACATCGCTTCCTGGCCGCCGGCCGTCGATTCGAAGGTGTTGGCGCTGTTGATCAGGAAGACCCCGGCCTGGAACGGCGAGCCGGCGCGCATCATTCCGTTGATGTCGAAGACGTACTGGCCCGGCTCCGGGCCCCAAGGGAGTCCCGCCGCGCGCAGCCGCATCGCGCAATCGATCTCTGATTCGGTGAAGCGCACGCTCGTACCCTCGAAGCTGTCGATTGCGGAGAATTCTACCGCTTCAGCTGCCGATGCGCCCGGCGTAGGCGGCGGATTCGTAGACCTCGGCGTTGACACAGTTGGGAGCCCTCTCCCCACGCAGCATGGCGACGGCGTTGGTGGCCGCCATCGACGCCATCTTGTCGCGCGTCCCGCGGCTGGCGCTGCCGAGGTGGGGGAGCAGAACGGTGTTTTCGAGCTCGGCGAGGCCCGGCTCCATCTCCGGCTCCCGCTCGTAGACGTCGAGTCCGGCTCCGGCGATCTTGTTGGCGCGTAACGCCTCGACGAGCGCCGCCTCGTCGACGATCGGACCCCGCGCGGCGTTGACGAGATAGGCGGTCGGCTTCATCTTGTCGAGCTCCGCGGTGCTGATCAGGTGGCGGGTCTCGTCGGAGAGCAGCGTGTGGATGGTGACGAAGTCGCTGGCTGCGAGCAGCTCGTCGAGCTCCGCCCACTCCACCTGCTCGTCGGCTTCGATTGCCTCTCGCGCATAGGGATCATGGGCGAGGATCCGCATGTCGAATCCGACGGCGCGCCGCGCCACCGCCTGACCGATGCGCCCGAAGCCGACGATTCCCAGCACCTTGCGGCGCCCGTCGCCGCCCGGCGACGCATCCTCGCCGAGCAGCAGGTTCGGGCCCCAGAGCTTGTAGTTGCCGCCGCGCATGTAGCGGTCGCCGGAGACGATGTTGCGTGACGCGGCCAGCAGCAGCGCCCAGGTCAGGTCGGCGGTCGTGTCGGTCAGCACCCCGGGCGTGTTGCTTACCGGGATGCCCAGCTCGGTCGCCGTCTCGACGTCGATGTTGTCATAGCCGACGGCGAACTGGGCGATGCCGCGCAACGAGGGGTTGGCTTCCATCACCTCGCGATCGATCGGCTCGGTCAACAGCGACAGCAGAACGTCGGCCCACCGGGCACCGGCGACGACCTCCGGCTTCTCCGGGCCGGCGTCTTCGGGGCCTTCCCAGACCCTGACCTCGGCCCCGCCTTCGACCAGGATGTCGAGCCCCGCGTCGCGGATCCGACGGGTCACGAAAACCTTCCCAACCCTCATGGCTGCCTCCTCCACCCGCAAGACCCGCGCGCCAGACCCATCACATCTTCACTGCGGCGTGCTGGGCCACGAACTCGGCGAAGCCCTCGGCATCGGTTACCGTCGCGGCGAGGCGCGCCAGCCCTTCCTCGAGCTGATCGAGGTCCGCCGCCGTGCTCAGCCGCAGATAATGCTCTCCGTCGCTGCCGATCCTGCAAAAGGATGGTCGATCCATCGTCGCCACGCCGTGGCGGTAGAGCGCGAACATCTGCAGGAGGGTCGAAGGGCTCGAGCGCCGCTGCTGGTCGGGCGGCATCTTTTCGAACGCCTCTATCGCCCCCAGGGCCTCGCAGGCGCCGGCGACGTTGGGAAACACGTAAAAGGCCCCCTTCGGCATCACGCAGGAGATGCCCGGCGTGGCGTTGAGGGTCTCGACGACGACCTTGCGGCGCTCGTCGAAGGCCGCCACCATGCGGGCGATCGCGGCGGCGCTCTCGGGGCTCTCCAGCGCCTCCCGGCCGGCCTCCTGGATGAACGGCGGGGTGCACGAGATCAGGTTGATGTTGAGGTTCTTGAAGATCTCCGCCTCCTCGACCGTCGGAAGCACGACGTAACCGAGCCGCCAGCCGGTCATCGCGAAGGACTTCGAATGGCCGGAGGCGATCAGCGTGCGCTCCGCCATCCCCGGCTGGCTGGCGATACTGGCGTGGCTGCGACCGTCGAAGATGATGTTCTCGTAGATCTCGTCCGAGTAGATCCGCACGTCGGCGGGGGCCTTGTCGCGGATGACCTCGGCCATCTCCGCCAGGGCCTCGGCCTCGATCAGCCCGCCGGTGGGATTGGCCGGTGAGTTCAGGATGATCAGCTTGGTCTTGTCGGTGATCAGGGCGGCCAGGTCGGCGGCGGTCATCGCGAACCCGGCCGATTCCCGCAACCGCATGGCCAAGGGCTCGGCGCCGACGAAGGTCACCCAGGACTCGTAGACCGGAAACCCCGGGCTCGGGTAGATGACCTCATCGCCCGGGTTCACGTAGGTCAGCAGGCTGTAGGCGATCGACGGCTTGCCGCCGGGATGGACGACGACGCGGCGCCAGTCGACGTCGAGCCCCCGGGTCTCGCCGACCTGGCGGGCAATGGCGCGCCTCAGCCCTTCGATCCCGGCCGGGTGGCAATAGTGGCCGTTGCCGGCGTCGATCTGGGCCTTGGCGACCGCGGCCACGTGGGCGGGCGCGTTGAAGTCCGGCTCACCGAGGTTCAGGCGGACGACATCCTGGCCGCCGGCCTGCACCCGCGCGATGTGATCGGCGAGCTTGAAGGCGTTCTCGGTGCCCAGGCGCTGCAGACGGTCGGCGAACACGGCGTACCTCTCTCCATGCTGAGGTCGAAACGATCGGCGGGGCCAGCGAAGCCGCCGGCGAAGAAAGCCGGCCGACGGCGCGGCGCGCCCGATAGCCTACCACCGCACCCCACAACCACACAAAACGCCCCAAGACCCCATTCAACCGCCAAGGCAAGGCGAGCAAAGCGATGCCGCGGTAGTCGGCGCCCCCGCCCTGGCGAACCATGACCGCGATGAGCCGCAGACGCCAAAGCAAGGCGAGCGAAGCGATGCCGCGGTAGTCGGCGGCCCCGCCCGAGCGAACCATGACCGCGATGAGCCGGAGACGCCAAAGCAAGGCGAGCGAAGCGATGCCGCCGGACTCGGCGGCCCCGTCCTGGCTGACCACTCCAGAGGTGAGCAGGGGACACGGATGCAAGGCGGGCGCAGCGAGGCCGACGGAGTCGTACTTATCGTACGGCGTAGGAGGCCGAGCAAGCCCAACGCAGCAGCCGTGTCCCCTGCTCGCCTCCCCCACCTAAAAGAGTGGCTCACGAGTTCTTTGACAAACCCGTGAGCCACGAGAACAGGCCTTCGTCCCCCCAGGATCGGGGGCGTTGGCGGGGGAAAACGCCTTACCGCCCCGAAGGTTTACAGCCTGTTGTTCAACTCGCCCTGAAAACCGCTCGAGCCCGTGCGTACTTTATCCAAGGATCTTCCGAAGTGTCAACTCTCTTAGCAGCCCGTGGTGAAACTCCGATGGGTCTGGTTGCGGCAACCCTTCGGGCGCGTGGGGCTTGCGGGCGATGGCCGCGTCGAGCCTCCTCGACGATGGCTCCGGCATCGCCTGCGTCGGCTCTCCTTGCCCTCACCCGCAAGGTCCACGCGCCAGACCCATCACACGTCCACCTCGGCCTGCCTAGCCATGGACAGCCAGGCCCGATGCCCTCACGAAGCGGTGCGCTTCGCGAGGCCGTAATCTGTGACGCTCTTTGGAAAGGAGGGCAGGGGTATGACAGGACTCAGGCGTTGTTTCGTGCCCATGGTCGCG